>CACMXS010000010.1 GCA_902617715.1 uncultured Pelagibacteraceae bacterium | reverse complement strand
GGCACTCCACTTCTAGTACAGATATTCATTATTTATTTTGGATTAGGTCAAATTGAATATTTGAGATCAACTTTTTTATGGGTGATTTTAAAAGAACCTTATTGGTGTGCAATTATTGCCTTCTCATTAAACACTGGTGCTTACACATCTGAAATTTTAAGATCAGCATTTCAAACAATTAAACCAGGTATCATTGAAGCTGGTCAAAGCCTAGGCATATCTAGTAAGATTATTTTTTATAAAATACAAATTCCAATAGCTATTAGACAATCACTTCCAGCATACGGAAATGAAATAATTTTGATGATGAAAGGTACATCTTTAGCAAGCACAGTTACGTTGATGGATTTAACTGGTGTTGCAAAATATATAATTTCTACAACTTTTAAACCAATTGAAGTATTTATTGTAGCTGGTGGTATTTATTTATTTATGACTTTTATAATCCATAATGTGATTAAATTTTTAGAAAAAAAATACAGCTTTAACTAAAGAATAACTAAATCTAATTTTTGTTTACCCAGTCTTTCATTGCCTTTTTCAGTAACTATATAAGTTTCACCTAAGTTCATTGCTAATTGATTTTCTGAATCCATTAAAATCATATGCATAAAGAAAACATTACCTGGTTCAATTATGTATGGATTTTCAGTGTATAACATAGGCCAATCCATCCAATTTGGAGAGAAAGTTGTACCTAAAGAATAACCACACGCATTCATTCTAGCTTTATTAAAACCCAGATCATCAAAAGTTTTTGCGTGTATATCGAATACTTCTCCAATTTTATTTCCTGGTATTAATTTATTTTCACAATTTTTTAATGCTTCAACACAAGCTTCATGCATTTTATGATGTTTTGGATCAGCTTTTCCAATCGGAATAGTTCTAAACATCGCTGAATGATAATGTCTATAAGTTCCAGCCCATTCCACAGTTAATTGATCTTGATTTTTTAAAATTTGTTTTTCTGCTTGATAACGACAAAGAAGAGAATTTTTTCCTGAACCAATAATAAATTCATTCGCAGGATAATCTCCACCTCCTTCAAATATAACGCGATTCATTTCAGCTAATATCTTAGACTCACTTACACCTGCTTTTGCATGTTTCCATACTTCATCTAAAGCTTTATCAGCAAGCTCAGCAGCTTTTTTTACATAAACAATTTCTTCTTCAGATTTAACTACTCTTAACTTTGTTATTAAGTCTGATTTATCTTCTACACTACAATAATTTTCTAAAGATTTATTAAGTCGAAGTGCATTACGCCCAGTTAAACCATAAGCTTCATATTCAACTCCTAATTTTTTTCCTTTAAGGTTTAACTCTTCTAAAATAATTTTAAGATCATCAGTTGGGTTTGATCCGTCTTTATCGACCCAAATTCTGATATCTTCTATATTAGACGTATTTTGAGCCTGCCTTAAATCAGGAGCTCTAGTAAGGAGTATTATATTTCCATTTTTATCTAAGATTAATGTTTGGAAAAAAACATATCCAAAGGTGTCATAACCAGTTAACCAATACATAGATTCTTGTCTAAACATTAAAAGAGCATCTATACTTTGCTCTTTCATTGAATTTAAAACTTTAGATTTTCTTGATTTGAATTCTTCTTTTGAAAAATGAAGTCCCATCTAATAATTAGTGTACTCTTTAATTTCTTTGATTACTGATCCTGTGTGATTGTTAATCTCCAATTTAATTTTTGCACGATCATCGTTAAAGAAATGGACATCTCTTGAAAGTTTGATAAATTTTTCTCCAAAATTCTTATCTTTTTCACATTGTCTCTTGTCATCTTCAATAACCCAAAGCTTAGCATTAATTTCTTTTAACGACTGATAAAGATTATTGAGTTTGTCGTCAGACTTAATATTTTTTTTTAGTTGATCTTTAAGAATAGAGTGTTCGTTGTTGATAAATTTTAACTTTTCAGGATCTTTTATTTTTTCCTGTTTAATCTCTAAAATTGAAATTTTGTCTAAAAGTTCTCCAATTGAAACTTCTACTATAATTTTATTCATAAAATCTAATACTGTGCTATCTTGTTATAAATATGTCTAATATTTTAATAATTAAACATGGTTCACTAGGAGATATAGCTCAAGCAAGTGGTGCAATTCAAGATATATCTGAAAACCATAAAAATGATCATATATTTCTGCTTACAACCAAACCTTACTTTGATTTATTTAAGAAAAATCCTTTTGTTCATGAAGTGATTTTGGATAAGAGATTACCTAGATATAATTTAATTTATTTATATTTTTTAATGCGAGAATTAAAGAAGCACAACTTCTCTAAAGTTTTTGATCTTCAAAACTCATCAAGAACTAACTTTTATAAAAATATTCTTTTTCCAAAAGCTGACAAAATAGTTTGGTCTAGTTCAATTACAACACTACCATCAGAAAAAAATAAAGAAGAATTTGATAAAATATCGGTGCTTGAAAGATTTGATTACCAATTACAAGAATCTGGCTTAAATACATTAAATACTTTAAAACCTGATTTTAGTTGGGCTTCTACGGACATTAGTGAAATTAAAAACTTTTATAAGCTTAATAAATATATTTTGCTATTTCCTTTTTGTTCCCCTCATTTAACAATTAAAAAATGGCCTTATTACAATGATCTTATTAAAAAAATTTCTAATAAATATGGCGATGAGTATAAGATTGTAACAGCACCTGGTCCTACAGAAATTAAAGATGCAAAAGAGATAAATGCAATTGCATTACTAGATAATGGAAGAGCGTTAGACATATCTCAATTAACTTCTTTGATAAAAGATAGTTCTTGCGTAATCGCTAATGACACTGGCCCTGCACATATAACTGCACATACTGGAACCAAAGGTATTACATTATTTGGGAAACATACAACAGCTTACAAAGTTAGTATTGAGAGAGAAAATTTTAAAGCAATTGAGGTAAGTGATCTAAATAAGTTAAGTGCCGAAAAAGTTTTTGAGAGATTAATAAATTCATTGCTCTAGTTTTTTGAGTTAAATTCAAAAATATGAAAAATAATATCTTTAGGTAGAATTTTTTGAAAGTAAAAAAATAAAAAAAGAATAGAACTTAAAATTAAACAAACTAATTTGTTATTTATTGTAGAATTTAATCTTTTAAAATTTCCTTTTTTACTCACGGTATCTAAATAACCAGAATAAACTAAATTATAACCAGAATTTTTAAATAACATATTCAAATTTGTGTCATTAAAATAAGATAAATGTGGTGAAGATAAATCTTTTTGCCATAGTCTGTTATAAAAATTAGAGATACCGAGTCTATTTAAAAATTCAGAAAATTTGAAGATTAATCCACTAGAAGATGGTAAATTAATGATTATTTTACCATTTAGATTTAAAAATTTTTTGAGTTGATCAAGCACTAAATCAAGATTTTCTAGATGTTCAAATACATCATTAAAAACAATATAATCAAATTTGTCGAATTCATTAAAATTTTTTTCTAAAGGCAAAGATATTTTCTTTGTATTAGAAAATCTTATTTTTAGTTTTTCAAATTGTTCTTTATCAGCCTCAGAACCAGTTACATCAATATTTTGATTTTTACACTCTTCTAAAAAAAAACCATCACCAGAGCCAATCTCAAGGATTTTGGGTTTTTTATTTTCCTCATATTTTTTGATAATATTAATAATCTTTTTAAAATTATTTATCCTTACTTCTTCTATTCCTTCAATCTCTCTACCAAAACCAGGTTTCAACGTTGATTTATAAAATGAGCAATTATGACATTTGAAAACAAATTTATTAATTTTTTTTAAATATGTTCCGCATATTATACATTCATCCATCATCACAAAATTTTTTTGTATTCTTCTATTGCATTTGTCCAATTAAATTTAGAGGAAAACTCTTTAGCATTTTTTCCAAGTGATAAATACTTTTTGTCTTCTATCATCGAATTGAGTGAGGAATATATGTCTTCAAGATTATTTCCATCACAAATCAAACCTGTCTTATCATGTTGAATAGCATCAGATGCACCACCGTCTTTACCTCCTAGGGATGCAACACCATATTGTGCTGCTTCAACATAAGCTATTCCAAATCCCTCAACAGAAGTCTTGTGTATTATGGATGGCATAACAAAAATATTAGATTTAGCAACCAAAGCATTTTTTAAATCATCACCGATATCTTTAAAAAACATAACCTGAGTTCCCAAATCAAGTTCATTAACTAATTCTTTTATATTGTCTTCTTCTTTTCCATAACCAATACAAATATAGACAATATCAGGATATATTTGTTTTAAATTTCTTAATGCCATTATTATTTTTTCATGGTTTTTTCTTTTATCAAATCTTGAAACGGTAATTAATCGGGGAGTTTTTATTTTTAACAAACTTTCTACTTTATCTAATGATTTTTTATTTAGTTCTTTAGCGGGATTTACTCCAGGATTTATAACTACTATCTTTGTTTGATCGATACCGATATTGATTGCTAAGTTTTTTGTATACTCTGAATTGGCAATTACTTTTTCAATATTATTTAAAACTTTTAATATTTTTTTATTTTGCAAGCTTCCTTTAGTATGGTTGATTTCTTTTCCATGGATTAAACAATATTTTTTTTTTGAAGTTTTAACTAATTCTAAACTTTTCCAATGGTCAGCAATTATTCCTTGAACCTTATTTTCTTTCAAAAATTCATTTATAAGTTGAGCTTTTCTTATTTTTCTTAAAAACTTTACACCTCCAACTCTTTCTATTGAAAAATTAACTTTTTTATCAAATTCCTTGTGATTTTCTTGATAGTCAGCAAAAACTTTAATCATAAAATTTTTGGACATTTCTTTTGTTAGACCCCACATCAGGCTCTGCATACCACCTAATTCTGGTGGAAATGATCTTGTAACAATCAGATACATTAATTAATGATTATCTTTCCATTTGATACTACAACCAAGACTTGGTATTTGGTTTTTAGGTCCTTCTCCAGTTTTAGAAATTTGAGTCATAGCATTTAAAAGATCGTTTTGAGAATTTTCTTTTCTAACTCTTGGTCTTACTTCATTATTGAGCTCATAAATCCGCCCCCTATATTGTAACTCTAGATTTTTATTGTAACCAAAAAAATCTGGTGTACAGACAGCATCATATTTTCTACCAACTGATTGATCTTCATCATATGTATATGGAAATCCAAAGTTATATTTTTCAGCAAACTTAATCATGTTGTCAAACGAGTCTTCTGGATAATCTGTTGGATCATTAGACATTATAGCTACACTTTTAACCCCTTTTTTTTCTAATTCTTTAGAAGTATCTACAATATCTTTGATTGTAGCAATAACGTATGGACAGTGATTACAAATAAACATTATTAGAGTACCGTTTTCACCTTTAATATCATTTAATGAAATTATTTTATTTTGAGTAGACTTTAAGCTAAAGTCAGGCGCCTTTTTACCGAAATCACATATTGGAGTTTGTAAAGCCATAATGTATTAATATAAATTATGTTTTACGATTTAAAAGATAAAAAACCAGAAAACTCTGGTGAAAATTGGGTAGCCCCTAATGCAACTATAATAGGTGACGTCACTTTAGAAAAAAATTCGAGTATTTGGTTTAATGCAATTTTAAGAGGAGATATTGAAAATATTCATATTGGTGAGGGCTCTAACGTTCAAGATGGTAGTGTTTTGCACACAGATCCGGGCTGTCCTTTAAAAGTTGGTAAAGATGTTACAGTAGGGCACCTAGTTATGCTTCATGGTTGTACAATAGGAGACAATAGTTTGATTGGCATTGGCGCAGTGATTCTAAACAATGCTAAGATTGGCAAAAATTGTATTATAGGTGCGAAAGCATTAATCACTGAAAATAAAGTTATACCGGATAATTCTTTAGTAATTGGATCTCCAGGTAAGGTAGTGAGAGAAGTTACAGAGGAGGAGAAGAAAGCTGTATGGGAAAATACCAAGCATTATCAGAATAATTGGAAAAAATATTCTAAATCAATTTTTTAAATGAAAAAAATTGTTACTTTAATACCTAGTGCCACAGAGATCGTTGCATTTCTTGGAAAACAGGATTTAATTGTCGGTAAGTCTCATGAATGTGATTATCCAAGAAATTTAGAAAAAATTGTTAAATTAACCTCACCAAAAATAAATGTTGATGGTACAAGCGGTGAAATTCACAAGCAAATCAATGAAATATTAGAAAATTCTTTATCAGTTTACAAAGTAAATATTAATGAATTAAAAAAATTAGAGCCAGATGTTGTAATAACTCAAGCGCATTGTGAAGTATGCGCTGTTAGTTTTTCAGAAGTAGAAGAAATTGTTTCTAAACATCTAAATGAAAAGACTAAAATAATTTCACTTCAACCTAATACTTTAGATGAAGTTTTTGATGACATTAAAAGAGTTGGTGATGGATTAAATTTAAATGATGAAAATGTAAAAAAATTAATAAATTCTTTAAAGGAAAGAATAAAAAATATTGAATTAAAAAGTTTTCATCAAAAACCAAAAAAAGTTGCTTGTATTGAATGGATAGACCCATTAATGGCTGCAGGGAACTGGATACCAGAAATGGTAAAGATTTCGGGCGGTAATGATGTTTTCGGAAAGTCAGGAAAAGATTCTCACTGGATAAAATTTAATGAATTAAAAGAATCTGATCCGGAGATAATTATTTTCCTACCTTGTGGTTACAACATAGAAAAAACAAAAAATGAAGTAGAAACACTATTAAAAAAAAATAATCAATGGAAAAATTTAAGAGCATTTAAGAATAAAAATATTTATATTGTTGATGGCAATCAATTTTTTAATAGACCAGGACCAAGGCTTGTAGAGTCAATAGAGATTTTTGCTGAAATAATTCATCCAAAAATTTTTCAATTTAATCATTATAAAAGTGGTTGGATAAATTTTTAATTAATTGAAAAATCTAAGGAACTAACCAAGAATTTTTATTATTTTCCAAATCAAATTTTGCTCTCCGATGTCCTTTAGCTGCAAGATATAACCATTCAATAGATTTAATTTTACATTTAATAACAGTAAAATTTTTATAACCTTCCTCACTTTGTTCCATAGTGTAATCAAAATCTTCTAATTTAGATATCATTCCAGATGTTGGATTATTTGATGAAGTTCCTGGAGGACTGTCAGTTAAATAGCAACGCCTACTTATATGTTGAGTTTTTTCCCAAGATTCTTTGGTAGTAGAATTTTGGTTATTAATTTCACATTCTACTTTAATCCTTAATTGAATCTTTTCTTCTTTATCATAAAAAACCAAAGAGGCATTTTTATTCTTTTTAATGATATTCACTTTTGGAGATCTTAAATCTGTATGAAATTGTAATAGATTATTTTGTTTATCTGACTTACGTAATACAACAATTCTGCCATCAATTTCGTTTTGATGAGCACAAATAAAAACTGGAATTCTAAATGGTGAACTTCTATTGGTCACGGCATCGTCTAACATGGACCAATACTTACTTTGAATTTCTTCTAGGTTCTCATAGTATGCTGGCTGCATACATTACTTTCTAAGTCTTTTTATTAAACTTGATGTATCCCATCTATTTCCATCCAAACCTTGAACTTCTCCATAAAATTTATCTACAAGTTCTGTTACAGGTAATAGTGAGCCATTATTTTTTGCTTCATCCATTGCAATCTTTAAATCTTTTCTCATCCAATCTACCGCAAAACCAAAATCAAATTTATCATCAATCATTGTTTTATATCTATTTTCCATTTGCCATGACTGAGCGGCACCCTTTGAGATAACTTCAATTACGTCCTCCATGTTTAATCCAGCATTCATTCCGAAGTTAATTCCTTCTGATAAACCCTGAACTAATCCTGCAATACAAATTTGATTAACCATCTTTGCAAGCTGACCACTCCCTGCATTACCAAGTAATTTCATCTTCTTGCTATAACAATCAATTTTATCTTTTGCTTTATCAAAGTCAGTTTGGTCACCTCCAATCATTACTGTTAGCGCACCATTTTCAGCTCCAGCTTGTCCACCAGAAACAGGCGCATCTAAAAAACCCCATCCATGAGCTTTTGATGAAGCGTAAAGTTTTCTCGCTATTTGTGCGGAGGCAGTAGTGTTATCAATATGTACAGCACCTTGTTTTATAGTATTATAAATTCCTTCTTTTCCAATTGTAACTTCTGATAAGTCATTATCATTTCCTACACATGTAAAAACATATTCAGCATCTTTTGCTGCTTCAGCAGGGGTAGAGGCCATTTTACCTTTATATTCTTTAATCCATTTTTCTGCCTTTGATTTTGTTCTATTAAAAACAGTTACATTGTGACCACCTTTTGATATATAACCAGCCATTGGATAACCCATGACGCCAAGACCTATGAAAGCAACATTACAACTCATAATTTTTTATGTTTAATAGTTTAAGTTTAAAAGTAATTATATTTGGATTTATTTTTACATTTTTTTCAAGTTTTGGACAGAGTTTTTTTTTAGGTTTATTTAATTCTAGTATAAGAGAAGCCCTTTCAATAACTCATGGACAATTTGGCTCAATTTATGCATCTGCGACTTTATTAAGTAGTTTTCTTTTAATTTGGGTTGGAAAAAAAATTGATGATATCAATATATTTAAATTTGCTTTTTATGTAACTTTACTTTTATCTTTTTCTTGTTTTTTGTTTTCAAAGATTTCATCAATAATTTTTTTATTTATTGCTGTTTTTTTGATGAGATTTTCAGGACAAGGGCTAATGTCTCATACTGCAACGACAACTATTACAAGATACTTTACAATTTCCAGGGGTAAAGCTCTTAGTGCTGGATGGTTTGGTCTTTCAACAGCAGAATTTATTTTACCTGTATTAATCGTTTATTTACTTACAATCACGGTTTGGCAAAATATTTGGATATCAATATCTATTTTAACCTTAGTCTTTTTACCAATAACATCATTTTTTTTAATCAAAAAATTAAATTTCGATACAAGAGAGATGACAGACCCAAGTGACTCTGAGATAAAAGAAATTAAACAATGGAAGAGAATAGAAGTTATTAAAGATTATAGATTTTATATAGTTTGCTTAAATATGCTTGCAATGCCATGGATTGCTACCGGTGTATTTGTTTATCAATCTTTTATTACTCAAGCTAAAGATTGGGGTTCTTTTGTTATTGCGCAATCATTTATGGTTTATTCAATATTGTCAGTCTTAACTTTATTAGGATCTGGATTTCTTATTGATAAATTTACTAGTAGAAAACTTTTGGTCTTTATGAATATACCGTTACTGATTTCTACTTTAGTTTTGTTTTACTTTGATAATCCTATTGTTTCTTTTATTTTTCTTGGCTTAATAGGTATTTCAAATGGTCTAGCTAATGTTTTAGGTTCATCAACATGGGCTGAAATTTATGGTGTGAAATTTATTGGATCAATTAAAGCCTTAACTACGGCTTTGATGGTTTTTTCTACTGCTTTTGGAACAGCTTTATTTGGCTTTTTGATAGATAGAGGTTTCTCAATTGAGCAAATTGCTATGGTGTCATTTATCTATATTTTAGCCTCTTTGATTTTGTTATTTTTTGTAAGAAACAAGCTAAATCCACAATATATTTAAAAATCTCCTTGATTTTTTTTTACTCACTGTGTAGATACTCCGCATGGCTAGAGTCACAGTAGAAGATTGTATCGATAAAGTTGATAGTCCTTACGAGTTAGTTTTAGTTGCAAAAGAAAGAGCAACTCAACTAAATTCAGGTATTGAACCAACTTTAGATAGAGATAACGATAAAAATACTGTGATTGCTTTAAGAGAAATTGCAGAAGAAAATATTAAAGTTCCAGATTTAACAGAAAGCGCTGTTTATAAATTAAGAAAACATGTCGAACAAGTTGATGATAGTATTGAGGATGATGAAGATATAGGAGATGATTTTGAAAGCTTATATAAGGGAGAAATTTCAAAGAGTGGTACTCCCATCTTACCATCTAAAAGAGCGAGAAAAGCACCTGAAAAAATACAAGTATCAAAAGATGATTTAGCTGAATTATCTCAAACAGCTCAGCCTGAAATTGAAACATCAGTATCAGAAGAAAATAATGATGAAGATGTTTCTTTAGATAAGGTTTCAGAAAGTGAAAATAAAGAACAAGAAGTAAATTCAGATGAAACTGATTCTTCAAATTCATAAATAAATATCATAAATTTTTCAATGAATAGAAAAGTTTCTGTAGCCCCAATGATGGATTGTACAGATCGCCATGAAAGATTTTTTTTAAGGTTAATCTCAAAAAATACCCTTTTATATACTGAGATGATTGTTGATGAAGCAATTAGTAGAGGAAATAAAAAAAAATTATTAGAGTTTAATATAAATGAAAAACCTGTTGCTCTACAGATTGGTGGCTCTTCACCAAAATTGTTAGCCGAGGCATCAAAAATAGGTGAAGATTTTGGTTATGACGAAATAAATCTTAATTTAGGCTGTCCAAGCAAAAAAGTTGAGAAGAATAAGTTTGGAGCATGTCTAATGAAAGAACCAAATTTAGTTGCTGATTGTTTAAGTAATATGCAGGCTGCCACAAAACTTCCAGTAACAATTAAAACTAGAATTGGTTATGATGATGTAGAGGATTATGAAAATTTTTATAATTTTATATCTATTTTAAAATCTACAGGAGTGAAAACTTTCATTATTCATGCAAGAAAAGCAATGTTAGGAAAATTTACTCCAAAACAAAATTTGAATATACCTCCATTAAAATATGATTATGTTTATAATCTTAAAAAAGATTTTCCTAATGAAGAAATTATTATCAATGGTGGAATAATTTCTGTTGAAGAAATAAATAATCATCTTAAAAAAACAGATGGTGTTATGATTGGTAGAGCTGCCTATCATACCCCATATCTATTAGCTGATATTGAAAAAGAAATATTTAAGATTGATACAATTCCAAGTAGACAAGAAGTAATTGAAAATTTAATTCCATATGTAAAAGAAGAGTTAAAAAAAGGAACAAGATTAAATCAAATAATGAGACATACTTTAGGTTTATTTCATGGTCAGTCTGGAGCAAGTCATTGGAAAAGATATTTAAGTGAAAATATGTGTGTCCGTAATGCAGATGTTCAAAAAATTGATCATATTATGGATAAGATAAAATATAATAATATTGAAAGAAGAGTAGGTTAGTCTGCTTAATTCAATTTTATCAAATCAATATTCCATTTATATTTTCTTGATGATAGCAACAGCTTTTCCAGTAGGTTTTTTTGCTGGATTGTTTGGTATAGGTGGTGGATTAATCACTGTTCCTTTTCTTTTTTTCATATTTGAGGCTTTAGGAGTAGATAAAAATTATTTGATGCATTTAGCAGTTGGAACATCGTTTGCAATTATTATACCAACTTCAATGGTGTCTGTTTACACACACAACAAACATAAATCTGTGGATCCAAATATAGTAAAGACCTATGGATTATTTGTAATTATTGGGGTTCTCTTAGGAACAACTTTTGCAGCTATGGCAAAAACAAAATCTCTTATTGTATTTTTTACTATAGTAGTTTTTTGTTTAGGTACATATTTATTAATAAATTCTAACCAACAAACAATTAGTAAAAATAAATTTAGATTACATTTTAGAATAATTTTTGGTTTGATCTCTGGTCTTATTTCAGCTCCAATGGGAATAGGTGGAGCAGTTATGAATGTCCCAATTCTAAAATATTTCGGTTATCCAATTAAAAAAGCTATAGGTAGCGCAGCAACTATTGGTTTCATTATTGCATTGTGTGGAGCAATAGGTTTTTGGTATTCAGGTTTAGTGTTGAAGGTTAATTTACCTTTAAGTGTTGGATTTATAAATATTCCAGCTTTTTTAATATTTATTCCAATTACAATGTTTATGGCGAGAGTAGGAGCAAATTATGCTCACAAAATTGATAAAACTAAATTACAAGTATTTTTTGGAATTTTTTTATATGTTGTAGGGACAATTTTTGTATACAGATATTCAGGTCTATAAAAAAAAGGGGTGGCTTCAGTCTCCCTCTACCACCCTTAACTTAAATGTATGTGATTCTCTTATATTAACAAAACACTTAATAATTGAATAAGTTTTTTATTTAAATAAATTATGGCAGTGGCTCTGGCTCGATAACCTCAGTAAACTTTACATTATCGACTTTATAATATGAAACAATTATTGGATTATTTTCAGTAAATGGAATTTTTGATAGAGGTTTATTTAATTTTTTTCTATCAACAATAGACATTTCGGTAGACATCATGTCATTTACAATTTTACCAGTTCCATAAGATAAGGAGGCTTGATAAACACTTCCAGTTTTAGCTCCAGTAAATATAGGGCCCAATAAAGCGGAGCCCGGAGTGGCACAACCATTTAACATTATTAAAAAGATAATTAATACAATTTTAAACATACACAGATTAATTGTCCTCCTATACGATTCTTAAAAATTTAAATTTGTAAAAATAGCGCAAATGTGGAAAAAACTTGCACGTAAAAATTGAATCTGTTTAAAAAGGTTAAATAATATAACTTAATTTAATTTTTTAAACTCAATTTAAACACATGAGTCGTGTTAAGTTAGATTTTAATTGTTAATTTTTATTTGGCGATGAAAAAATCAAACAAAAAAAACTTAAAAAACTTCAAGTCTAATTTAAGTAAAAAAAATAAGTTCGCAAAGATTGAGGCATTATCTTTAGATGTTTTTTCAGATACAAAAAAAAAAATAAGTAAATTTTATTCAGAATTTCAAAAAAACAGAGAAAGAGAAAATAAAAGATCAATTAAAAGAAAAAAAATTGAGGAAAAAAGACAAATTATTGCACAAAAAAAACAAGAACAAAAAGAGCGATTAGACAAATTAAAAGAGGAAAAAAGACAAATTATTGCACAAAAAAAGTTAATTATAGATAACGAGAAACAGGTAAGAAAAAATGAGGAGAAAAGAAGAAAAATTGAGGCAAAAAGAATTAAAATAGAGCAACAAAAGCTTAAAGATGAGGAAGCAAAAAAAATTCGAGAAGATGCAAGACGATTAAAAGAAGAAGAACTTCGTATTAAAATGCTTGAAAGACAAAGAATAAGAGAAGAAAAAATACGAATAAAAGAAGAACAGATTAGAGTTAAACAAGCAGAGGCTCAGAGGGTAAGAGAGGAAAAAGAAAAACAAAGGCAAGAACAGCTTAAATTGAGAGAAATAGAAAGACAAAAGAGATTAGATGAGGAGCAGAAAATACGTGAAGCTGCTAGAAAACTTAAATATGAAGAGGAAAAGCTTCGTGAGACAGAAAATAGATTGAGACAGCTTGAGATAGAGAGACAACAAGAACTTCATAGACAATTATTGAAAGAACAAGCTATTCAAAGAGAAAAAGAGGAAGAGCTCAAATTAAAAGAAGAAACAATTAAAGCTGCAGAGCAAGAAAGATTACAAAAAGAGAAAGAACAACGAGAAAAAGAGGAAGAATTAAGAAAAGAAGAAGAAAAACAAAAAAGAATTGAAGAAGAAAAGCAAATAGCTTTGAAAGCTAAATTAGAAGAAGAAGAGAGAATTCGAGAGGAAAACAGAAGAATTAAAGAATGGGAGGATAAATTTGATCAAGAACAAAAATTAAAAGAAGAAGAACTTATCAAAAAATTTTATAACGATCAAAGTTCCAATGAATCAGAAAATGTAATAAATAAAACTTCAGAAAATCAAAATTCAGAGGACGACGTTAAAAAAGAAACTTAATTAAATCTTTTGATCATATTCGCCTATTTTTTTTGTTTCTTGAAGAAGACTATCGATAAACGAAAAGATCTTAATTTTTCTATCATTAGAAGTTGGACTCTCAGTAACTATAACTAATGAAGGTTTATTTGAGGAGGCTCTTATCAATCCCCATGAACCATCTTTAAATGAAAATCGAATTCCATTTACAGTCAGTATTTCTGAAATTTCTTGTCCATCAATTTTAATTTTTTCTTGTTTAATTTTTTTTATTTTTATAATTAAACTATCAACCACTCCATACTTATCTTCATCTTTACAATAAGGTGCCATTGTGGGTGATTGATATGTCTTTGGAATTTCACTAATCAAATCATCCATGTTTTTATTTTGATTTGACAAAAGATGACAAACTTGAATAGCTGATGCTATTCCATCATCGTAACCAAAACCAAGTGGTTGATTAAAAAAGAAATGACCGCTCTTTTCAAAACCTGCTAGAGCTTTTTCATTAAATACTTTTCTTTTGATATGTGAGTGACCAGTTTTCCAGTATATTGTTTCACAGTTATTTTGTTTTAAAATTTTGTCATTTACAAATAACCCAGTTGATTTTACATCTACAATAAATTTAGATTTTTTATATGAGGCTGAAAGATTACGAGCTATTAATAAACCAATTTTATCAGAAAATATTTCATTACCGCTATTATCAATTACACCAACTCTATCACCATCACCATCAAATCCAAAACCAATATCAGCTTTGTTTTCTTTGACTGATTTAGAAATTGCATGTAACATTTTTAAGTCCTCTGGATTAGGATTGTATTTAGGAAAATTCCAATCAAGATTGCAGTCTAATTCTATAACTTCGCAACCAATTTCTCTTAAAATTTCAGGAGCAAATATACCAGCAGTGCCATTACCACAAGCTACAACAGCTTTTAATTTTTTTTTGATTCTATTTTTGCTTATCAAATCGTCTTTATATACTTTACTAAAATTTTTTATTTCTCTATCTTTTCCTATACCGTTAGAAAAATTTTTGTTTAAAGTTAATTCTTTCAATTCTTCCATTTCTTCAGGTGCATGTGTTAATCCCTTTTGAATACCCATTTTTACTCCAGTCCAGCCATTTTCATTGTGACTTGCAGTGACCATCGCGATAGCGTCTGAGTTCAAATTAAATTGAGCAAAATAAACCATAGGGGATAAAGATAAACCTATGTCTTCAATAAAACATCCAGTAGACATTAAACCTTCTTTAAGAGCATTCTTAATTTCCTCACTGTAAGATCTATAATCGTATCCAACTATTACACTCGGATTCTCTTTTTTTGTGTGTTTTTTTATTTGAGTACCCAAACCCTTACCCAGGTCTATGATTCCCAGAAGATTGATATCTTTGTTATAAATCCATCTTGCGTCATATTCTCTAAAGCCTAATGGATTGATTTTTATTGATTGGTTCATCCTGTTAATTACTTACCTTTTTTTCATTTTTTTAGTTGAATTATTTTTTAACTGTTCTATAAATGTTCTATTGATTTACTAGTTATATAGTATATCAGTACTAAGCGTACACAACATATAGTTGTTTTCGTATTAATAAATAATTATAATTACAAAAAATGAATAAAATACTGTCTCAGGCCTTAAAGAAAGCTATCTCCGAATATAGCCCTAGTGTTAAAGATGTTTCTAAATCTAATCGTCCTGATCTTTTTTCATTAAATAACGATACTGAACTTTTTCAAAATGATAAGGGTATAATCATTAAAATTGATCGTTCAAAAGATGTTAATTTAACTGATTTTGGTAAGGCGACTTTAAAAGATAGATATTTAGGTCAGAATGAGTCTTTTCAAGATTTATTTGCAAGAGTAGCAAGCACTTATGCAGATGACAATCTTCATGCACAAAGAATTTATAATTATATTAGCAATCTTTGGTTTATGCCAGCAACACCAGTCTTATCAAATGGTGGAACGAAAAGAGGATTACCAATCTCATGTTTCTTAAATGAGGCTTCAGATAGCTTAGGTGGTATTTTAGATCTTTGGAGTGAAAATGTTTGGTTAGCAGCAAAAGGTGGAGGTATAGGAAGTTATTGGGGTAACTTAAGATCTATAGGTGAAAAAATTGGTAGAGTTGGTAAGACATCAGGAATAATTCCTTTTATAAAAGTAATGGACTCTTTAACGATGGCTATAAGTCAAGGATCGTTAAGGAGAGGTTCAGCAGCATGCTATCTTCCAATTGATCATCCTGAAATTGAAGAATTTATTGAGATGCGTAGACCAACAGGTGGTGACCCAAATCGAAAAGCTTTAAATTTACATCACGGCGTTTTGGTTTCAGATGCATTTATGCGTGCAGTTGAAACAGATGAACAATGGGCTTTAAAAAGCCCAGTAGACGGATCTGTTCAACAAACTATTTCAGCAAGAAATTTATGGATCAGATTGCTAACAGCAAGGATTGAGACCGGTGAACCATATATAATTTATATCGATACAGTAAATAGACAAATTCCTCAGCACCATAAGTTAGCTAATCTTACGGTTAAAACTTCTAATTTGTGTAGTGAAATAACTTTACCCACAGGTATTGATAAAGATGGCAGAGATAGAACTGCAGTGTGTTGTTTATCTTCTTTAAATATCGAAAAATACGATGAATGGAAAGATGATCCTAACATGATTAATGATGTTATGAGATTTCTTGATAATGTTCTATCTGACTTTATTACTAAAGCACCTGAGCAGTTCAAAGATGCAAAGTATTCAGCTGAAAGAGAAAGAAGTGTTGGTTTAGGAGTAATGGGTTTTCATTCTTTTTTACAAAAAAACAGAATTCCACTCGAGTCCGTAATGGCTAAGGCATGGAACAAAAAAATATTTAAAAACATTCATGATAAAGTTAATCAAGCTTCAAAAGATTTAGCAGAAGAAAGAGGTGCGTGTCCAGATGCTGCTGAATACGGTTTTAAAGAAAGATTTTCAAATAAAACAGCAATAGCCCCAACAGCATCTATTTCAATTATTTGTGGTGGAGCATCACCTGGAGTAGAGCCGATAGCTGCTAATAGCTATACGCACAAAACTTTATCAGGTTCTTTTAATGTTAGAAATAGATACTTGGAGGAAATTTTAGAAAGTCACGGTAAAAATGATGATGAGACCTGGTCTACAATTACTACAAATCAAGGATCTGTTTCACATTTAGATTTTTTAACAGATTTAGAGAAGGATGTTTTTAAAACTGCATTTGAATTAAACCAACATTGGATTATTGATTTGAGCGGAGATAGAACACCATTCATCTCTCAAGCTCAGTCTGTAAATTTATTTTTGCCAGCTGATGTTCACAAAAAAGAATTACATAAAATTCATTTTGATGCTTGGAAGAAGGGCCTTAAAAGTCTTTATTACTGTAGGTCAAAATCAATTCAAAGAGCTGAAAATATCAATGATGCTAAATCAACAGATATTACAGCAAATGTATATAAGTCTAAAAATCAACAATCAAACGAACAAGAGTATGAGGAGTGTTTATCATGTCAGTAGCAGAAAAAATTAAATTAGAAAAAAAAGAGATAATTCAGCCAAAAAAGATGGGTTTGTTGACTGAGAATCCAGTTTATAAACCGTTTAGATATCCTTGGTGTTATGATGCTTGGTTAACACAACAAAGAATTCATTGGTTGCCCGAAGAAGTTCCACTTGGTGATGATGTCAGAGATTGGCAAAAAAACTTATCTCAGCCAGAGAAAAATTTATTAACACAAATCTTTAGATTTTTTACTCAAGCAGATGTTGAGGTAAATAATTGTTACTTGAGACATTACACAACTGTTTTTAAACCAACAGAAGTTTTAATGATGATGACAGCATTTGCTGCTATGGAAACAGTTCATGTTGCTGCTTATTCTCATTTATTAGATACAATTGGTATGCCTGAATCGGAATACTCAGCTTTCATGAAGTATAAGGAAATGAAAGATAAATATGATTACATGCAAGGTTTTAATGTAAATTCAAAAGAGGATATTGCTAAAACAGTTGCTGTATTTAGTGCGTTCACGGAGGGCTTACAATTATTTGCAAGTTTTGCGATCCTTTTAAATTTTCCAAGACACAATAAAATGAAGGGTATGGGCCAGATTGTTACTTGGTCAGTTAGAGATGAAACTCTTCATTGCAATTCTATGATAAGAATTTTCAAAGAGTTTATAAAAGAAAATCCTGAAATTTGGACACCGAAATTAAAAAAAGAACTTTATGAAGCTTGCAGGATAATTGTTGAACACGAAGATGCTTTCATTGATTTAGCTTTTGAAATGGGTCCAATGGAAGGATTAACTGCACAAGAAGTTAAAGATTATATTAGGTTCATTGCTAATAGAAGATTAAGTCAGCTTGGATTAGAACCAATTTACAAAGTAGATAAGAATCCTTTAGGTTGGTTAAATACTATGTTGAATGCAGTTGAGCACATGAACTTCTTTGAAGGTCGTGCAACAGAATATTCAAAGGCATCTACACAAGGTACTTGGGCAGAAGCTTTTAGTTAAAAAGTTGAAATATAAAAAGTATTTTAGAAAAACAAGTCTTAAACAAAAGGGACATGGAGACTTTTTTTTATCAGAAATTGAAAAAGAAACACCTAAATTTTTTTTAGAAGTTGGTGTTTTTCACGGGGTTACAGCAAGAAATGTATGTGAATTGTTACACGAAATTCACAAAGATGATTTTAAATATATTGGTCTAGATTTGTTTGAAGAAACTGAAGAAACTAAAAAAGAAATAATTCCAAATACTAAATTTAATAACCCTTTAAAACAAATGTATTTTAAATATATAAAAAAACAAAACCCATATAGTTTGGATGCTGTTAAAGATTTATTAAAAAAATTTGAAAAAAATGTTCATTTAATTAAAGGAAATTCAAATTTAATTTTAAAAAAAATAGATATGACAAAAATAGATTATGTATTTTTGGATGGAGGACATGATTATGATACCGTCAAAAATGATTTAATTAATTGTATCGATGTAATTCATAAAAATGGGACTATCTTGTGTGACGATTACAATTTAGGTAGCGCTCCTGGCGTTAAGAAAGCTATAGATGAATATATTAATTTAAATAAATTTAACTGTGAAATTATCTGTGATGGTAGGTTTGCAAAAATACAATATAAATAATTATCTTTGATTTAATTGTAAAACTTTTCTGTGCTTGTTACCTTTGTAACTTGCGAGAGGTCTGATTAATTTGTTTGCAGCATGTTGCTCCATTATATGTGCTGACCAACCAGTTATTCTTGAAATAACAAATATAGGTGTAAAAAAGTCAGTATCAAAACCCATTAAATGGTAGGTCGGACCAGTTGGATAATCCACATTTGGATGGATATTTTTTCTTTCAATCATTACTTTTTCAACTATGTCATAGATTTTTTCAAATTTTTTGTCTTTCTTAATTTTTGCTACTTTAGCAAAATATTTTCTCATAGTAGGTACTCTTGAGTCTCCGCTTTTGTAAACTCTATGGCCAAAACCCATAACTACTACTTTATTATCTAATGCATCATTTATCCATTTAAGAGCGTTTTTAGGATCCTTAATCTTACTCATCATATGCATTACTTCTTCATTAGCTCCTCCATGTAATGGACCTTTTAAACTTGCAATTGCTCCAGTAATTGCACCATGAATATCAGATAAACTGCTTGTAATAGTTCTTGCAGTAAAAGTTGAAACGTTAAAGCTATGTTCTGCATATAATATCAAAGATACATCAAAAGCTTTTACTATTTCCTTTTGAGGTATTTTTCCAAAACACATATAAAAAAAGTTTTCCGCTATATTTAAATTTTTCTTTGGCTTGATAATTTTTTTACCTTTTCTAATTCTGTAGAATGCGGCTAGTGCAGTAGGAGTTTTTGCGAGGATCCTAATCGCTTTTCTCATATTTGCTTCAGGAGAAGAGTCAGTTGTTTCTTTATCTTCTAAACCCATAATACTTACTGCGGTTCTGGCTACATCCATAGGGTGAGATTTTTTAGGCATTTTTTTTATAATTGAATATAAATCTTTAGATAATTCTCTATTATTTTTCTCTTCCTTTTCAAATTTTCTAAGCTGGATAGTATTAGGTAAATCTTTATTTAAAATAAGATAAGCAACTTCCTCAAATCTACAATATTCACAAAGATCTTGAGCAGCATAGCCTCTGTAAGTTAGAGAGTTAATTTCAGGCATTACTTTTGAAACTTCAGTTTCATCAACCACTATTCCAAGCAAACCTTTTTTAATTTCTTCACTCATTATTCATGTCCTTCAGTACTAAAGTTATAAATTTTTTCATCTAAACTATTGTATTTTTCATAGTCAACCAATTCATACAATCTTTTTCTAGTTTGCATTTTATCAATAATATTATTTTGGTGTCCATTTGCATAAATGTCTCTTAATCCATCTTCTACATTTTTCATTGCTAATCTTTGTGTTGTAACTGGATAAATAACTATGTTGTAACCAAATTCCTCTAATTGCTTATAATCGAATAATTTTGTTTTTCCAAATTCTGTCATATTGGCTAATAAATAACATGAAAGTTCTTTTCTAACTTTTTCAAAATCTTTTTCATCATGTAAAGCTTCTGGAAAAATTATTTCAGCTCCTGCATCAATATAGGCTTTACATCTTTCAATCATTTTATCGATACCTTCTACACTTTTCGCATCAGACCTAGCTATAATCTTAAAATTTTCATCCTTTCTAGAAGATACGCACTCTTTAATTTTTTTAACCATTGAGTCAGTCGTAATTAGTTCTTTATTATCTAAATGCCCACATCTTTTTCTTTCTATTTGATCTTCTAGGTGTACAGCTGCAATTCCAAATTCCTCAAAAGTCTCGATAGTCTCTTTGCAAGATTTAAAACCCGTATCTATATCTACAATAGTTGGAAGATTAGTAACTCTAGAGATAAGGTAGGATCTAGTGCTTACATCTTGAAGAGTGGTGAGGCCAATATCTGGAAATCCGAGGTCATTAGCCATAACTCCACCCGAAACATAAACAGCATCATATCCTATTTCTTCAATTAATTTTGCTGTAAGAGGGTTATAAGCACCAGGGACTCTTAAGATTTTATTTGATTTTAGTTTTTCATTTAAATCTTTTCTTTTTTGAGCAGGATCTTTATCAACAAAATGCATTAGAAAATTCCTTTTTTTAAATTTCTTTTTAGTTTACTTTTTTTAATTTCTATATTCAATTTATCTAATTGACCTGATTTCAATTTTCTTAAATTTTGTGCTAATTTTAAGAATCTATCACTTTCTTTTTTACTTATGATATTTTCGGTTAATGTTAAAAATTTATTAATGTAATTTTTTCTTTTAAAAGGGCGTGAACCGTATGGATGTGCATCTGCAACGCCTTGCTCCTCAATAATTCTTTTACCATTTTTAAGCGTTATTACTACTTTTGCGCCAAATGCTTTTTTCTTTGGGTTTGGATCATGATATTTTCTAGTCCATTTTTTATCCTCATGAGTTTTGATAGATTTCCATATTCTAATCGTACTTTTTCTTTTAGCTCTTGATTTAGTATAAGATTTTACATGATGCCATGAACCATCTTCTAAAGCGACAGCAAATATATACATTATAGAATGGTCTAATGTTTCTCTACTTGCTTTTGGATCCATTTTTTGAGGATCATTTGCTCCAGTACCGATAACATAATGAGTATGATGACTAGTATAAATGTCTATTTTTTTAATTTGATTTAAATTTTGAACTTTCTTTTTAAGTTTTTTTGCTAAATCTATTAATGCTTGAGATTGGTATTCAGCAGAATATTCTTTAGTATAAGTTTCGAGTATTGCTTTTTTTGTTTCACCTTTTTTTGGAAGTGGTACTTTATAAAAAGCTTTTTTTCCATCTAATATTCTTGCAATTACGCTATCTTCCCCTTCATAAATCGGACTTGGAGCACCTTCGCCTCTCATTACTCTATCAACAGCTTCTATTGCAAGTTTTCCTGCATGAGCAGGTGCATAAGCTTTCCAACTTGAAATTTCACCTTTTCTAGACTGTCTTGTAGAAATAGTTGTATGTAATGCTTGTTGTACAGCTTGATAAATGGTTTCAGTACTAAGTCTTAGCATTGAACCTATACCAGCTGCAACACTTGGTCCTAAATGAGCTATATGATCAACCTTATGTTTATGTAGACAAATTCCTTTAACCAAATTTACTTGGACTTCATAAGCAGTTATGATTCCTCTCAACAAATCCAAACCACTTTTTTTATTTTGTTGAGCAACACTTATAAGTGGAGGTATATTATCACCTGGATGACTATAATCTGCTGCCAAAAAAGTATCATGAAAATCTAGTTCTCTAACAGCTGTTCCATTAGACCAGGCAGCCCATTCACAATCAAATTTTATTTTACTATTAACACCAAATAATGTGGCTCCATTTTTTCTAAGATGTTTCAAGGCCATTTCCCTTGATGAAATTACTGGTCTTCTGTTAAGAGATGCAATAGCAACTGATGCATTGTCAATAATTCTGTTGATTGCCATTTCAATTGCATCTTTATTTAATCTAGCATTGTCATTTGCGATTTCAGCAATTTTCCACGCAAGTTGTTTTTTTTTAGGTAAATGAATTTTAGATGGATAAACTTTTACATTATGTACTATCAAAATAACTCCTAATTAACGAATTTGTTTTTAATAGTTAAAAAAAAATAATCAATATTAAAGATATTTTGATACTATTTTTTCAATACCTTTAAAGTCTTTTACGAGGTGATTATGGTAAATTTCAGTTGTATTTTTTTCAGTATATCCATCTTCAAGCAAAATAATTGGAATACCAGCAGCTTTAGCAGCATTAGAATCAGTTTCGCTGTCTCCTACCATTAGTGATTTTTTTATATCTCCATCTAATATTTCAATTACAGATGTTAAGTGTCTCGGATCTGGTTTACAATAATCAAAAGTATTATGACCAGCAACATATTCAAAAAAATCGTAAATTCCAATTTTTTTTAAAAGATCTACTGCTAAGTGTTCTTGTTTATTAGTACAAACCGCCATAGAAATATTATTATCTTTAGACCAAATTAAAAAGTCTTTTACTCCATCTATCAATTTACTTTCATTAACAATATTTTTTCCATAGAAATCTACAAAGTCTTTCACCATTTCCTTTTTAATTTTTTCATCTTGAACTTTACCAAATTCTTTTTTAGCCTGTCCCCAAATAGATCTTCCTAGCATCGCTCCAGCACCTTGACCGACAAGATTCCTTATTTCCTCAGTCGATTTTGTTGGATATCCAAATTTTTTCATTACGTGGTTATGAGCACGCATTAAATCTGGTGCTGTATCTACTAAAGTCCCATCTAAATCAAAAAGAATTGTAAATTTTTGTTTCATAATTAAAAGTATTTTTAAGAAATATTTTGTGAATTAAGAAACATATATACTTAATATAAAGAATTTCATAGATGAAACAGTTAAATTTACAAAAACTTCAAAAAAATCTTAGACAAAAATTTTTAAAGATGGGAGTCAAAATGGTTGGTCCTGAGACAATTTATTTTTCAAAAGACACCAAGATAGGAAAAAATGTAACAATCGAACCATTTGTAGTGTTTGGAGCGAAAGTAAAAATTGGTAACAATGTAATAATTAAATCTTTCTCACATATTGAAAATTGCAAAATAGAAAACAAAGTTGAAATCGGACCTTATGCTCGAGTTAGACCTGGAACTGTATTAAAAGATGGATCAAAAATTGGAAATTTTGTAGAAATTAAAAAAAGTATACTTGGTAAAAAATCCAAGGTGAGTCATTTAACTTATATTGGTGATAGCGTAATTGGTAAATTGGTGAATGTTGGTGCGGGAACTATTACTTGCAACTATGATGGAGTAAAGAAAAACAAAACTAAAATTAAGGATAATGTATTTATTGGATCAAATTCATCATTAGTTGCACCTTTGACACTTGAAGAGGGCAGTGTAATTGGAGCTGGATCAGTAATTACAAAAAATGTGAGCAAGAGATCTTTGGCATTAACTCGAAGTACACAAACCCAAATTAAAAATTATAAAAGAAATTCAAAATAATTATGTGTGGAATTATTGGAATAAATAGCAACAAGCCCGTTTCAGCAACAATTATTAATTCTTTAAAAAAATTGGAATATAGAGGATATGACTCTGCAGGTATAGCAACACTTTCAAAAGGGTCAATTAATGAAATAAAATCAGAGGGTAGAGTAGATAATCTTGAAAAAAATTCTTTGATCCAAAATATGGAAGGCACGATTGGTATTGGTCATGTAAGATGGGCAACTCATGGATTACCAAATAGTATTAATGCACATCCACACTCATCACAAAATGTTTCTGTTGTTCATAATGGTATAATTGAAAACTCTACTTTATTAAAAAAATTTCTAGTAGGGAAAGGTCATAAATTTAAATCACAAACTGATACAGAAGTGATAGTTCATTTAATTACAGAAAATTTAAAAACTGAAAATATTGTTAACTCAATTCAAAAAACTTTGAAATCTTTACATGGAAGTTTTGCGATTGGGATTATATTTAAAGATCAACCAGATTTAATTATTGGTGCTAGAAGAGGATCTCCTCTAGCTGTTGGATATGGTCCAAACGAAAATTATCTAGGTTCGGACTCTTATGCACTTAAATCGATGACAAATAAGATTACTTATCTAAATGATGGTGAGTTTTGTGCAATTAAAAAAGATCATGTGGAGTTTTTTAATGAAGAGGGGATAAAGATCAATAAAAAAGTTTTAGAACTATCTTCATCTGAAGAAAAATATGAAAAAGGTCATTATAAACATTTTATGGCTAAGGAAATAGATGAACAGCCGACAACTCTTAAAAATGGAATTAATGAATACATAGATACATCTAACAACGATATAAATATTTATAATTTTCCATGGAAAATTAATGATATTTCTTCAGTAACTTTAATTGGCTGTGGCACAGCTTACCATTCATGCTTAATGGCTAAATATTGGTTTGAGGAATTAACATCCCTAGATGTAAATGTAGATATAGCATCAGAATTTAGATACCGAAAAAACAGATTTAAAAAAGATACCTTATATGTATTCGTGTCTCAATCAGGAGAAACAGCAGATACATATGCGGCATTAGACTTATGTAAACAAAATAATATGAAAACATGCTCAGTTGTAAACGTTATTGAAAGTTCAATTGCTAGAGACTCTGAATTTGTTTTACCTATACATTGTGGAACAGAAATAGGTGTTGCTTCTACAAAAGCATTTCTTGGTCAAATATTAATATTGTATATTTTAGCTTTAAAATTTGGATCATTAAGAAAAGATATAAAAAATAAAGAATACTTGAAAAAATTAAAAGATTTAAAAAAATTACCAAAATTAGTAGAACAAACTTTATTAACTGATAATAAAATACAGACAATTACTAGTGCTTTTAATGAAGCAAAAGGATCAATGTTTTTAGGAAGAGGATTTTCATTTCCAATAGCCCTAGAAGGCGCTTTAAAATTAAAAGAGTTGTCATATATTCATGCCGAAGGTTATCCGGCTGGTGAAATGAAACATGGACCTTTAGCATTAATAGAAGAGGGAATGCCTGTGGTAGTTTTAGCTCCAAGAGATAATTATTACAAAAAAACAATTTCAAATATGCAAGAAGTTATTGCAAGAGGTGCCAAGGTTTTGTTAATCACTAATAAAAGCAAAGATGAAATTGTTTCAGAAAATATTTGGGAAAAAATTGAAGTAGAGAGTACAAACGATGATCTTCTTCCATTTCTTTTGACCATACCATTGCAAAAATTAGCTTATTATTCTGCTCTTAAAAAAGGTTATGATATAGATAAACCTAGAAATTTAGCTAAATCTGTAACTGTTGAATAACAGTCAAACTCTGATACAACAATCTTAAGTTGAATATGAAAAATTGGAAAGTAAATAGCTGGAGAAAATACCCTGTCAAACACATACCTACGTATGATGATGAGAAGGAATTAAATAGTGTTCTGAATAAACTTAAAACATTCCCGCCTCTTGTATTCGCCGGTGAAACTCGACATTTAAAAGAACAACTAGCTAAAGTTGTAGATGGCAAAGCTTTTCTTTTACAAGGAGGAGATTGTGCAGAAAGTTTTGCAGAATTTCATCCTGATAAGATCAGAGATACTTTTAAAGTGATACTTCAGATGTCGCTAATTTTAACTTATTCAGCATCCTTACCAGTTGTAAAATTAGGTAGGATAGCTGGTCAGTTTTCTAAACCTAGAAGTGCCCCTACTGAGAAACAAGGAAATAAAGAACTTCCAAGTTATTTAGGAGATAATATTAATGCTATAGATTTTACAGAAAAAGCTAGAAGGCCAGATCCTAAAAGAATGTTTAGGGCTTACTCTCAATCAGCTTCAACTTTAAATCTTTTGAGAGCGTTCTCTAAAGGAGGTTTTGCAGATCTTAATAAAGTTCATTTATGGAATTTAGATTATATTAAGAAAAGTCCTCAAGCTAAAAGATTTAAAGATTTAGAAGATAAAATTGCTGATGCTTTGGCATTTATGGAAGCATGTGGAATCACTTCAGATTTTAACAACAGATTATATACTGTAAATTTCTGGACTTCACATGAGGCTTTACATTTACCATTTGAAGAAAGCATGACAAGAGTTGACTCTACTACTGGAGAATATCATGATACGTCAGCACATTTTGTTTGGATCGGAGATAGAACAAGACAACTAGATGGGGGACATGTTGAATATTGTAAAGGAATTGAAAATCCAATAGGTATTAAATGTGGTCCAACATCTAAACCAGATGAAATAGCGAAAATCTGTGAAACTTTAAACCCCAAAAATGAAAAAGGAAAAATTACTTTAATTTCTAGATTTGGTCATAAGAATGTAGAAAAATTTTTACCAAAATTAATTAGAGGAATTAAAAAAGAGGGTTTAAATGTTATTTGGTCATGTGATCCAATGCATGGAAATACAATTAAATCAACAACTGGCTTTAAGACAAGACCTTTTAATGATGTTGTGAGTGAAGTTAAAAACGTATTTGCTGTTCATCAGGCAGAAGGTTCATATGCTGGAGGTTTACACGTAGAAATGACTGGACAAGATGTGACAGAGTGTACAGGAGGAGCTAGAAAAATATCTGATGCCGATTTATCAAGCAGATATCACACTCATTGTGATCCACGTTTAAATTCTGACCAAGCTTTAGAATTAGCATTTTTGATTTCAGATGAGATAAAAAAGAATAGCAGCTATTCTAAAAATGCTATTCAAGCGGCATCTTAAGCCATTGTTATAAACTACAAGGTGATTAAATATAAGGTATGAGTCCTTCAGAAAAAGTAAAATATATATCAAATTGGATCAAATCTTATGTTGATCAAATGCCGAGTAAAGCACAGTCTTTAGTTGTAGGAATCTCTGGAGGTATTGATTCTTCAGTATCAAGCACTTTAAGTGCAATGACGGGATTAAAGACAATTGTTTTATCAATGCCAATTAAACAAAAAGAAAATCAACATGATCTTAGTTTAAAACATCAAAAGTGGTTAGTCGAAAACTTCAAAAATGTTGAAGGACATACAATTAATTTAGATGAATTATTTAAATCTTTCTCATCAACTTTAAGTAAATTTGATAATGAACACGGTTTTGCTAACTCAAGAGCACGATTAAGAATGGCCACACTTTATCAAGTGGCTGCAGCTAATCAGGGAATAGTAGTTGGAACAGGTAATAAAGTGGAAGATTTTGGAGTTGGTTTTTATACAAAATACGGTGATGGTGGAGTGGATATTTCACCTATAGCAGATTGTAATAAATCTGAGGTTTGGGAACTTGGAAAAGAGCTTGGTATATTGAAAGAAATAATTAATGCACCTCCCACGGATGGTCTTTGGGATGATGGTAGAACTGATGAGGGTCAACTAGGTTTTAAATATAGTGACTTAGAAGACGCCATGGTAAATCCCGACTCACCTCATAAAGTAGAATACGAAAAAATTAGAAAACAAAATTTGCATAAAATGGAGCCAATTCCAGTATGCAAAATTCCTAGTTAATCAATTAGATTAACAAATCACCAAATAAGGTATATTTCTTAATCAATTTATATGGATATTTTTTTAACAAATAATTTAACTAATAAAAAAGAACAATTTGTTCCAAAAGATAAAAAAAATATTGGAATGTATGTTTGTGGACCAACTGTTTATGATGACCCACATATTGGAAATGCAAGACCATTAGTTATTTTTGATATTCTTTTTAAATTACTCAAAAATAATTTTGCAAAAGTTACTTATGTAAGAAATATTACTGATATAGATGATAAAATTATAAAGTCTTCTCAAGATCAAAAAATATCTGCAAAAGAATTAACCGAAAAAGTTACATCAAACTTTTTTGAAGACTGTAATTTTTTGAATTGTGAGAATCCCACTCATCAACCGAAAGCAACTGAACATATTGATTTAATGATTGAAATGATAAATCAATTAATCAAAAAAGGTTTTGCTTATGAAAATAACAAACACGTTTATTTTGAAGTAAAAAAATTTTCTGATTATGGAAAATTGTCAAATAAAAAGTTAGAAGATTTGATAGCTGGATCAAGAGTAGAAGTAAGTGATAATAAAAAAAATTCAGAAGATTTTGTTTTATGGAAACCATCAAATATAGATGAACCTTCTTGGGACTCTCCTTGGGGAAAAGGTAGACCTGGGTGGCATCTGGAATGTTCAGCAATGTCAAAAAAATTTCTAGGAAATGAATTTGATATTCACGGAGGAGGAATAGACTTAATATTTCCTCATCACGAAAATGAAATAGCTCAATCTAGGTGTGCAAATGACACAAAAATTTTTGCAAAATATTGGGTCCATAATGCCTTTATTACCATGTCCAACGAAAAAATGGCTAAGTCTCAAGGAAATATTCTTAAAATAAAAAACTTTAAAAAAAAACTAAGTGGACAAGTGATAAGATTAGCACTGATGACTGCTCACTACAGGCAACCACTAGACTGGAACGATAAATTATTAAATGATTGTCAAAATATTTTAGATAAATGGTATAGAGTTTATTCGTCAGATGTAAAATCAATTAAAGTTCCAGACGAAGTTTTAAAACCTTTATATGAAGATTTAAATACTCCAGGCTACATAGCAAATTTACATGAATTGTACGAAAAAGCTAAAAAAGATTCGGAAAAAGAATTATTTATATCAGCATGTAAATTTATAGGTTTATTTAATGAAGATCTAAATCAATGGGAAAAATATAAAAAAAATAAAGCATTAATAAGTGAAGAAGAGATAAATAATAAAATTCAATTAAGAAATAAAGCAAGAGCTAATAAAGACTATGTAGAAGCTGATAAAATTAGAGATGAACTTTTAGACAAAGGTATTTTAATAGAAGATAAAGATGGTAAAACTCTTTGGAAATTTAAATGAGTAAAGAACGATTATACATATTTGATACAACATTAAGAGATGGTGCTCAAACTCAAGGAGTTGATTTTTCTATTGAGGATAAAGAAAAAATTGCCTCTTCTTTAGACAATTTAGGTGTTGATTATATAGAAGGTGGATGGCCAGGTGCTAATCCTACTGACACTGAGTTTTTTCAAAAAAAACATAATTTTAAAAATTCTAAACTCACATGTTTTGGAATGACTAAAAGATCAGGCCGAAGCGCAGAAAATGACACAGGATTATCAGCATTAATGAATTCGAATACTCCTGCAGTTTGTCTAGTTGGAAAGTCATGGGATTTTCATGTTGACGTTGCATTAGGTATTACTAACGAAGAAAATTTGGAAAACATTAGTGAAAGTGCCAAACACTTTATAAAAGCAAAAAAAGAATTTATGTTTGATGCCGAACATTTCTTTGATGGCTATAAAGCAAATCCAAAATATGCACTCTCTTGTATTAAGGCTGCTTACGATCAAGGTGCAAGATGGATTGTATTATGTGATACTAACGGAGGTACACTCCCTCACGAGGTTTCTAAAATTGTATCTGAAGTATCAAAAGTAGTACCAGGTAAAAATTTAGGTATTCATGCTCACAATGATACAGGTAATGCAGTTGCTAATTCTTTAGCTGCAGTATTGTCAGGTGTTCGTCAAATTCAAGGTACTATAAATGGTTTAGGTGAAAGATGTGGTAATGCAAATTTGATGTCATTAATACCAACATTTTTTTTGAAAAATGATTTTTCATCTAAATATGAAATTGGAATAAAATCTGACAATATTAAAAATTTAACCGAATGTTCACGACTGTTAGATGAAATCTTGAATAGAAAACCTAACCAACATTTACCTTATGTAGGAGCTGCTGCTTTTTCCCACAAAGGAGGATTGCATGTATCAGCAGTTCAAAAAGATCCAAAAACTTACGAACATATAAATCCTGAAGATGTTGGTAATGCAAGAAATATTGTCGTTTCTGATCAGTCGGGTAAATCGAATATAATATCAAGATTGAAAAGTATCAAAATTGATATTGAGGAAAATGATCCAAAGGTAAAAAAATTATTAGATGAAGTTAAAGATAGAGAATTTATTGGATATAGCTATGATGGTGCAGATGCATCATTTGAATTGTTAGCTAGAAGAATTATTGGAGAAATACCAAGATATATATCAATCAATGAATATGACGTCTCAGTTAAAAAAGATAAATCAGGCCACATAATTTCATCCGCAAAAGCGCAGCTCGAAGTTGATGGAGAAAAAATTGTTTGTGAAGGAGAGGGCAATGGTCCGGTCAATGCTTTAGATAATGCTATCAGACAGAATGTTGATAGATTGGCAAAATATTCAAAATATTTAAAAGATTTAAAATTAGTTGATTATAAAGTAAGAATTTTAAATACAGGAACCGAAGCTGTAACAAGGGTATCTATTGAAAGCACAGATTCAAAAGGAAAGAATTGGTTTACAATTGGTGTATCTACAAACATAATTGATGCTTCATTTAAAGCATTAATAGATAGTTTAGATTATAAACTGTTTAAAGATGATGCACCAGCAAGTAAGTAGATGAGTAAAAATAATATCTCTTTTATACTAAATAAACCACAACTATCAGAAAATATTGGTGCTTGCGCTAGAGCAATTAAAAACTTCAATTTTAAGAAATTAACCTTAATAAATCCAAAACCTTCATTTCCAAATGATAAAATTTTAGCTACATCTGTTGGAGCTAAAGATATTATTAAACAATGCAAAAAATATGAAACCTTGGAAAAAGCCCTTAGTGAATTTGATATTGTTATTGCTACATCTGCAAGATTCAGAAATAAAAATATAAAACATATTAATTTAGATGATTTAAAAAAAATAGATTTTAAAAAAAAAGTTGGTTTTTTATTTGGCTCAGAAGCATCAGGATTATCAAACGATGAAATTAGTTACGCTAATTATACGTTGCAAATCCCTACAAATCCGGACTTTAAATCCTTAAATATATCTCATAGTTTGATAATTATCGCTCAATATGTAGCCAGTATAATTAAAATAAAAAAAATTCGATTTCAAAAATCAAAAAAAGTAAAAACAGCAAGCAAAAAAGAAATTCAATCTATGTTAAGTCTCTGTATTAAAAATTTAGATGAAATAAATTTCTTTAGACCTAAAGAGAAGAGACCAAAAATGTTAGAGAACTTAAGAAATATTTTTTATAAGATGGATTTATCAGACAAAGAAACACGTATATTATCAGGTGTATTTGCTAGTTTAGGTAAAAAACGTTGATTGACAAAATAAGGAGTAAGTTTATAAAGCCTCCTATTAAATGACAAAAAGATTAAACTCTAAACATAAAGTAGATAGAAGGCTAAAGGTTAACCTTTGGGGTAGACCTAAAAGCCCATTTAATACAAGAGCATATGGACCAGGCCAACATGGTCAAACCAAAACCTCAAAACCCTCAGACTATGGAATTCAATTGCAAGCAAAACAAAAGCTGAAAGCTTACTACGGAAATATAAATGAAAGACAGTTTAGAAATATCTATAAAAAAGCTACCATGTTAAAGGGTGATACAAGTGAAAACTTAATTGGTTTGTTAGAGAGAAGATTAGATGCAGTAATTTACAGAGCAAAATTTGCTACAACTATTTTTTCAGCAAGACAACTTATTAATCATGGTCATGTAAAAGTTAATGGCAAGAAAGTTAATATTGCTAGTTACTCGGTTAAAGAAGAAGATACAATAGAAATTAGAGATAAATCTAAACAATTAGCAATTATTGATATAGCGTTAGCAAATAAAGAAAGAGAAACTCCTGAATATATTCAAATGGATGAAAAAAATAAAAAATTTAAATTTGTTAGAACTCCAAAATTTGAAGAAGTTCCTTATCCAATTGTAATGGAGCCAAACTTGGTAATTGAATATTACTCTAGATAGAATTATTTCTTGTAATTAATTCCTTTATTGTCAAAAATTTTTTTAAGTTCGCCACTCTCATACATTTCTTTAACAATATCACATCCACCTATAAATTCTTTTTTAATATAAAGTTGAGGTATAGTAGGCCAGTCACTAAATATTTTTATTCCTTCTCTAACTGACTGATCTTCTAAAACATTTACTCCTTTAAAATTTACCTCTAAAATTTTTAACATATTTGAAACAGCCATTGAAAATCCACATTGTGGGGCATCTGGTGTTCCTTTCATAAAAAGACATACTTCATTATTATCTATATGATTTTGAATTAAATTTTTAGTTTGATCGTCCATTATTGTTCCTTTGTTTTTATTGCTAAAGCATGAAGTTCATTACCCATTTTACCTTTTAAAGAATTGTATACCATCTTATGTTGTTCAATTTTACTTTTTCCAGAAAATTGAGATGATGTAATAGTTGCAGAATAATGATTACCATCCCCGGCTAAATCTTGTATTTCAATTAAAGCGTCTGGTATAGCTTCTTTAATATGTTTTTCAATTTCTTTTAGATCCATTGCCATTATGTACTCATATAGTTATTAAACCAATTTGTATAATATGATTTTAATTCGTCAATTGTAACCTTTGTCTTTTGATTAATAATCATATGTTTATCAATAATTTTACCTAATTCATCAAAATGTACTGAATTTTTTTCTAAAATCTTCGTAACTTCCTTTAAATCAGACGGATTTATTTCAATTATGTATCTACCTTGATCTTCTGAAAATAAATATTCTAATTCACTCATAGAATATATTATTTTATTGAACTCAATTCCTTTATTCCCTTTTATACACATTTTGCAAACTGCAGTCAGTATTCCTCCAAGCGAAATATCATGAGCACTTTTTACATAATTTTCCTTAATTAATTGAAGTAAAGTTTCACCATTATTTTTCTCGTTAAATAAATTTATTTCAGGAGGTGGACCATTTTTTTCATCCAATATACTTCGTGCAAAAATACTTTGATTTAAATGACCTTCGGTTTTTCCTATTACTATAACTAAGTTTGAGTTTTTCTTAAAATCCATTGTTATCATTTGACCATAATCTTTAATCAATCCTATACCGCCTATAGATGGTGTTGGTTTTATACCAACATCTTTAGTTTGATTATAAAAAGATACATTTCCTGAAACTACTGGAAATTTTAAATATTCAGATGCTTCACCTATTCCTTGAACACATTCAACGAATTCACCCATGTTGTCTTCATTTTCAGGACTACCAAAATTTAGACAATTAGTTATCGCAATTGGAGTAGCTCCAACAGAGATTAAATTTCTCCAACTTTCACAAACAACTTGTTTTCCTCCTGTAAGTGGGTGGGCCCAACAATATACTGCAGAGGAATCAACTGTTGCTGCAACTGCTTTATTAGTGCCGTGAACTCTGACTACACCCGAGTCACCACCGGGTTTTTGAATAGTATCACCCATTACTGTATGATCGTATTGTTGCCAGATCCATTCCTTACTACAAATATTAGGGTTTGATAAAATTTTAGTTAAAACATCTTTAATTTTTAATTTATTTAATATTTCTTTTTTGATTGAATTTTTTTTTGGTAATTTTGCTTTTTTCCATTTTCGATCATACATAGGGGAATTTTCAACTAAAGTATTAACAGGAATATTAGCCACTTGTTTATCATCAAAATATAACTCTATATTTTTTGAATTAGTTGTTTTGCCAATTACAGCAAAATCTAAATTCCATTTATCAAATATTTTTTTTGCATGATTTTCTTTTCCATTTTCTAGAATTATGAGCATTCTCTCTTGGCTTTCTGAAAGCATAATTTCATAAGGTGTCATTTTGTTCTCTCTACATGGCACTTTATTCAGATTTATCTCAATACCTAAATTTCCTTTAGATGCCATTTCTATACTAGATGATGTAAGACCAGCAGCTCCCATATCTTGAATGGCTATGATTGAGTCTCCAGCCATTAATTCTAAACAAGCTTCAAGAAGAAGCTTTTCTGTAAAAGGATCACCTACTTGAACTGTAGGTTTTTTTTCCTCAATTTTTTCATCAAAACTTGCTGATGCCATGCTCGCTCCATGAATTCCATCTCTACCAGTTTTTGACCCTACATATATAACTGGTTTATCTAAACCTGCAGCTTTAGAATAAAAAATTTTATTCTTTTTTACTAAACCCAATGTCATAGCATTTACTAAAATATTTCCATTATACGAGCTATCAAACGAAGTTTGTCCTGCTATAGTTGGTACACCCATACAATTCCCATATCCACCAATTCCATGAACAACACCTCTTAATAAATTTTTTGTTTTTTTATGTTGAGGTGAGCCAAAATGTATAGAATTTAAATTAGCGATTGGTCTTGCACCCATTGTAAAAACATCTCTCATAATGCCACCAACACCTGTTGCTGCACCTTGATAAGGTTCAATAAAGGATGGATGATTATGACTTTCAATTTTAAAAACAATAGCATCTCCGTCTTCAATATCTATAACACCAGCATTTTCACCAGGTCCTTGAATTACTTTTTTTCCAGTTGTGGGTAATTTTTTTAAATGAAGTCTTGAGGATTTATAAGAACAATGCTCATTCCACATCGCTGAAAAAATTCCTAGCTCAGTTAAATTAGGAGTTCTTTTGAGTAGATCACAGATTTTTTTATATTCTTCTTTTTTTAGACCATGGTCTATTGCAACTTGTTCGTTAACTTCCATTATTTAATGCTACTAATTAGATTTTTAAAAAAAACAGAACCGTCTTCTCCTGATAAACTTTTATCAATCATTCTCTCAGGATGTGGCATCATACCCAAAACATTTTTTTTCTTATTGAAAATTCCAGCAATATTTTTAGTAGATCCATTTGGATTAAATTGTTCCTCAGTTTTTCCATCCTCATTTGAATAATAAATAGCTACCTGTTGGTTATCTTCAATTTCTTTTAATTGATCACTAGTGCAGAAATAATTACCTTCATTATGAGCAATATGAAATTCAAATACCTCTTTGTCCAAATTTTTAAAATAAGGGTTATCTTTATTATCTATTTTTACAAAAACATTTTTGCAAATGAACTCCAGATATTTATTTCTAAGCAAAACACCAGGCACTAGTCCAGTTTCAACTAGAATTTGAAAACCATTACAAATTCCCATAACTAGACCTCCAGAATTGGCAAAATCAATAACTGATTTCATTATTTTTGATTTTGAAGCCATACTTCCGCAACGAAGATAATCACCATAAGAAAAACCACCTGGTAATACAACCAAATCACATTTAGGAAGTTCATTTTCATCATGCCAGACCATTTTATTTTTGAATCCAAATTTTTTTAAGGCAACATCCATATCTCTATCACAATTTGAACCAGGAAAAGTAATTACAGATGATTTCATCAATTATTGTGTCTCAATAATTTTATAATTTTCAATGACAAGATTTGCTAAAAGTTTTTTGCACATATCTTCTACAATTGTTTTAGCTTTTATTGGATCGTTCTCTTTTACATCTATTTCAAAATATTTTCCTTGTCTAACTTCGTTAACATCCTTAAAACCCATACCATCCAAAGTTTGATGAATTACTTTACCTTGTGGATCCAGCACATCTCTCTTTAGTGTTATTATTGCTGAAATTTTCATTTGCTTTTCTTTTTTATAGAAGACAATTTAGTAATATTAACCGCTGATACATTTGATTGTTCGTGAAGAATTCCTAATCTTTTTGCAACTTCAGTATAAGCAGGAATTAAGTCTCCCAAATCTTTTCTAAATCTATCTTTATCAAGTTTCTTTTCAGTTATAGAGTCCCACAACCTACAAGTATCAGGACTTATTTCATCAGCTAAAATTATTTGATTTTTATTACTTTCGTGAGTGAATCCAAATTCAACTTTAAAATCTACCAGCTTAATTCTAACACCTCTAAAAAGACCTAAAAGAAAATCATTTAAACGTTTCAAATTTTCATCAATAAAATCAAGTTGAATATTATTTAACCAATTAAAAGTTAAAATATGTTCTCTACTGATATTAGGATCACCAAGCTTATCATCTTTAAGACAATATTCTATTAAGGGTCGTTCAAGCACAGTTCCATCTTCTATACCTAATCTTTTAGTCAGAGATCCAGTTGCTATATTTCTCACTATAAATTCTATAGGAATAATTTCTACAAATTTTACTAGTTGTTCTCTCATGTTTAGTCTTTTTACTAAATGGTTTTTAATCCCTATTTGAGTTAAATTAGTAAGTATATGTTCTGAAATTCTATTATTTAAAACACCTTTTCCTTCAATTGTACTTTTTTTTTGATTGTTGAATGCAGTTGCATCATCTTTAAAATATTGAATTACCAAGTTCTTATCTGATGTAGCGTAAATAATTTTTGCTTTACCTTCGTATAATTTCTTTCCTTTTTTCATTATTTGAATACCCGTCTAAAAATAAAATTTACGTTTTTAAAATGTTTTGAATAACTAAAAATAGATCTTAATTTTTTTGGTGAAATTTTACTCATGATAAATTTATCTTTCATCACAATACTAATTAAATCTATGTCCTCAGCAAAACATTTCTTTGCAAAATTTTGAACTATTTTGTAAGATTTTTCTCTGCTTAATCCAGATTTTGTCAGTTCTAACATAAGCTCTTGAGAAAAAATTAATCCTTTTGTTAGATTTAAATTTTTCAACATTTTATTTGGATAAACGATCATATTATCTAAAGTATTTGCTAGTCTTACTAGAGCAAAGTCTATAGTTATATTTGCATCTGGCCCAATATTTCTCTCAACACTTGAATGAGAAATATCTCTTTCGTGCCATAAAGCAATGTTTTCAAGAGCTGGCACAACCGCACTTCTTACCATTCTTGCTAAACCTGTTAGATTTTCACTTAATATTGGATTTTTTTTATGTGGCATTGCTGAAGAGCCTTTTTGATTTTTGGAAAAGTATTCTTGTAATTCATATATTTCTGTCCGCTGAAGATGTCTTATTTCAATTGCCACTCTCTCTATAGATCCAGCAATAATACCTAATACAGAAAAATAAAAAGCATGTCGGTCCCTTGGAATTATTTGTGTTGATATTGGTTCAATTTTTAAGTTTAGTTTTTTTGCAACATGTTTTTCAACACTAGGATTGATATTTGCAAAAGTACCTACAGCACCAGAAATTGCACATGTCGATATTTCGTCGATCGCTTGGACTAATCTTTTTTTATTTCTTTTAAATTCCTCATAAAAAGAAGCTAATTTTAATCCAAATGTAATAGGCTCAGCATGAATACCATGACTTCTTCCCATGCAAGGAGTAAATTTATACTTTCTCGCTTGTTTTTTTAAAGTCTTTAAAATTTGGTCTATATCTTTAAGGATTATTTTACCTGATTGAACTAATTGTATGTTAAAACTAGTATCCAAAATATCAGATGAAGTCATACCTTGATGAAGGTATCTAGCTTTAATTCCTGCTTTTTCTGTTACAGATGTAAGAAAAGCAATTACATCATGTTTAACTTTACTTTCTATTTGATGTATTCTTTTAACGTTTATTCTTGCTCGCTTTCTTACAGTAGATGAAACACCTTTTGGTATTTGACCAAGCTTTTCCATAGCTTGAGCTGCAGCTATTTCAACTTCCAGCCAAATCTTATATTTATTTTCTTCTGACCAAATATCAGTGAGTTCTTTACGAGAATATCTTTTTATCATTAATTGTATGGTGGTTTAGAATACCCTTTAGCAGATTCTGTAAAGATTTCATAACCATTTTCTGTAATTCCTATTGTATGTTCAAATTGTGCAGATAAAGATTTATCTTTAGTAACAGCTGTCCATCCGTCATTCAACATTTTAACCTCAAATTTACCTGCATTGATCATTGGTTCAATTGTAAAAGTCATGCCTGGTTTAAGTTCCATTCCAGTATTTTTACTTCCATAATGTAATATATTCGGTGGCTCATGAAAAGTTGTGCTTATTCCATGACCACAAAAATCTCTTACAACAGAAAATCCTTTTTCTTCGACGTACGATTGTATTTCATTACCTATATCACCAAGTTTAATTCCAGGTTTTAAAATTTTGATTGCTCTGATCATTGACTCATAGGTTGCATTAATTAAATTATTTAATTTTACTGAAGTTGTTCCTATACAAAACATTCTACTTGTGTCACCATAGTGTCCATCAACAATCGCAGTAACATCTACATTAAGCGCATCACCTTCCTCTAAAATTCTATCTTCAGATGGAATACCGTGGCACACAACGTGGTTTAATGATGTGCATAAAGATTTTTTAAAACCTCTATAATAAAGTGGAGCAGAATAACCACCATTGTCCCGAATAAATTCATACCCAAGTTTATCTATATGGTTAGTTGATACACCTTCCTTGATATTATCTGTCAACATATCTAATGTTTGAGCAGCAAGTTTTCCTGCTATTCTCATTTTTTCAAATTTTTCAGAATAATCACTCATTTATAATTTTTAGTTTTTTTTCTATAAAAATTTTTTTTGAATTTATATTACACCTATAAGCTAAAAAATTAACACCTGCTTTTTTTGCAACAAGATAATTCTTATAGTATTCAGGATCAATATCTTTAGCTATTTTAAAATTCTCCATATTTTGTATCTGAACTAGAAAAATTAGATATGATTTATAGCCTTTTTTTATGGCATCAATAAGGGTAAGAAGATGTTTTGATCCTCTTGAAGTAATAGCATCAGGAAACTCAGCAGTTTTTTTGTCTCTAAAAAGAGTAACATTTTTAACTTCAAGGAAACTTTTTTTATTATTTTTTTCAATTAAAAAATCAAATCTAGTTTCTTTTGTAAAAAAAACTTCAGGTTTAATTTTTTCATTATCTTTTAATTCTTTAATAAGATTGTTTGAAAGAGCGTGGTTAACAATTTTATTTGCTCTATGGGTATTAACACCTACTAAATTTCCATTAGCTTTAATAATTTCTAGAGTGTATTTAAGTTTTCTTTTAGGATCATCATTTTTTAAAAGATAAACTTCATTTCCTTCATTTAACAAACCCTTCATTGAGCCAGTATTAGGACAATGTGACGTAACTTTTTGCTTACCTAACTCAACATCTGCAAAAAAACGTTTGTATCTTTTGATTAATTTGCCTTTTATTAAAGACTTGGTAAATTCCATTTTCAAATTATACATATAAAATGAGTAAAAACATAAAAGTAAATGCCGCTATATTAATCATCGGCAATGAAATTCTCTCAGGAAGAACACAAGATACCAATACGAGTACTTTAGCTAATTGGTTGAATTCTTTAGGTGTTAAAGTTGGAGAAGTAAGAGTTGTTCCTGATGAGGAAAAGATCATAATTGATACTCTCAACTTATTAAGAAAAACTTATAATTATGTTTTTACAACTGGAGGCATTGGTCCAACTCATGATGACATTACAGCTCAATCAGTTGCAAAAGTATTCAATAAAAAATACGAAATACATAAACAAGCATTTAAGATTTTAGAATCTTATTACAAACCTGGAGAATTTAATGAAGGACGACAGAAAATGGTTTGGATGCCTGAAGATGCAGAATTAATATTAAACCCAACAAGTGGTGCACCTGGCTTTAGTATTGATAATGTATTTTGTCTTCCAGGAGTTCCATCAATTTTAAAATCAATGTTAGGAGGATTAAAAAATAAAATTGTAGGAGGCGAACCTATTTTAAGTCAAACGATAAGTTTGAAAACTGTTGAAAGTGAAATAGCTAATTCTTTAACAAAAGTTCAGGAACAAAATAAAGATGTTGAAATTGGAAGCTATCCATTTTTCCATGCAGGTAAACTTGGAGTATCAATAGTTATTCGTTCCGAAAATCAATCCAAGATAGATGAGTGTAATTCACAAATTTTAAAATTTGTTAGTGAAAAAAAAATAGAAGTAGTAGACAGATAAATGCTTTATTTTGCTTACGGTAGTAATCTTCACCACTTTCAAATGAAACGTAGATGTAAAGATAGTATCTTTATAAAGAAAATTAATCTTAAAAATTTTAAGCTTACTTTTAGAAGCAAGTATAGAGCAGCTGATATTGAACCAAAAAAAAAATTCTATGGTGCCAGGAGGTTTATTTGAGATTTCCAAAAGTGATGAAAAAAAACTAGATGTTTATGAAGATTTTCCGATTTTATATAAGAAGTACTATTTCTTGTACTATGGAAAAAAAGTTATGACATATACAATGGTTAAAAAATCAGTATTTAGATTCCCGACTGAAAGATATTTAAATGTCGTAAAACGGGGGTACAAGGATTGTAAACTTGACCAAAAATATTTAGAACAAGCATTATTATCAAAGTAATGTGTTTAGATATTTGATAACCACATTGTCTCAAATGGTTTAAGTTTAAGAGTTTTATTTTTAAATGGTTTAAATTTTGGATTGATAAGATTATTCCATTTGAGATACTTTTTATCTAATTTCGGATATTGAGGAATAGAAGAACAATTTGTAATTGATATTATCGTTTGTTTTTTATCTAAACTTATTCTTTTGAAACAAAATATTTTAGTTCCAAGGTTTATATTCAATCTTTTAGCATTGGGATGGAATGCTTTTTGTCTTTTCTTTATCCTCAATAAATTTACGAGGTTATGATAAAAAATACTTTGTTTAGTTTTATTATTTTTAAGTTTATTTGTTATATTTTTTAAATTCCATCTATATCTATTAACATCTCTATTGTTCCCAGTGATTATGAATTTGGCTTCATCATTAGATGTCCCAAACATGGAGTTAAAATATATGGCTGGAATTCCCTCAAAGGAGATCATGATTGCATGAGCAGCAACATATCTTTCAAAATAAAATTCACCTTTTTGGTCATAATCAGATTTTTTTAAAGCATCAAAAACTGTAATATTTGCCTCATATATTTTTTTAATTTTATTTTGAACTTTTCTATAAGAAAATTTTGAACCATTTTTTTTTAGCCTTTTTAAAAAGTTATTTAAAGTTTTTTCATCAAATAATCCCTCAGTTGGTCTGATTCCTATCCCATCATGTGATGCAATAAAATTTAAATAACTATTTCCAATTTTTGTATTTGGAAGACTTTTGCTCCATTTATTTAGATACGAACTATTCTCAAACAAGAAAGCATGAATTAATAATGGCGGTAAAGAAAAATTATAAATCCAATTAGCTTCATCATTTTTGCCAAAATAGCTTAAATTTTCTTTTTCAGGTAAATTTGTTTCTGTAATTATTGTGGTTTGAATATTTAGAAGATTAATTATGATTCTAAATAGTTTAATAATTTCATGTGTTTGTTTTAAATTAATACACTTAGTTTTATTTTCTTTCCAAAGATATGCAATTGCATCTAATCTGAAAATTGTTACACCATGATTTATCAGATGTATCATAATTTTGATAAATTGAATTAATACTGATGGATTTTTAAAATTTAAATCAATTTGATCTGGGCTAAAAGTGCGCCAAAGATAATCAGATTTTTCAAAAATTTTAATTTTTTTTAGCAATTTATGATCTCTTGGTCTTACTACCTTAGAGATATTAAATTTTGAGTTTACTGTAAAAAAAAAATCTTTTCCTGGTTCTTTTCTCTTTAGAAAATTTTTAAACCATAAACCTCTAGCTGATGAATGATTAATAACCATGTCGGCCATAACATCACTAGACTTTGAAAAATTTTTTATATCTCTCCAATTGCCAAGTTTATTTTCTACTTTATAATGATTTTTTACGGCAAAGCCACTATCACTACTTGAGGGGTAGAAGGGCAAAAAATGAATAGTATTAAAATAATTTTTTAATTTTTTTTGGAAAAAATTCTGAAAAACTCTAAGTGATTTCTTTTTTTCTAAATATACGCTATCACCATAACAAATTATTAAATTAGTTTTTTCAGAAATATTTTTTTTCTTTTTTGGATTTTTCTTGTTAAAATATTTAATTATTTGAACTATCTCATTTTCAAAATAATCAATATCTTTTTTAGATAACAATATTTTGTAAATATTGTCTAATTTAGATCTTATAGATCTCTGATCTTTTTGAGTTAACATTAATAATATTTTTTATTATCATCATTAACTACTTTTTCAAGTCTTCCAAGAAAATCTGGTATAGCACTTTTTACTCTACTCCATGTGGGTATAAAGGGGGTATCCATTGGATTAAGAATAAAAGCTTCCCCAGCTTTCATTATATTTATTGCGAATAATTCAACTGCTTTTTCTTCAGTATGAGAATCAAATTTTAAGCCGTTCATCACAGCATCATTTCTATATATATCGATTAAATCAAGAGCAGATCTGTAGTAAGTTGCTTTTAATGATCTAAACTTTTCTCTACTAAAAGTATTGCCTTGTGTTGCTAATTTTTTAATAAATGTCTTAATAATATCAATCGACATTCTTGAAAGTCCTTTTGTTTCATCATCAATTGAAAGCACTTGATGTTTATGGTCATAACTATCTGCTAAATCTACTTGGCAAATATTTTGAGGAGAAAAACTTCTTTGCATTTCAGATAAAATTCCAACTTCAATTCCCCAGTCAGAGGAAATCCTTAATTCAGGTAAAACATTTCTTCTAAATGAAAATTCGCCTGCCAAAGGATATTTGAATGACTTCATAAATTCTAAATAATCACTTTTACCAATAGTTTTTTCTAACGCAGTCAATAATGGAAAAACTAATAATCTTGCAACCCTTCCATTCATTTTTTCATTAGCTACTCTTGGATAATATCCTTTGCAAAATTCAAAGTTGAATAAAGGATTTACAACTGGATAAAACAGTTTTGCCAGCATTCTTCTGTCATATGTTTTTATATCACAATCGTGTAAAGCAACTGAGCGAGCACTGTCTCTTGCAATACACATACCTATACAATACCAAACATTTCTTCCTTTACCCAGTTCACTTGGGGCCAAGTTATTCTTTTTTAATTCTTGATCTAGTTTTTTTAAATTTGGACCATCATTCCATAGAATTGAAAAAGGTGTTTTCAATTTCTTAAAAAATTTCCAAGCTTTTTTAGCTTGTGTTTCGTTTGCTTTATCCAATCCAATAATTATGTGATCTAAATATTTTGTTTTACTTATTTCCTCAATTATTTTTGGTAATGCTGTACCTTCTAATTCAGAGTAAAGACACGGTAATATTAATTCCATTTTTCTTTGTTTTGAAAATTTTAACAATTCACTTTCAATGACTGAAGTGGACTTTGTATTAAAGTCGTGCAAAGTTGAAATTACTCCATTTTGTGAAAAGTCACTCATAGTGATTTTTTAATCTTAATATCCTACTTTAACTAGTGCCGTTTTAATCACATCAGCCCAGCCCTCAGGTGATGGCTTGTTAGAAACTATTAAATTATCTATGTATATTTGATCTTGTTTGAATTGATCATTAAACACCAAACATGGAATATCACAATTCCTTAACATATCTAAATCATTATGATTATCTCCTACAGCGATAACTTTTATTTTATTCTCTATTTTTTTATATATTTTAAGGACTTGATTCATTGACTTTACTTTATTTGTATTATCACCCAAATTCAAAACGCGGCCACCTTCTTGCATAGTTAATGAAGAAGATCTTAAAATTTTAAGTAACTTATTTTTTTGAATTTTATTTCCATCAAATAAAAAAGGGATTGTATATTTTCTATTAAGAGCATTTTTTAAATTTTTATCGTGAAGTCCAAAAATATCAATTTGATTTTTTATATTCATTTCTGAAATAAATTTACATTGATCTTTGAGTTCTTTTGGAATTTTTTCATTGAAAATCTCAAGTAATTCTTTTTTATCTCTACTTAAAATTATCTTATTTGGAAAATTATTATTAATTAAATTTAATCCATGGATTGCAGAACCATTTTCTGAAATAAACGGAAGGTTTGAACCTAAATCTTTCATAAATTCTTCAATTTCACTCTCAGTTTTACTAGTATTGGGTATAATAATTATTCCATCATCTATAATTTTTTTTAGATAATCTTTTATTTGATCAAATCTAAAGTTGTCTCTGTGTAGCAAAGAGCCATCTAAGTCAGTGAATATGATTAATGAAAATTTTTTACTCAAAAATTTATCTTATCCTATTTTTGTTTTTGTCAAAAAATAGGGCTTTATCTTTTGCAAAAGATATAATGAGTGATTTTTTATCAATATTTTCTGACGATTTAATTATAATTTGGTTATCCGATACTTTTGAATAGATAATTTTTTCAAATCCTAAATTTTCAATCAGATCAATTTTAACATTTAATTGAATTTCACGATCTTTTTTTAAACTTATGTCTTCAGGTCTGATACCAATATACATTTCATCTTCAAATCTATAATTTTCAAAAGTGATATCATTATCAAATAGTTTTAGTGTATTTGAATTAATTATTTGATCTTTGTTAATTTTAATAATGTTCATTTTTGGTGATCCTATAAATTCTGCAACAAAAATATTATTTGGATCAGAATAAATTTCAGAAGGTGTTCCAAATTGTTCAATATTACCTTTATTAAGAACTACGATTCTATCAGCTAAAGTCATTGCCTCTATTTGGTCATGAGTTACATAAATTATATTTGAGTTTAGCTTTTTATGCAGTTTAGATATTTCTACTCTCATTTCAGATCTCAAAGCTGCATCTAGATTGGATAAAGGTTCATCGAATAAGAAGACCTTTGGGCTTCTTGTAATAGCTCTGCCAATTGCAACTCTTTGTCTTTGTCCACCTGAAAGTTGTTTTGGTTTTCTTTCAAGTAAGTCTTCGATTTGAAGTGTAGTAGCAGCATGTTTTACTTTTTGATTAATTTCACTTTTTGAAACTTTTTCCATCTTTAATCCAAAAGACATGTTTTCAAAAACATTCATGTGTGGATATAAAGCATAAGATTGAAATACCATTGCAATTTCACGTTTGGATGGAATTAAATTATTAATTAATTTTTTATCTAAATAAATTTCTCCTTGATCAATACTTTCCAATCCTGAGAACATTCTTAATAAGGTTGATTTTCCACAACCTGAGGGACCTACTAAAACAATAAATTCTCCATCTTCTATATTTAAGCTAAAATTATTTATAACCTTGTTATTACCAAAAGATTTTCTGAGATTTTTAATAATAATTTTTGACATTTATAAAATTTAAATTGATTTTAAATGATTTTAAAATGTTGTTAAAAATTATTACACTGTTAAGTTTATAGCAATAATAAATTGAGTTACAGAGAGATATTTTGAGTAATCCAAAAGAAAGAGGGGAATATGTTTAAAAAAATAATAATAAATATATCTGTTCTGGTATTTTTAATTTCAAATACTAGTTTTGCAGATATTAAATTTTGGACTACAGAAGTTCAGCCTGCAAGAATGGCAAAACAAGAGGAAATGGCTAAAGCTTTTGAAGCTAAAACTGGCATCAAAGTTGAAGTCATACCAATTGAAGAAAAAGATCTTGGAACAAGAGCTACTGCAGCAGCAGCGGCAGGAGATCTTCCTGATGTGATTTATCATACTCTACAATATGTTTTACCATGGGCTGAAGCAGGCATATTAGATGTTGATGCAAATAACGCTGTGGTTAAGTCGTTAGGCAAAAAAACTTTTGCACCCGGTGCATTAAATATGGCTAAGAAGGGTGGAAAAATTGCAGCTGTTCCAGTTGATGGTTGGACTCAAATGGTCGTTTATAGAAAAGACCTTTTTGCTGCAGCTGGTTTAGAGCCTCCAACTTCATATGCAAACATAGTTAAAGCAGTTGATGCATTGTCAAGTAACGACATGTTTGGTTTTGTTGCTGCCACTAAAACAGATGAGAACTTTATGAGCCAAGTACTTGAGCATGTACTTTTAGCTAATGGCGTTAATTTTGTAAAAAAAGGTGGAACTAAAAAGCAAGGAAAAGCTTTAAAGAATTCTTTAGAATTTTATAAAGTAATTGCTAAAGCAAGTCCTCCAGGAGAATTGTTCTGGAAACAATCTAGAGCTTTATATTTCGCTGGAAAAACACCAATGATCATTTGGTCACCTTTTATTATGGATGAATTAGCAGGATTAAGAGACTCTGCTCCTCCAACAATAAATAGTGATCCAACATCACCAGAGTTAGCTTCTAAAACTGGTTTCATTACAAACTTTAGTGGACCAAACAATAAAAAAGGTGCTGCTTGGGCTGATGTAAGATACTTTGGTATTACTGCGGATGCAGATACTGATGAAGCTAAAAAATTCATAGAGTACTCTATGAGCGAAGGTTATACAGCTACATTAGGAATTGCTCCGGAAGGAAAATTTCCAGTAAGAAGAGGAAACAAGAGTGATCCTAATGCTTACACAAAAGCTTGGAGTAAATTACCAGTAGGTGTTGATAGAAAAGCTCCTTTAACTGACCTTTATTCTGCAGATGTTATTGATAACATCGTTGCAGGTCTAGATACTGCAAACAGATGGGGTGTTAAAGAGGGTGAACTTTCTCGAGCATCAAAAATCATTAATTCTCAATTCTTAAATAGAATCACTAGAGAATATATTGATGATCAAATCTCAGTTGATGAAGCGGTTAAGAAAATTAACGCTGAATTAGCTAAGTTTTAAATAATAAATTTATAAAGAGCGGATAATATTTTATTATCCGCTTTTTATTATGAGTGATTCATTATCTAAATTAGAAAAAAGAACTGCTTACACTTTAGTTTTACCTGCAGTCCTATTAGTTTTTGCTATTGTATTATTTCCTATTTTTGCAAATGTGTGGATTAGTTTTAAAGATATTGAATTAAAAGATATAAGAATTCCAGAGCCAAGAGCAAAGAAAATTGTAAAATCAATTTCAGAAAATCAATCAGAATTAAAAATTATTTATAAATTAAGAAACAGTTCGTTAATTCAGGATATCAGAAATGTTAAGTTTCAAGATAAATTTCCAAATGATATTTCACCAATTAATCTAGATCCAAGATGTAATTTTAAATCTAAAAAGGTTATTTGTAATTTTGGAAATTGGCAGGCAAAATATAGAGAAAATTTTGAGATAACCATACAGAATAATAATGGTGAAACAATTGATAAAAAAATAATTAAATTACAAAAACCAATTCTAAGTGGAAGAGCAGATAATCCACTGCTCACAACAAATTTTACATTAGTCAATTTTAAAAAAGTTTTTTATGAAAATAATTTTGTTGAGTTACTTTTAACAACCTTTTACTTCACTTTTTTTGGCACTGTTGGAGCAATAGTTTTTGGAATTTTAGCAGCTCAATTAGTTAATCAAAATATTCAAGGTCGAACTTATATGCGTGGCATTCTACTTTTCCCATATGTTGGTCCTGTGGTTGCTTTAGCTTATACTTGGACTTTATTGTTAGACCCTAATAGCGGAACTTTAAATGCATTATTGGTTAATTTTAATATCATAGAGCAACCAATAAATTTATTAGGCCAAAAATATATAAACATGAGTATTTTAGGTTTTGAATTTAAATTAAGGTTGGCTTTAACCACCGTAATATTTTTTGAAATTTGGCGTTATTTTCCATTAGCTTTTCTCTTTATCTTAGCTAGATTACAAGCCATTCCCCAAAGTTTGTATGAAGCAGCTGATGTAGATGGTGCAAGTCCAATACAAAAATTTATTCATATAACGCTGCCTCAAATTACAGCAATAATTTCTATTTTATTTATGATTAGGTTTATTTGGAACTTTAACAAATTTGAGGATATCTTTTTATTAACGGGTGGAGCGTCTGGTACAAGAACATTACCTATAAATGTCTATCAGCAAGGTTTTGCGGTATCAGATATTGGAATGGGGTCTGCAGTTTCAATAGTCATAGTGATGTTACTAATTTCTTTTATGGTAATTTATTTTAGATTAATTGGAAAGAGGGCTAATGAATCTTAAATCTCTTTCAATATTTTTAATCATATCATCTTTTTTTCTGACATGTATTTTGTCAATTTGGAAGATAATGGCTACATTACAAGGTTTAAATTTCAATAATTTAAACACCACACCAGTTTTTTTAATTGGTATATTATTATCTTTAGCATTTGTTTTAATAGGTAATAAGATTAACCATTTAATAAAGATTTTCTCATTATCATTTTTATTTTCAATTTTATATTTTTACTTAAATGAGGCATCTCCATATTGGTATATGTTTGGGGTTTTCTTTATTACTTTATTTTTTACGAACAAACTCAAAAAATACAGTATGCAATCTTTAAAGGAAGATTTCATATCTGAAAAAATTATTTTTGATTTTATCACTTTATTTGGCATTGTTTTCTTTGCATTTGTAATTTTATTTCCATTTTACATCATGCTAGTTACAAGTTTTAAAACTCAGATCGCTTTATTAGTTAATCCTTTAGACTTTAGTCTAGATTTCACCAAAAGCTTAACTGAGTTATTCAAATCTTATTTTGTAATCTTTGAAACTTATAATTTTGGAAGATATATCTTAATAAGCTCAGCAGTTTCTATCGGAACTGTTATTGTCACTCTATTATTTGCAATACCAGCAGCTTATGCAGTTGCTAGATTAAATTTCTTTGGCAAAAACTTTTTATCAACCTCGATTTTAATTATTTATATGTTTCCAGCTATAGTGTTAGTGATCCCTTTATATACAGTGTTTAGTCAACTTGGATTAAGAAACTCAATCTTTGGTTTATTGATAGTCTACACCGCAACCACATTACCAGTCGCTATTTATATGTTGCAAGGGTATTTTAAAAGTATTCCAAAGGAAATTGAAGATGCAGGAATTATGGATGGTCAAAATTGGTTTGGTATAATTTTAAAGATTATTATTCCTTTAAGTTTGCCAGCTATTGCGTCCGTTGCACTCTATGTATTTATGATTGCCTGGAATGAATTCCTTTTTTCATTGATGTTTTTAGATAGTCCCA
>CACMXS010000009.1 GCA_902617715.1 uncultured Pelagibacteraceae bacterium | reverse complement strand
ACCAACTGATCCTTTTGGTACTTTAACTCTAGGTGTTTCAAGACGTTTTGCTCTCATATTATTATCTAAATCTCCAAGAAAAGGCATTCCTGCTATAAAGCCAGTCATGTAGCAAAAAAATTCTTTGTTAAAAAAATTTTTATAAATATTGTCACGACTTAAATTTAAAATCTGCTCTAATCTCTCAATATCCAGCGAAAAGTGTTCATGTGTACAAACTGGAATTTCAATTTTTTTATTATTTAAATTGCTTGTGCTAGTAACAGTTAAATTTTCGATAATTTTTTTTAGGCTCTTAAAATTCGTTTTTTTTAGATCAAATGAAATTATTAGTTTATTGTATGATGGGGTAAGATTATTTATCCCTTCTATATTTTCATTTTGAATACTTTTAAAATATCTTATTACTTGAATATTTGTTTCTTTATTTACATCATTCCCAAAATCACAATATAAGGCTGCGTCACCAAGATTTAATATATTTTTAATCATGTCATGTTATACTTAGAAATCATGACTATGGAAATTAATATAAATTGTGATTTAGGTGAAAAATCAAAACATCATTCAAATAAATATGATCCAGATTTATTAGAAATTGTAAATTCTGCAAATGTTGCCTGTGGTTACCATGCTGGAGATGAAGAAACTATGAATCAGGTGGTAAAAATTTCAAAAAAAAATGGTGTAAGTATAGGGGCTCATCCATCTTTTAATGATCCAGAAAATTTTGGAAGAGAGAGAATGAATTTAAATTCTTCTGAAATTGCAAAACTTATAACGGAACAATATGAAATCCTTCAAAAAATAGCATTAAAACACGGGGAGAATGTATCACATATAAAACCACACGGAGCTTTAAATAATATGGCGTGTGAAGATATAGAATTAGCTACAACTTTGGCCAAAACAATAAAAGAGATAAGTAAAGATTTAATATATTTGGTTCCAACTGGATCCAAAATGGAAGAGGCAGCAAAAAAATTCGATATGAAAATTGCTTGTGAGATATTTGCAGATAGAAATTATGAGGATGATGGAAATTTAGTATCAAGAAAAAAAAAACATGCTTTGATAACTGATCCAGAACAAGCTCAAAAACATGTATTGAAAATGGTAAAAACTCAGTCGCTTAATTGTCACAGTGGAAAACAAATACCTTGTGAAATAGACTCTGTATGCATACATGGAGATAATCTGAGTTCACTAGATACAGCAAAAATAATAAAAAAAAACCTAGTTGAAAACGGATTAAAATTAAAAACACTTAAACAAATGAAAAAATTTATATGATAAAAAAAATATTAATTACTTTTTCAATTTTCTTTATGATTACTTCAAATTTGCTAGCTGCTGGATCATCAGGAAGCGATAGCAATGGAGGAAAAAAAACATCAAAATATGAACAAGCAGTAAAATTAATTAAATCAGCCAAAAAGTTAGAAAAAAAAGGTAAAACTGAAAAAGCTGAAAAAAAATATTTAAAAGCCCAAAAATTATTAATAGCTTCAAATAAATCAAAACCAAATAAACCAGATACATTAAATTACTTAGGTTTTACAACCAGAAAAATTGGTGATTTTGAAAATGGTGAGAAATATTATCTTCAAGGTTTAGCGATTGATCCAAACCATATTGGTATCAATGAATATCTTGGAGAACTATATGTTGCAACTAATAGACATAATCTTGCAGTTGAAAGACTGGAAATTTTAAAAGGTTGTAATTGTAAGGAATATGATGAGCTTAAAGCTATCATAGCTGGAGAAAAAGTTTCTAAATATTAATTTAGATTTTTAACCATTTGTTCTGGCATCCATAAAGCTATTTCCGGAAAAATAACAACTAGGACTACGGCTAAAACCATTAATAAGAATAATGGAAAAGCACTCCTTGCAATGTAACCCATATCTTTATTAGCCATACCTTGAAGAACAAATAGATTAAATCCTACTGGTGGAGTAATTTGAGCCATTTCCACTACAATCACCAAAAATATTCCAAACCAAATCATATCGAAACCAGCTTGTCTTATCATTGGTTCTATAATTGCCATTGTTAACACTACAGCTGATATTCCATCGAGAAACATTCCTAAAATGATATAAAAAATCATCAATACAAAGATTAAAACATAAGGTGATAAATCCATACTTTGTATCCATATCGCTAAATTTCTTGGCAAACCTGTAAAACCCATTGCTAAAGACAGAAATGTTGAGCCAGCTAAAATAAATGCAATCATACAAGATGTTTTTGTTGCACCTAATAAAGAAGACTTAAATGTTTCCAAGTTCAAACTTTTTTGAAAATAAGATAGTATCAAAGCTCCAACAACACCTAGAGAAGCAGCCTCTGTGGCTGTAGCTATTCCAGTATATATTGATCCGATCACTGCTAATATTAATATTATCACTGGTAAAAGTTGTTTGGATTTTTTTACCTTCTCTAAAAATGAGTATTGTTCAATAATTTTTGGCATATCTTTTTTGTTAATTAATGACCAAATAATTACATAAGACATAAAGATTAAAGCAATCATTATCCCTGGAATAATTCCTGCTATGAATAATTTTGCTATGGATTCTTGAACTGCGACTCCATAAATTATTAAAATGATAGATGGAGGAATTAACAAACCTAATGTGCCAGATCCAGCTAAACTACCAAGTAAAATCTTTTCTGGATAATTTCGTTTTCTTAATTCCGGAATAGACATCTTACCTACCGTTGCAACAGTAGCAGCAGAGGAACCTGATATGGCCGCAAATAATGCACAACCAACAACATTAACATGAATTAATCCACCCGGAAGTTTCTGCATCCAAGGAGATAAACCTTTAAATAAATTTTCAGAAAGTTTTGTCCTAAACAATATTTCCCCCATCCAAACAAATAATGGTAATGCAGTTAAAGTCCAAGAAGATGAGGTTCCCCATATTGTTGTGGCCATTGCATCGCCAACAGGCCTAGAGGTAAACAACATCATTCCTACTGCTGACACACCAATCATGCTGAGTGCAACCCAAATACCTGAGCCTAAAAAAAATAATAAAACACTGATAAAAAAAATTGTTAAAAGAATTTCAGCCATTTAGTTTTGTTTAATTTTTAAAATAAATTGATGAAAAACACTTATAAAAAATATTAAGGATCCAATAGCTACACTCGTTTGAGGTATCCAAATCAAGATTTCATCTGCTCCTTCACTTCTTTCTTGAAATTTGTAAGAGATTATTAACATTTTGATAAAATAAAAAGCTAAATAGCCTGAAAAAAAACTAGCAATAGTCAGACACCATATTTCAACTATCTTTTTTTTTAGGCCAGACAATTTTTCTAAAAAAAGAGTAATTCTTATATGACCACCTTCCACAAATGTGAAAGCTAAAGCAAAAAATGATGCCGAAGCCATACAATAACCTGAATATTCTGCCAAACCCCTTATGTAAAATCCAAATATCCTTGATGAAATACCTATTAATATAAATACGGCTACGAAAATTAAAAATATTGCAGCAATATAACCAGAGAATTTATAAAGTTTATTTAAGTTTTTATCTAATGATTTTAACATATTAACTTAAGGCCACTAAACTTAAGTGGCCTTAATAAAAGATTTGATTATTTGTACGCTGATAAAACAGCAGCTCCTCTTGACCCAGCTTTATCAGACCATTCCTTAGCCATAGTCTCTCCAACTTTTTCAAAATGAGCCTGCAAAGATGCATTTACTTTACCAACTACCATTCCAGCATTAGCAAGAGCTTTTTTATCACCTACATTACCTTGTTTAGATAACTGCCAACCTTTTCTTTCTGCTAAAGCAGCTTGATTCATAACTAAATCTTGAGTTGCTTTATCAAGTTTGTTCCAAGCATCCTTATTAACAATTATCATGTTTTTTGGAAACCATGCAGCTATATCGTAAAAATATTTCACACCATTTTCCCAAATTTTAGAATTTTTTCCTGTAGTTGGTGATGTTATCATGCTTTCAACAGCTCCAGTAGAAAATGCCTGACTTATTTCAGCAGCTTCAATTTTTGTTGGGGCCATACCTGTTAACTCTGCAATTCTAATAGTCGCAGAATTGTAAGCTCTAAATTTTAAACCTTTTAGATCATCAACAGAATTAATTTCCTTTTTGCTATATAAACCTTGTGCAGGCCACGGTACTGCATAAAGAAATACTAAACCCTTCTCATCTAGTCCTTTAGCTATCTCAGCTTTTGATGCTTTATACAATTTCATAGCATCAGCATATGATGTAGCTAGGAATGGTTGAGAGTCCACTTCTAATAATGGATCCTCTTTACCTAAAGCTGACATAAATCTTTCACCGATTTGGGCTTGGCCAGTTCTTACTGCTCTAAAAATTTCTCCACCTTTAAACAAAGAACCACCAGGATGAGTAACAATTGTTAACTTACCTCCACTTTTTTCAGTCACATTTTTGGCAAATTCAGCTGCATTTGCAGAATGAAAGTTTCCAGCTCCATAAGCTAGAGCCATGTCCCATTTTTCTGCATTAGCAAGATTAATTGACAAAATTATTGAAACTAAAATAGTAAATAAATATTTAATAAACTTCATTTATCCTCCATTTTTTTTTTAAGTCATTTCATTATGTATTAAAAAAATTATCAATAAAAAAATAATACTACTTTAGATTGAATTTTTACAAAAATTTTATATTATAATCCTGCTTTGTTAGAAGAATTACTTATACTATCACAAATAATATTCATCACGATTATTTTAACAGCAGATAATGCAATAATCATTGGTGTCATTTCAGCTAATTTCATTCCAAAAAATAAAAGACAAATAATTTTATGGGGGGTCTCTGGTGCTTTAATATTTAAAATTATTTTTGCATTGTTCGCTACCTATCTTTTTAAATTTTACTTTATAAAGATATTAGGGGGTCTACTGTTAATTTGGATAGTTAATGATTTAAGAAAAGATCTCTTTGAAATTAAAAAAATAAAATCACCAACTAAAAAATCAAAAGAACCATCTTTTATACAAAGTGTATATAAAGTCTTATTTGCAGATATAATGATTAGTTTTGATAATGTGATTGGAGTAGTTGGTGCTGCTAAAGAAAATTTTGGTTTTATGATATTTGGACTTGTACTTTCAGTTGTCCTAACGGGAGCTTTAGCAACATATCTTGCAAACTATATTCAAAAACATTTATGGATTGTTTATATTGGTCTAGGTTTTATTTTATTAGTTGCAATTCAATTAGTAATTGGAGGACTTGCTGATTTAGATATCTTATCAATAAATGAACAGTTTAAAAAATACTTCTAATAAGAGTGTTTTTTAGAAGGGTATTTTTTTGATCTTACTTCTGAAGCATATTTTTTTAATCCCAAATTGATATATTTCTTAATATTTAAAAACCTCTTAACAAATTTTATCTTTGTTTGATTTAAACCAAGAAGGTCATCAGTAACAAGAACTTGACCATCACAATGTACTGATGACCCAATTCCTATAGTTGGAATATTTAGATTTTGTGTAATCTTTTTTGCTATTGGTGTTTTGACGCATTCCAAAACAATTGCAAAAACTCCATTTTTTTCGAGTAGGTGTGCATCATTAATTAATTGTTTGATTTCTTTGTCATTTTTACCTTTTGATTTAAATTTTCCTTTTACAGATTGAGGCAATAAACCAAGATGACCCATAACTGGAATTTTATTTTTTATTAAAAATTTTATTTGTTTAATAATTTTTCTTCCACCCTCTAATTTAACTGCATCACACTTTGTCTCTTTTAATACTTTTTTAGCATTTTTTAGTGCTTTAGTGGTTGTATCGTAAGTTTTATAGGGCATATCGACGACCATTAAACTGTTCTTGACGCCTAACCTTACACTTTTAGAGTGATTGATCATTTCTGTTAGAGTAACTTTTCTAGTGGTGGAATAATTGTATAAAACTGAACCCAATGAATCTCCAACTAAAATAATATCAACATACTTGTCCACTTCCTCTGCAATATTTTTCGAATAAGCAGTGAGACAAACAATTTTAGATTTATTTTTTTTACTAATAATCTTTTTTATTTTACTCATTCCAATTCAATAGTACTAGGTGGTTTAGATGTAACATCATAAACTACTCTATTTATTCCTCTTATGCTATTTACAATTTTATTTGAAATCATTTGAATAAATGATTTTTTAAATTCATAAAAATCAGCAGTCATTCCATCTTCGGAAGTAATCGCTCTTAACAAACATAAATACTCATAGGTTCTATTATCTCCCATTACACCTACTGTTTTAACTGGAAGTAAAGCTGCATATGCTTGCCAAATTTTATTATAAAGACCATAATCTTTTAATGCTTTTATAAAGTAAAAATCTGCTTCTTTTAAAATCTTTATCTTTTCGTTTGTTATAATGCCAGGAATTCTAATTGCTAATCCTGGACCAGGAAAAGGATGCCTTGTAATTATTTCTTTACCTAAATTAAGTTCTAAACCTAGTTTTCTTACCTCATCCTTAAATAAAAACTTTAGAGGTTCAACCAGTTTAAGTTTCATTTTTTTTGGCAATCCACCTACATTATGATGAGATTTTATCTTAGAAGTTTTACTTCCTGTAACTGATTTGCTCTCGATTAAATCAGGATAAAGAGTTCCTTGAGCTAGAAATTTAACATTTTTTATTTTTTTTGCATATCTTTCAAAAATTTTTATAAAAAGATTTCCAATTATTTTTCTTTTTTTTTCAGGATCTGAAATATTTTTTAAATTTTTAATAAATTCTTTTTCAGCGTTCACATAAATCAAATTCATCTTCAATTTTTTTTTAAATGTAGCAATAACTTGTTTTTCCTCATTTTTTCTTAACAATCCAGTATTTACAAAAATACAATATAGCTTTTTACCTATAGCTTTATTTAATAATTGAGCTACTACACTACTATCAACGCCACCCGACAATGCACAAATAACTTTATCATTACCAACCTGAGTTTTTACTTCTTTTATTAATTTAATCCTTTGATTTTTTGTAGACCAATTTTTTCTTATCTTGCATATAGAAAAAATGAAATTACTTATTAATATTTTTCCATTATCTGTATGGGTCACTTCTGGATGAAATTGAACTCCATAAAATTTTTTTAGCTCATTAGCAACAATCGCAAACTTAGAATTTTGGCTTGACGCAATAACTTTAAAGTTACTTGGTAATTTAGAAACTTGATCAGCATGACTCATCCAAACTTTTGTATGTTTTTTTTTAAAAAAATTTTTAGTTAATGGGCTTGATTTTTTTTTTAAAATATTTGCCAATCCAAATTCTCTGTGTTTTGATTGTTTAACTTTTCCCCCATTAATTTTTGAAAGAATCTGATGACCAAAACAAATACCCAATATAGGAATTTTTTTTTGTATTATATTCTTATCAAACGAATATTTTTTTAGATCATAAACGTTGAGAGGACCCCCTGATAAAATAATGCCTTTTATTGAATTATTTATATTTTTACTTTTTATTTTTTTATGACTGATTATTTCAGAAAAAACTCCAAGTTCTCTAACCCTTCTGGCAATAAGTTGAGTAAATTGAGAACCAAAATCTATAATTAAGATCTTATTTAAATCTAGATCAAGATTCATTTTTTGGTTCTATATTCTCAAGAGTATCCAAGATGTTTTTATTTTCTTTACATAAGTTTTTACAAACTTCTATGAATGTTTTTGATAAATCTTTTACTTGTGAATAATTAGATTTTTCTAGTCCTATTTTCATTAACATCAAAATGGCTTCTTCATTATTTGGTTCAATCAATAATGTTGCATCTAAATTTTTTTCTTCTTTTTTTTGATCTTCTTGTTGATTGTAAATTTTCGCTAGATATAAGTAAGAATTTGAGTCTTTTGGATTAAATACAATACTTCTTTCAAACATAAATTTTGCATCTTCATATTTTTTGTCATTAAATAGCTTTAAACCTTTATCAAAAAATTTCTCACTCCCATTTGCAACTGTAAAAGTGCTAATTACAAAGTAAAAAAATAAAATAAACTTAATGATCGTTTTCATATATTTTAATTATCATCTTTTACAATATCAACATTATGAACCATACTTTCATAAAATCCAGCTTTTGTAATTTTAACAAACTGTGGTTTTTTTCTTAAATATTTTATTTGTTTTGAACCAAGATAACCCATAGAAGATTTTAAGCCACCAATTAATTTAAATACAACATTGCTTACTTTGCCTTTATATTTAGCTAGACCCTCAACACCCTCAGGAACATATTTTGAAACATCTTTTTGTTTAGATTGAAAATATCTGTCCGCTGAGCCTTTATTCATAGCACCTACTGAGCCCATTCCTCTAAAACTTTTAAAAAATTTTCCATTTTTTTTTATTAATTTACCAGGCGTTTCGTCAGTACCTGCAAATAATGACCCTATCATTACCGCATCTGCACCTGCCGCAAAAGCTTTTGCTAAATCTCCAGAATATTTAATACCACCATCTGAAATTATCTTTACATTTTGATTTTTAACGCCAGTTCTTACGTTTAAAATTGCACTTAATTGAGGAACTCCAATACCAGCTACTAATCTAGTGGTGCAAATAGAGCCTGGTCCAATTCCAACTTTAATAATGTCTACCCCTAATTTATGCAGAAATTTAGCTGCTTCGGCAGTAGCAATATTTCCCGCACATAAAGCAGTTTTTTTATTTTTTCTTTTTTTTATGAATTTAATTATCTCTGCAACTTTTTTAGTATGACCATGAGCAGTGTCTACTACTATCATATCTATATTTTCCTTTAAAATTTCCTCTGCTCTCTTAAACTCATTTGGTCCTGCGCCAACTGCTGCACCTACCAATAATTTAAATTTCTTTACTTTTCTTATTTCTTGAATTTGTTTTTTAATATCTAAATTTCGATGAATTACTCCAAGACCTCCAGCTTTAGCTATTGCAATAGCCATTTTACTTTCCGTTATGGTATCCATTGCTGATGACAATAATGGGATTTTCAATCTTAAAAATTTTGTTAAAATAATACTTGTATCTACCTCAGAGGGTAGTATCTCTGAATACTTTGGAGCTAATGTTACATCATCAAAGGTAAGTGCTTCTTTTATAGGAACCATAATCTTTTATATATGATTCCTTTTAATTTTAAAGAGACTATCTAATTTTTTTACAAATTATAAAACTTTCCTTGGAGTCCTTTCGGCTAGATTGAGGTTTAAAAACCCTAACTTCTTTAAATATTTTTTTTCCAAGTGCGACAATTTCATTAAATGTCCCTCCCATAAAAATTTTAGAGATAAAAAAACCATTAGATGAAATAACTTCCTTTGAAAAATTCATTGCCTCTTTACATAATTCGCCTGTTTGAATTGAGTCTATATTTTTAATTCCTGTTGTATTTACAGCCATATCAGACATAACGACATCTAATTTATTACTTAATAAACTTTTTATTTCTTTTTGAATGTTTAAATCAGTAAAATCACCTTTTATTTGAATTGTATTCCTAATATTTTCCATTTCTTTTAAATCTAAAGAAATTATTTTTCCATTTTTAACAACTTTCGATGCATATTGTGACCAACTTCCAGGAGCTGCTCCTATATCTAAAACTGATATACCGCCTTTAAAGACTTTAAATTTTTCATTTATTTCAATTAATTTATAAGCTGATCTAGCCCTATAACCATCAACTTTAGATTGACGAACATATATATCTCTTCTTTGTTTATTTACCCAGTTTTTTGAAATTTTATTTTTTTTCAATTAATTAGTATATCTTAAACTTTTTAGAATTTTATTATTACTCAAAGTTTCAATTTCAATTTTAATATTTTTATCAACTCTCATATCTTTTCCATTTTGCCAAATGCCTGCTGCAAGATGCATAATTCCTATTTTATAATTTGGTAAGTAAGGCTCAACAAACAAATTATTTGTCTCATCGTATTTAGGGAGCAAGTTACTTGTGATCCAGTTACAATTTAATGGTAAAAATTCAGTTTCTAAATCATCAATATATACCGATATATTGATTGCTAATCCCTCTGAGCCAAAAATATTGCCTGCTTTTAAAGTTTGTTCTAAATTATTTTGCCAACTTTTCCATCCTGGTGAGTTTTTTTCTAAAGAAAAAACACCGATATTAATGTGTGGAGCAAATGCTAACTTTCTAGCTTTAGAATATGGAATTTTAGATTTAACCGCATGTTTAAAATTTTGTGATTTTATAATTGCTAATTTTCCAAATAACCAATTGACTTTCGAGGTAATTTTATAACCTGGACCAATAGTTTGGGTGATACCTAATTTTCCATTATCACAAGCCTTTAAATATAAGTTAATACAATTCCAATCATTTACCCAAGCATCACAATCTATCCATAAATATTTTTCATAATTAGGGAAATATTTTGGTAAAAAAGCTCTTGAAACTTGGCTTTTCAACCACTCTCTACCTTTTACTTTATATCCAGGAACATCTATATCCCATTCAGCAGATTTAATTTCATCAACTTTTTTTTCAAGAAGATCTTTTTGTTCTTTTGTCAATCCTGCATCTAAAATACAAATAGCAATACTCTCACTTTCTTTAAATCTTTTGATAGAACTTATCAATTCCTCAAGTAAAGGAAAATAATTAGCATCAGCTAATGAAACGATTGTATTTTTTTTCATTACAGTATGTCTTCAAGGTCATCATCGTCTTGAATTCTGTCATTTTCATGTTGTTTTTTTATTTTTTGATAATGAACAAAACTAATTGGTAACAACAAAAGATAAATAATAGTGCTTAATGCAATGACATTAAATGTATAAATTAACAAAAGTCCAAAAAATAGAACTATACTAAATAATAAAAAAATCGTCGTTCTTCTTGGGATAATTATTTTTTTAAATGAATAAGTTGGAAATTTACTTATTAACAAAAAAGATGTTCCAATAAAAAATAATGGAACAATAATATCATAATTTAATTGATACAAATTAAATCCACTCAAACTAATAATCAAAGGTGTAAGTACCAATATTCCGCCTGCAGGTGATGGAACTCCCTCAAAAAAATTATCTCTCCATGAAGGCTCTTGATTAGAATTTACATTAAATCTAGCTAATCTCAATGCAACGCAAATCACATAGATTAAACATAAAAGCCAGCCAAATCTTCCAAGAGTATTTAGCTTCCAAAAAAACATTATAAAAGCTGGGGCAACTCCAAAACTTATCATATCGGTTAAAGAATCTAATTCTTTTCCAACTTTTGAAGTACCTTTGATTAGTCTTGCAATTCTACCATCTAGTCCATCAATTAATGCTGCAAATATAATAGCAACAATTGCTAATTCAAATCTTCCATCAAGTGCAAATCTTATTGAAGTTAGACCAATACAAACACCAATAAGAGTTAACATATTTGGCAAAATTACTCTTGCACTCTTTTTATCAGTAACAATTTTAAAATTTTTTTTTTGAGGTTCCATTATTTTTTAGCTAGTAAAGTCTCCCCTGCTATTGAAGTTTGGCCTATCTTAACTAATGGTTCATAATTTTCATAATACACATCTGCTCTACTTCCAAACCTTATCATGCCTATTCTATCACCCTGCTTTAAATCCTGATCTTTATTAGATTCACACACTATTCTACGAGCTATCAAACCAGCAATTTGTACCACCACAATATCATTATTGTGAACATCTTTAATTTTATAATAATTTCTTTCATTGTCCTCACTAGCTTTATCTAGAGAGGCATTTAAAAATTTTCCTGGTTTATATAAAATTTCCTCTATTTTTCCGCTACAAGGTGTTCTATTCACATGGCAATCAAAAACATTCATAAATATACTTATTTTCTTAAATTTTTTATTTTCCAAGCCAAGTTCACTTGGGCCATTAACTTCTTCAACTTTAATTACCTCTCCGTCTGCTGGACTTATAAGATAATTGTCATCATTTATGATTACCCTATCTGGATCTCTAAAAAAATAATAAACCCAAATAGTTAAAATTAAACCAACTAAACCCAAGAACGAGTTAAGTATATAAAATATAATTGTTATTATGCCGGCAATAACTAAAAATTTATAGCCTTCAGCGTGAATTTTTGGAAATATCTTGCTAAACATATTCTTCTATTTGATAATTTTTCATTAATATGTATATAAAATCGCGAAATTCAATTATTAAGATTATAAAATAAAGTGAGTAAAATTAACGTTAAAAACCCTGTTGTAGAGTTAGATGGCGATGAAATGACCAGAATAATCTGGGAATTCATTAAAAATAAATTAATTCTTCCATATCTTGATTTGGGTATCGAATACTACGATCTTGGAATGAAAAGTAGAGATGATACCGATGATCAAATAACTATCGACTCTGCAAATGCAATTAAAAAAATTGGAGTTGGAATTAAATGTGCAACAATTACCCCAGACGAAGCAAGAGTAGAAGAATTTAAATTAAAAAAAATGTGGAGATCACCAAATGGAACCATTAGAAACATAATAGGTGGAACTGTTTTCAGAGAGCCAATAATTTGTTCAAATATTCCAAAGCTTGTTCCCTCATGGTCTGACCCTGTAGTAATAGGAAGACATGCGTTCGGTGATCAATATAGAGCAACTGATTTTAAAGTACCTGGAAAAGGGAAGATGGAGATTAAATGGACATCTGAAGATGGTAAAGAAGAAATTAAACATGAAGTTTTTAACTTTACAGGACCAGGTGTGGCTCTTTCTATGTATAATTTAGATAAATCTATAGAAGATTTTGCAAGATCATGTTTCAGTTACGGGTTGATCAAAAAGTGGCCAGTTTATTTATCAACAAAAAATACAATCCTAAAAAAATATGATGGAAGATTTAAAGATATTTTCCAAGAAGTTTTTAATAACGAGTTTAAAAAGAAATTTGAGGAAAACGATATTACTTATGAACATAGACTAATTGATGACATGGTTGCTTGTGCTATGAAATGGAGCGGAAAATATATTTGGGCTTGTAAAAATTATGATGGAGATGTTCAATCAGATACAATGGCACAAGGTTATGGGTCTTTAGGATTAATGACTAGTACGTTACTTACTCCTGATGGAAAAATAATGGAGGCAGAAGCTGCACATGGAACAGTCACTCGACATTACAGAATGCATCAAAAAGGAAAAGAAACTTCAACCAATCCTATTGCCTCAATATTCGCTTGGACAAGAGGTCTTGCTCATAGAGGTAAGCTAGATAGCAACAATGAGTTAATAAAATTTTCAAATAAAATTGAGGAAGTTTGTATTGAATGTGTTGAGAGTGGTGCCATGACCAAAGACCTCGCAATATTAATTGGACCATCTAGCAGATACCTTACAACTAATCAATTTTTAGATGAAATTGATGGTAGATTAAAAAAGAAACTAAATTAAAGACTTAATTTTTTCAAAAGCTTCTTTTATTTTATTTTGATCTTGTCCGCCTGCTTGTGCAAAATCTTTTCTACCTCCACCACCAGTTCCTCCAATAATTTCAGAACTAACTTTAACAAATTTAACAGCATCATATTTGTTGGTAAGTTTTTCAGTAACTCCGACGGCAACACCTACTTTTTCATCTAAACTAGCAAATACGACAATTACACCTTCGCCTAAATCTTTTTTTCCTTTATCAACGAGTTTTCTTAATTCTTTTGGAGGTAAACCATCAACATTTTGAAACCTGATCTTTATTTTATTGATTTCATCATCGATAATTTTATTTTTATTTTTATCATTTAAAATTGATGCGACAGTGAGTGTTTCAAGTTGTTTTGTTAAGTTTTTGATTAATATCTTTTGATCATTTTCATCTAAATTAGGCTTGCCGCCTAAATTCTTTATCTGATTAATCAAATCTTTAATAGCTTCTTCATTTTTTTTTGATGAAATACTAGAAAGATTTTCTTTATTTTTTAAATAATCCTCTAATTGTTTGTCTCTTAAAGCCTCTACTCTTCTAACACCTGCTGCAATAGAGGATTGGCTAATAATTTTAAATTTACCTATATCGCCAGTATTTTTAACATGAGTGCCTCCACAAAGTTCAGTTGAAAAATATTTTCCATTTTCATCACCCATTGAAAGAACTCTAACCTCATCACCATATTTTTCACCAAAGAGAGCCAATGCACCATTTTCTACAGCTTCATCAGGTGTCATTAATCTTGTTTTTACATCACTTTTTTTAGCCACCATTGAATTCACAAAAGTCTCTATTTTATTCATTTCATCATCTGTTATCGGCTTCATATGACTAAAATCAAATCTTAATCTGCTAGGTTCTACTAAAGAACCTTTTTGTGTCACGTGAGTTCCTAAAACTCTTCTTAATGACTCATGCAATAAATGAGTAGCTGAGTGATATGCTCTTGTATTGTTTCGTCTAATTTCATCTATTTTCATTTCAATATTATCTCCTAGTTTTACAGACCCACTTAAAACTTTTCCATAATGAACAAAAAGGTCTCCTAATTTTTTTTGTACATCTGTTACCATAAATCTAAATTCACCATTTTTAAATCCTCCGATATCACCTACTTGACCACCAGACTCTCCATAAAAAGGTGTTTGGTTAGTGATAATCATTCCTTCATCATTTGATTTCAATTCATTAACTTGTTTATTATCTATTAACAAAGATAAGACTACTCCTTCAGCTTGATTTGTTTCATAACCTAAAAATTCTGTAGCACCTAATTTATCTCTAATACTAAACCAAATGTCTTCTACCGCAGCATCTCCAGATCCTTTCCAATTTTTCTTTGCTAGCTCTCTACTTTCTTGCATCAAAGATTGAAATTTTTGAGTATCTATCGATAATGACTTATTTCTCAAAATATCTTCTGTTAAATCTAAAGGGAATCCATAAGTATCGTATAATTTAAAAGCAACATCACCTGGAAGTACTTTGTCTATTTTTGATATTTCTTCATTTAATATTTTTATTCCACGATCTAATAAAACTAAAAATTTTTCTTCTTCCATTTTTAAAGTTTCTTTAATTAGGGACTCTGCTCTTTTTAATTCAGGATAATTTCCAGACATTTCATCTTTAAGAGTTTCAAACAAATTGTAAAAAACTGGTTCCTTAGATCCTAGCAAATGAGAATGTCTCATCCCTCTTCTCATTATACGTCTTAAAACATAACCTCGTCCTTCATTTGATGGTAAAACTCCCTCAGCAATTAAAAAAGAGCTTGCTCTTAAATGATCTGCAATAACTCTAAAACTTGAAAGATTATTTTGATCAGGTTTTTTTCTAACAATATCAGAAGTTGATTGAATTAGTTTTTTAAAATGATCTGTTTCATAATTATCATGTGTACCTTGAAGCAAGGCTGCTATTCTTTCTAAACCCATTCCAGTATCCACAGAAGGTTTTGGGAGAGCTATTCTTTTATCTTTTGAAACTTGTTCATATTGCATAAAAACTAAGTTCCAAATTTCAATAAAACGATCGCCATCTTCTTCTTTTGTACCAGGTAAACCTCCTTTTAAGTGATCACCATGATCATAAAAAATTTCTGAACAAGGACCACAAGGACCCGTTTCTCCCATAGACCAAAAATTATCTGATGTTGAAATTCTAATTATTCTATCTTCGCTAAGACCTGCTATTTTCTTCCAAAAATTGAAAGCTTCATCGTCTTCATTAAAAACGGTTACATAAAGTCTATTTTTGTCTATTCCAAAATCTTTTGTAATTAAATCCCAGGCATAATGTATTGCTTTTTCTTTAAAATAATCTCCAAAAGAAAAATTTCCTAACATTTCAAAGAATGTGTGGTGTCTAGGTGTGTAACCAACATTTTCTAAATCGTTATGTTTTCCACCTGCTCGAACACACTTTTGAGATGTAGTAGCTCTTTGATAATCCCTTTTTTCTAAGCCAGTAAATACATTTTTAAACTGAACCATTCCAGAATTAGCAAACATCAATGTTGGATCGTTATTGGGAACTAAATTACTAGACTCAACTATCTTATGATCATTCTTTTTAAAATATTTTAAGAATGTTTCTCTGATTTCATTTAGTGTTTTTTGAGACATATTTTTAAAATACAGCTTTTTTATTCTATGTCTAGATAGCGATAAAGGGGGAAAGGCGCTTATAATAAGCGCCTTTTACAATTTAAAGATGACTTTAAACTTTAGTTCTTTTTAGGAGGAGTAGCCTCTTTGCTTGCTTCTTCTTTTTCAGCTACTTTCTTCTCTTTTTCAATTTTTTCAGGACTTAATGGATTTCCTTCAATTTTCTTTGAAATCACACCTGCTTTTTCTCTAATTGCCATTTCTATTTCTGCAGCAACTTTAGGATTTTGAGCTAAATAAACTTTAGCATTTTCTCTACCTTGTCCTATTTTCTCACCTTTGTAAGCATACCATGCTCCTGATTTTTCAATAATGTCAGCCTTAGCTCCTAGGTCTACTAATTCACCCATTTTGCTAATTCCTTTTCCGTACATCAAATCAAACTCAACAACTTTGAATGGCGGTGCAACTTTATTCTTAACTACTTTCACTCTTGTAGAGTTACCAATAATTTCATCTTTATCCTTGATGGCACCAATTCTTCTAATGTCCATTCTAACAGATGAATAAAACTTCAACGCATTTCCACCTGATGTTGTCTCTGGACTTCCAAACATAACTCCAATCTTCATTCTGATTTGGTTAATGAAAATCATCATTGTATTTGTATTTGAAATTGAACCAGTTAATTTTCTTAAAGCCTGACTCATTAGTCTTGATTGAAGACCAACATGATGATCTCCCATTTCACCTTCAATTTCAGCTTTTGGAGTTAAAGCAGCAACTGAATCTATTACAATAACTGAAATAGAGCCTGATTTTACTAGTGTATCTGCTATTTCTAATGCTTGCTCACCAGCATCTGGTTGTGAAATTAAAAGCTCTTCAGTATTTACTCCTAATTTCTTTGCGTAAACTGGATCTAAAGCATGTTCTGCATCAACGAATGCACAAATTCCACCTGCTTTTTGAGCTTCAGCAACAACTTGTAATGCTAATGTTGTTTTTCCGGAACTCTCTGGTCCATAAACTTCTATAATTCTTCCTTTTGGAAGACCACCTATCCCTAAAGCTAAATCTAAACTTAAAGAACCTGTAGATATCGACTCAATATCCATAGCCCTTTTTTCACCTAGCTTCATAACTGAACCTTTTCCAAAATTGTCAGTTATTTGGTTAATAGCTGCTTCTAATGCTTTATTTTTCTCTTTGTTTTCCAAATCTTGATCTTTAGTAGACTTAACTACTTTTAGGTTATTTTTAGTCATTTTTTGCCTCTTTTTTTAATATTTTTGTCACTCGAATCATAATATAAATGTACACATTTTGTTCTCATTAGCAAGATTTATTTATTTTTGGCTAAAAATAGAGTTTTTATCTCAATTTTAGATAATCGCTGTTAAGTAAACCTATCGATTTAAGTAAATTAAATTGTGAAAGAATGTAATTTCTCTCAGAATTAGCCAATGAGATTTGTGCATTTAGTAAAAGAGAATTCGATTGGATAACTTCTAATGTTGTTCTTCCAGAGGAACCACTATTATATTCAGCGGTAACTCCTTCATTTGCAATTTCTGCTGCTCTTACTTGCAACTGAACAGAATTCAGTAAGCTTTTATTTGACTGATAATTAGACCAAGCACTCGCAACGTTTGTTTGATTTTGTTTAATTTGACTATCTAAAATTAATCGTGATTGATTTTCAATATTCTTATTCTTATTTAATGATGCAATATTCTTTCCTCCTGAAAAAAATGGCCAAGTCACAGTAGCTTTTAACGTTTCTTTTTCCTTTTCGTCATAAGTAGAATTTAAATCCTCTGAATAAGATTTTTCTAAAGATAGTTTTGCAGTTGGTGCTAATTCTGATCTTGCAATCGAGGTATCTTTTTTAGACTGCTCGTACTCCATTTCGGCAATAATTAAATCAGGATTATTTTTTTTTGATAATTCAATAGCTGTATTTAAACTCTCGGGTATTTGATAACTAATTATTGAATCTTTATCTAGTGACTCGGCATCGCTAATTGGTCCAATGATATTTTCATAATTTAACTTACTAGTTAAAAGATCATTTTGTGCTTGAATAAAACTTGCTTCAGCACCTGCCAAAGAAGACTCGGATTGTGATACATCTGATAGAGTAATTTGACCCCTTTCAAGTCTTATTCTATCTGTTTCAACCTGTCTATTTAGAAGTTCGACGTTTGCTCTATTAATTTCTAATTTTTCATTAGCTGAAATTAAACCAGTGTATGCCGCAACCGTTTTATATAGAATATCTTGTTCTTTCTTTAAAAGTTTTGCTTTAGCTAAATTAATACCAATTTTACTTTTTGAATAATCAGCACCTCTACCAAAATCAAATATTGTTTGAGTAATTGAAATAGATTTAGTCTCTGGGTCAGTATCAGTAATTGTTGCGTTTGAGCCATCTCTATTGGTTAGCTTAGTTGTATCCTCCTCACTTTTGGTTCCTTCTAAAGTAATTGTTGGAAAATAAGAACTCATTGAAATTTTAAGTTCTTGTTCTGAAATATTTATATTTTCTCTTTCTGCATTTAATTCTGAATTATTACTATATGCTTTCTTAAGCGCATCACTAAAAATTTCAGCATAAGCATTATTAAAAAGAAAAATAAAACTCGTAATTATAAATAAATTTCTAATCATTTCTTTTTATATACTGCAGATTTAATTTGATGGTTACTATTTAAATTGAATATAATTGATGCATATTTAGGCATATTCTTGAACATATTTTGGGTAATTCTTTGATACGTTTGCATAAAATTTATTACATCTCCTCTACTCATTATTTTTGAGTTTGATTTTATATTGCTTTTAACCCAAAGTTTTCTCTCTTGTTTTAATCTCCATTTTTGTAACAAACTAAAATTTTTTGCTTTTAAATAAATCAAACAATTAAGTTGAGTATATAAGTTTTTATATTTTTGTTTCAATTGTTGATTAACATATTTTCTCCAAATTTGTTTTTGATCTTTGGCTTTTTCCAGAGAGTTAATATTTTTTTTCAAAGTATTATTTTGTTCCGATTTTGCACCCACACACCATCCTTCAAAAATAATTACATCAGGTCTTTTTTTTATAATATACCATTTATTTTTTTTAGACCTATCATCTATTGCCTTGTTAAATGTTGGTAATTTTAACCTTTTAAATTTTCTGCTTTTTACCTTTCTGAAGAAACTTAACATCATGTTAATGTCATGAGTTCCAGGTACTCCTCTTGTTAAAAGCATAGGATGGACTTTTTTGGATAAATTTATTCTCTCTTTTCTTGTTTTATAAAAGTCATCTATTGAAATTCTAAAAACATTCAGTTTAAAATATTTAATTAAGATGATTTTAATTAAGGAACTTATTGTTGTTTTGCCAGTGCCCTGGCCCCCTGCTAAACCCACAAAGTAAGGTTTTTTCTTTTCAGACTTTTTACTTATCCAAAAACATAATGGGATTAGGAACAATTTAATCATTCTTTCTTTGTTCTTAAATTTATCAGCTTTCGTTTCTTGAGATTTAATAAACTTTAAACAATCTTTTTTTACCTTACCAAAGCATAAGCTGAATTGTTGCATGAAAATTATTTTTTATCTAATGGATGATTTTGACCATCATTTACTGGAACTTCTTTCATGTCAAAAGTATTTATTTCGTCAATACACCCAACATTAAATCCTGTCATAGCTGGATTAATTCTTGGATTGTGGTGAGTATAAATTCCACAGTCAGAACAAAAGTAATGTTTAGCAACTTTTGAATGAAATTGGTAAAGTTTTAATTTGTCTTCTCCTTTAACAATTTTAAAATCCTCATTTTTTACCATCGACATAATTGCTCCTTTTCTTTTACAAATAGAGCAATTACATTTTATCACTTTAGCTAAATCTCCTTCTAAATTAATTTCTGCCTCTACAGCTCCACAATGACATATAAGTTTTTTCATTTTATAAATCTATCCTATACATTACTTCATTTCTTTTTAACATCGGTAAAGTAAATGGTGAATTATAAGATGCTCTTATAGGGGGGCTTAAAATTTCAATATTATCTTGTTTCAGCTGTTTTTCTAGTATGTCTTTATTTTTTAAAAAATTTTTATCTGAAGATCTGCCTGAATATCCAATTACAGCATAATATCCTCCCTCAATAGTTAAAATTTTTATATCTGAATTTGAAGGTTTTGGTGCGTTATCTTTATTAAATTTTGATGGCAAATAAAATTGCATCGTCATATTTCCATTTTTAATTTCTTGAGTTACTGGAACTGTCATTTTTATTTCTTTTTTTTGTTCATTATTTCCTGAAATATAGTTGAATAATTTCCTGAAACCATTGCCTTGCAAAGAATTCGTTTCAATAACTAGGCGATCAGAATATTTTCTAATTTCATAATTTTTGTTTTCTTTTATTACTTCATAATTTGCTTCTTCATACGCCATACTTTGGGAGTTTAATGCTATTACTGAGATTAAAATTAATAAATTTTTTTTCATTTTGAATTATTTAAACTATCTCTGGTTGAAGTTATCCACAAGCATACAAAATATAGTTTTGATGTTCACGTTTTGATTCACTTTTGATTCAATTACGGACTCAAAATACAACCTCTTGCGTGCATTGTATAAATGGGCTATAAATTAGAACAAAACAAGAACATGAAACTAACTGTCCCTTATTATCTACATAAAGCTGGTGCTGGTTTTCCATCGCCTGCCACTGATTATATCGAAGAAGACATCGATCTAAATATGCATTTAATTAGAAATGTTCCAGCAACTTTCATTATTAGAGTGCAAGGTAAATCCATGGTGGATGTTGGGATTAATGATGGAGATTTATTGGTTGTTGATAAAAGTTTAAAACCAAAAAACTTTTCAACAGTTATTGCAAATGTTCATGACGAACTTGTTGTTAAAACTTTGGTTCAAGAAAGAGACAAAAAATTTTTAACATCTGGATCTAAAGATTTTTCTAATAGAATTTTAATTAATGAAGAAGAAGATGTTTTTATCTGGGGGGTTGTAACTTATGTCATCCATTCAACGTACTAAAAAACTAGCTCTGGTTGATTGCAATTCTTTCTATGTTTCTTGTGAAAGATTATTTAATCCTAAAATAAGAAAGAAACCTGTGGTGGTTTTATCTAATAATGATGGCTGTATTATCTCAAGATCTAATGAAGCAAAGGCTCTAGGAATTAAAATGGGAGAACCTTATTTTAAAGCAAAAAATATTATTATTAAAAATAAAGTTGAAGTTTTTTCATCAAATTATTCTTTATATGGAGATTTATCTAGAAGAGTAATGAGAACTCTTAAAAGATTTAATACAGAAATAGAAGTTTATTCAATTGATGAGGCATTTATAGATTTATCTAATTTTCCAGACTCAGAGGTTGAAAAAGTTGGAAGAGAAATTAGAGAAACAGTTCTACAATGGACAGGTATTCCAACAAGTATTGGTATTGCTAAAACAAAAACTTTAAGCAAAGTTGCAAATCATATTGCGAAGAAAAAACAATCAGGGGTAACAAGCTTAATCGGAATAGAAAACTTGGATCCAATTTTAGAAAAAGTTGAAATCAATGATGTATGGGGTGTTGGTAGACAACTTACAAAATTTTATCAAAAAAATGGAATTTATAATGCAAAGCAGCTTAAGAATAAATCAAATACCTGGATTAAAAAATGTTCCAATGTTTTAAGTTCAAGAACTGCTATGGAACTTAGAGGAATTCCATGTATCAATCTTGAAACTACACAAACAAAAAGAAAAAGTTGTGTAGTTTCAAGATCATTTGGAAAAAGAATTGAAAAATTTCAAGAACTAAAAGAAGCAGTTGCAAACTATTGTTTGAATGCATCAGAAAAAATTAGATCCGAATCTTTGCTTGCAAAAGCAATTACTGTTTTTGTTAGAACCAGTCCTTTTCAAAGAGATTTTGGATATTATTCGAATGCAAAGACAGTTGATTTTCCCATTGCAACAAACAATAGTATTGAAACAGTTAAAACTGCAGTTTCAATACTTGAGAGCATATTCAAAAATGGTTACCGTTATCAAAAAGCAGGCGTTATGCTTACAGGACTACGTAATGATGATGGAAGAAAAAATTTATTTTCATCTGAAAAAGATGAAAAAATAAAAAGTTTAATGCGATCAATCGATAATACTAATTACAGATACGGAAGATCCACATTGAGTCTTGCAAGTGCTGGAGTTCATAAAAAATGGAATATGAGAAGACAATATTCTTCTAAAATAGATACTGCTGATTTTTATTGTCTACCAACAATAAGAGCTTAAATAATTAATTTTGAATTAATTTCAAAAGTTTTTCTTTTTTATTTGTTCTAAATAGATTGTCATAATAAACAACTTGTGTTGGGTATTCTCCATGCACTTCGTCGTTCCATCTACTAATCCAACTGTGATAAATTCCAAATTTATTATAATATTTTCCTCCATAACCAGTCCTGCCTTTATAATCATTATAAAGAATGTCGTTTACATACATCTTTATAAATCCTTTTTTAGGATCTTTAGACATTTTGGTATGAAATATAATTGTAGTCCACTTGCCCCGCATATCATCAATTTTGAGATGTTTGTGTATCAACCCCTGGGAGTCCATTCCATTTACAGCAAAATATCTTGGTTCTAAATTGCCTCTTTTAACTCTAAGCATCATTCTTGGATGTCTTTGTTGATTTGTATTTCCCCACTCATAAATCTGAAAAAGAGAGGTGCTTACAGGCTCAACTGTTTTAAAATCCTTGGGTATAAAAATACTTACCGAAATCCATTTCTCACCCGTATATCTAGGACCAGATGAGGAATACTCACTTCTAGCTCTATCTCCTCCACCATGCCCGACAACAGCATCTCTCCCATTATTTTTACAATCAGAATAATCACCATCTTTGTCTTTACCACAATCTCTTGGAAGTAATGTTATCTTCCAGGCTTTTTTACCTAAAGCTGGAGATGTGACAGTCTCTCTAAATTTTGAGAGTTTCTTACCTGTAGCTACACTTTTTTTCCATTGAAGATTTGTAATTTCTTTAGCATGAACTTCTTTAGGAAAAACTGCAATTCCTAAAATAAAAAAAATAAAAAATTTAATTAAAAAAATTTTTTTCATTTAATTTGATCAATATTATTAATTTTTGATAAAGCTTTATCAAATTCATCCATATTTTCTCTTAATGCTAGACTAGAAATTGAATAAATCATACTTAGTAAGAGAACCAGGGGTATCGATGTTAAAACTGAAGCGTTACTTTTTATCAAAAGTATATAAATAATAATGAATAAAGCTGATCGGATTAGAACTGTTTTTTTAAAAACACTTATTATTGAAAGTGAATGTTTCAATAAATTTATAAAACTCATTTTAGAAGGGCCAAAATATCTATCTCCTCTAATAGATGGAATTTCTAATAGATCATTTTCTATTTTTGTTAATGAACCAGAAAAACTGTTCCAAGTAGCTTTTTCATTTATTAATTTTTCTACAGTTGTTTTCGAAAGACATGTGAAATTTCCAAATTTAATTGATTTACCTGTAAATGTTAAAGTTATTAATTTATGAAACTCATAACATATTTTGAAAAATAAACCTTCAGATCTTTTTACCCTTTTTCCAACTATAGGTTTGCCATTTGAGTTTTGAATTTGTTTTATTAATTCTTTTATTTCCTCAGGTCTATCCTCTCCATCACCATCCATTGGAATTACATAATCAAAATCTTCTTTTTGATATATATATTTTAACCCTGTAGCTATGCATCTTGCATGACCTTGATTCACCTTCATATTTAAAATTTTTATTGAAATAATATTTTCAAAAATTTTATCTTCTTCTTTTCGATCATGATTTGATGCATCATTAACAATAATAACTGAAAATTCATGGTCTAAGTCTGAGAGATTATGATCAATTTTATCTAGTAATTCTGTGACTGATTGCCAATCATTATATACTGGAATTAAAATCTTAAATTTCATCAACTAATTTTTTTTAACCAATCTTTTTTATTTTCCTCATTTAAAAATGATGATTTAAAAGAATTCTCAATTAATTTTTTAACATCTTCAAGTTTAAGATTTAATGCTTTTGATGTTTCAATTAAATTTTGATTCAAATATCCACCAAAATAAGCAGGATCATCTGAATTAACCATAACTCTCAAACCTTTATCTAACATCTTCTTTAAATTATGATTTTCAAGTTTATCAAATACACACAATTTTACATTTGATAATGGACAAACAGTCAAAGGAATTTGGTCTTTAACAAGTCTTTCAATTAACTTTTCATCTTTCAAACACTGAATTCCATGATCAACTCTTTTTATTTTAAGCAAATTTAAACTATCCCAAATATATTCAGGTGGGCCCTCTTCCCCAGCATGAGCTACAGTTAAAAAACCTTCCCTTATTGCTTGTTCAAATAAATTTTGAAATTTTATTGGAGGATTTCCTTTTTCAGATGAGTCTAATCCTACACCAATTATTTTATCTTTGTAATTACAAGCTTGTTTTAGTACATCAAAACAGGACTCTTCATCTAAATGTCTAAGAAAACACATTATAACTTTTGATGTAATACCAAAATCTCTCTCGGCTTTTTTTAAAGCTTTATCAATGCCACTTATAACAGTTTCAAATCTAATTCCTCTTGGTATGTGTGATTGTGGATCAAAAAATATTTCTGTATGAACAATATTGTCTTGTTTACACCTTAAAATATATTCCCAGGTCAAATCAAAAAAGTCCTCCTCAGAAATTAAAACATTGGATCCCTCATAATAAATTTTTAAGAAACTGTCTAAATTAGTAAAATTATAAGCAGATCTAATTTCATCAATATTTTTAAATGGAATTTCAACTTTGTTTCTTTTTGAAAGTTTAAACATTAATTCTGGCTCTAAGCTTCCCTCAATATGAAGATGTAATTCTGTTTTAGGAGATTTATTTATAAAGTCTGTGATCGTATTAAAGTTATCCATTGACTTATTTATATGTCCCTACACAAATATCATCAATACAAAGATATTCTTTTGCAATATCAAATATTTTATTATCAATAAATCCCTCCCATGTTGGTCTAGATTTTAGATGATAAGATAAATTTCCAGCTTTCCATTCATCTCCGACAACAAATTCAATAGGTTCATTAAAATCTTGATCCCAAGCTAATTGAACTTTTTTTGCTATTTCACCTCCTGGGTAATCAGTTCTTTTGTCTGTCTGAGAAATTGAAACATATGAGTAAATAGTTGGTGATAAGAAAAATAAAATTAAAAAACTTAGAAAGAAAGTTTTAAGTTTTTTAAAATTGATCTGTGATTTGATTATATAAACTATCAATACACCAAAAAATAAATAAAAGGGGGTCAACCACATTGTTCTTATTTTTGAACCAAAAACTAAAGATGTAAAAAAGATAAGCATGATAGGTAACAAATTAATAAAAATTAGAAAAACAAATTTCATATCCTTAAAATTAATCGTAATTTTATTTTTATTTGTTAGTAACCAACTTAAAAACAAGAATGGCAATAATATTCCAACCTGTTTTAATAAAAAAATAAGTGGAAATTTAATATGAGAGAAGATATCTGAACTCTTTAAACCAGTTCTGGCCAATCCATACGTAAAAGTAACAAAATCATTTTCATATAACCAAATAATATGTGGAACCAATAAAACTAGAAATATTTCAACTATTATCAAATATTTAAAGTTAAATTTTTTTAATTTTTTTATATAAATTAAATAAATAAAAAAAAATACTATTGATAATAAAATATAAGCAAATAGATATTTCGATAAAAAACCTATAGCCCCAAATAAACTAATTAAAAAGCAATCTATAAGCTTAATATCTCTAGAATTATAGATTTTCCAAGAACAGTAAACAATCAATGACCAAAATGGTAACTGACATACATTTACGTTAAACTCAGGACTCGTAAAATTATAAAAATAAATTGATTCTAACAATAAAACTGAAATTAAACTTAATAAATTATTATTAAAAATTTCATTTGCGAACTTAAATACAAAATAAAATGCTATAATAATAAAAATTTGACTTAAAAAATAAAATACCCAATCTTGAGAACCAAAAATTTGGTAAAAAACTTCTAAAAAAAAAGCACTTGCCGGAGGATGTTTGTCAAACCCCCAGTCAAGATTACTTCCCCAGGCGAGAGCCTCGATTGTATCCAATGGTAAATTATTATTTGTTAAAGTTGGAACGACTGTCCAGATGATTAAATGTGATATAAGAAAAATATAGAAAACATTATTAATATTTTTAATATTAACACTCATTATTATTAATATTTACAATAATTAAGCTCGCTTGACACTAATAATTTGCTGAATATACTGCCTCGAATTCAAAATTGAATATGCCAAAGACTACTAAAGCAAAAAAAAAAGTTTCAAAAACAATAGTTAAAAATGTAAGCAAAGCTAAAACTGCAATTAAACCTAAAACTATAAGTAAACCTAAAACCAAAACTTTGAGTAAGCCTAAAGAGATTGCCAAAGGTCCAATTAAAATATCTAAGACTTACTTTCCAAAAGATACAGAAAAGTACATGTGTGAAAAACACAAAGTTTTTTTTAGAATAAAACTTCAAGAGTGGAAAAAAGAATTAATCAAATCAAATAATGAAGCTTTATATAATGGAAGTATGGATGATAATAGCATTTCAGCTGACATTGTTGACCAGGCCAGTTCATACACAGATAAAAATGTAGAGATGAAAGCAATTAATAGACAAATTAAATTAATCTCTGAAATTGATAAAGCCTTAGCAAGAATAAGGGAAAATACTTATGGATATTGTTTGGATACCGCAGAACCTATTGGTTTAAAAAGATTAATGGCTAGACCTGTAGCAAAGTATACAATTGCTGCTCAAGAAAAACATGAGAAAGATGAAAAAGTCCACGCTGATGACTAAAAAAAGAAAAAAAGAAAAAAAGGTGCATAACCCTATCACTTATAACTTTACCAAAAAATATATTTATTTTTATTACGCTTTTTTTTGGATACTTTTGTTATTGTTTGTATTTACTAGATGAATAAAAATTTAATTCTAATAATTATCATTGTTCTTGCTATAGAACTTTCAGGACATGGTATTTTTGCATCCTTATTTAGATTGCTTAATTCAATGAATTAATTATGGTTTAGGTGGAATTTCATCTTTATTCATAAAAGAAAAACCTTTTTTCACAGCATCTCTCTCGCATATTTCAAGATACCATCTAGTTAAACTTTCATATTTTTTTAAACCAATATCATGCCATTCATGACGAGCAATCCATGGAAAAGTTCCGATATCTGCAATTGTATAATCTTTCCCGGATAAGAATTTTGATTTTGATAAAACGTCATCAAGTTCTTGGTAAATTCTTTTTGAAATTTTAAAGTATCTATCTTCTCCAAATTTACTTTTACCAGGATTGTAATGATGAAACTGATGATGTTGACCTAACATTGGTCCTATATAACCCATTTGAACCATAAGCCATTGGTTTATCTCTGTCCTTTTAGTCTCATCATAGAACTTTCCACTTTTTTCTGCTAAGTAAATTAGAATTGCACCAGACTCGAAAATAGTTTTATCATTTTTATGGTCAATTATTACAGGTATTTTACTAAAAGGACTTATCTTTTTAAAATCTTCTTTAAATTGCTCTCCATTATTAATATCAACCTTTGTTACTTTATATTCGTAACCAATTTCCTCCAACATAATACTAATTTTTTTTCCATTAGGAGTGTTTGCTGAAAAAAGTTCAATCAATCTTTTTTACCAAGTCTTTTAAGTAAATTTGATGATGTTGTAGTAAATTCAAATCTATATTTTTCATTTGGTCTAGCTAATTTGAAACAAGCTCTGGCAGCTAAAGCACCCTCATGAAAGCCTGATAATATTAACTTTAATTTTCCAGGATAATTACATATATCTCCAACAGCATATATGCCTTTTTGATTAGTCTCAAATTTTTCAGTATCTACTTCAATTGTTTTTTTATCAATATTTAAACCCCAGTTTGCGATTGGACCAAGTTGCATAATAAGTCCAAAAAAACCTAATACATAATCTGTTTGAATTGTTTTAACTTCATTGTCATCGCTTTTGATATCAATACTTTCTAAAATATTTTTTCCCTTGATTGCAGTCATTTGAAACTTAGTGAAAAGATTTATTTTTCCATTTTTTGATAATTGTTGAACTTTTTCTACAGTAGCTTGTGCTCCTCTAAATTCATCTCTTCGATGGATGAGATTTACTTTTGAATTTTTTGATAGTTCTACTGCCCAATCTAAAGCGCTATCACCGCCTCCAAATATAGAAACAGTTTTGCCTTCAAATATTCTTTTATCTTTAATTGAATAAAATACAGATGTATTTTCGAATTTTTCACATTCTTTAACTGCAAATTTTCTTGGTTCAAATGACCCTACTCCTCCTGCAATTATGACATTTGGTGTTGAAAAAACAGTGTCACCATTTGTTCTTACAATCCATTTATCATTCTCTTTTTTAACTTCATCAACTCTCTCATTTAAATGAAACTTAATATCGAATGGTTTTAGTTGATTTAATAAATTATTTGTTAACTCTTCTCCAGTACACTCAGGTACAGCAGGAATATCATAAATTGGTTTATCTGGATAAAGCTCAATACATTGACCTCCAATCTTGTCGAGATTATCAACTATCTCGCAATCAAGACCAATTAATTTTAATTGATGTGCCGTAAATAATCCTGTTGGACCTGCTCCAATTATCAATGCATCTGTTTTATTCATTTAACCTTGCTTTGATGGAATATTTAAAATCAAACCATCTATTTCATCTGAAACTACAATTTGACAACTAAGCCTACTATTTTTCTTTGGTTCAAATGCCATATCTAACATATCTTCTTCTCCATCTTCTTTTTTAGGTAATTTATCAAACCATTTATCTTGGACATAAACATGGCAGGTAGCGCACGCCATTCCTCCTCCACAATCTGCATCGATCCCTGGGATATCATTTTGCACTGCACCTTCCATAACAGTTAAACCATTCTGTACATCAATCTCATGAATTTTAGCATCAGAAGTTATGTAAGTTATTTTTGCCATAAGATATATATAAGCTTCAAAAAAAATAGGGCAAGTATGTTAAAACATACTCGCCCTATAAATTTAATTTAAACAGTAATTATCTGCTTCTTGCGCCAGCTGAACTCACTGCAGCAGCCCAGATTACTAGACCAAATGCAATTTTGTTTATAAAGTCAGCTAAGTTGTAAACTACGTTTAATGAGTTAGCATCTACACCACCTGTTAGGTAACCAAATACATAACCTAATGGGTAAATAGCCCAACCTACAGTTACAATCATTCTCATTGCACTGAACGCAGTTACTAGAGCTTTATTTCCGCTCTTAGCAGCAGCTTTACCAGCTTCACCTGAGAATATTTCATAAAGAATGTATACCCAACCTGCCATACCGATTATGAAACCAAGTGTAGCGTTGATGTATCCTGCTTCTCCTAAATATCCACCGATTAACATTACTAATGAACCGATTAACAATCTCCAGAAAATTCCAGAATTTGCTTTTCTTACAGCTACTAGAATTAAATAGAACTCTATCATTTGTAATGGCACAGTAATTAACCAGTCAATATATCTATATACTGTTGGTGAATCGCCAGTCATCACCCACACTTCTCTCATGTACATGTAGTGGATGAATGCAATACCAGTTACTAGCCCTGCAACAGTTACTGACGTTTTCCAGCCAGGAGCAACAGTGTTTCTCTCCATGAAGAAGAACGCTGTAGCAGCCAACATACCCATTGAAATTATCCAGAAAGATATTCCAACGAAGTCATCTTGAGCTAACATCGTAGCAGAAGCTGCGTTTGCTACACCTGTAATTCCCAATAAGGCTACAGCTGCTAAAGCAAACAGTTTAAGTTTTTTCATAAAAAACTCCCTCTTTAGTTAGTTTTTACTTATTTAGTTTATATAAACTAAGCTTAGGCTTCCCTAAGCCAAAGTTGAGCGTTAAATACCAAATATAAAGAGATTATTGAAGACTTAAATGTCATTAATTTACATTGATTTTACTGACTTTTTAAAATTAAATACAATTTATAATTTAAAAATCAAATAAAAAGGCAATATCGAATCAAAAAAGTCTATGTCTAGTAAATTCAATGATATTTATCAAAAATCAATAAACAGCCCTGAAGAATTCTGGGGAAATGCTGCACAAGATATTTTTTGGTTTAAAAAACCGACTAAAATTTTAAATAAGTCTAACCCCCCTTTCTACAAATGGTACGAAGATGGGATAACTAATACATGTTACAATGCATTAGATATCCACATAGATCTAGGAAAAGGAAGTAAAACTGCTTTAATTTACGATAGCCCTATTACAGGAAACAAAAGTAAGTTCACTTATGAAGAATTAAGATCAAAAGTATCAAAGTTTGCAGGTGCACTTAAAGATCTAGGTGTAAATAAAGGTGACCGAGTCATAATTTACATGCCTATGATACCAGAAGCTGTTGTTGCTATGCTAGCATGTGCAAGAATTGGAGCAATACATTCGGTTGTGTTTGGTGGATTTGCTTCAAACGAGCTTGCAAGTAGGATTGATGATAGTAAAGCTAAGCTTTTAGTGACTGCCTCATGTGGTTTTGAGCCAGGAAGAACTGTTGAATACAAACCACTTGTAGATGAAGCAATAAAACAAGCTCAACATAAGATTAGCAAGATGATCTTATTCCAAAGAAAAGGTCATGAAGTTAAACTTAATGCACCAATGGAGATAAGTTGGGAAGAAGCTCATGCCAATGCGAAAGATACTGATTGTGTTGAAATGAATTCTAATGAATTTGCTTACATACTTTACACATCAGGCACTACAGGAACACCAAAAGGTATCGTAAGAGACATTGGTGGTCACATCGTTGCATTAAAATGGACAATGAAAAATATTTATAACATCGATGAAGATGATATTTGGTGGTCGGCGAGTGATATTGGTTGGATTGTTGGGCACTCTTACATAGTTTACGCTCCATTATTTAAAGGATGCACCACTGTATTGTTCGAAGGTAAGCCAGTGGGCACACCTGATGCAGGAGCTTTCTGGAAAATTATTTCTGACTATAAAGTAAAATCTTTATTCACTGCACCAACAGCATTTAGAGCTATTAAAAAAGAAGACCCCGAGGGTAAGTTTTTTTCAAAATATGATTTAAGTAAATTTGAGAGTCTATTTCTTGCAGGGGAGCGAGCTGATCCAGATACAATTAAGTGGGCAGAGAATTTATTAAAAGTTCCAGTAATTGACCACTGGTGGCAAACAGAAACAAGTTGGGCGATTAGTTCAAATTGCACAGGTATTGAAATGATGAAAACAAAATATGGCTCAGCTTGTAAAGCAGTGCCAGGATACGATGTGAAAATTATTAAGTCTGATCAAACTTTAGCTAAACCTAATGAAATGGGAGATATAGTTGTTAAACTACCTTTGCCTCCTGGAACTTTTCCAACTCTTTGGAATGCAGATCAAAGATACAAAGAAAACTACATGTCTAATTATGAGGGTTATTATCAAACTTACGATGCAGGACACATTGATGAAGACGGATATATTTGGATCATGTCTAGAACTGATGACATTATCAATGTTGCAGGGCATAGATTATCTACTGGTGCAATCGAAGAAGTATTGTCTGAACACCAGTCAGTTGCTGAGTGTGCAGTGTTAGGAATAGCTGATAAATTAAAAGGACAATTACCCATTGGCTTAATTGTTTTAAAAGCTGGTGTAGATAAAGATAACGAAACAATCTCTAAAGAATGTATTCAAATGGTTAGAGATAAAATTGGACCAGTGGCTGCCTTCAAAGTTGCAATAGTTATTAAGAGACTTCCAAAAACGAGATCAGGTAAAATTTTAAGAGGAACAATTAGAAAAATTGCAGACAATGTTAAATATAAAATGCCACCAACTATTGATGATCCTGCTATTCTTGATGAAATAAAACAAGATCTAATTGAAAATAAAATATTAAATAATGGTTAAAACATATTCTTTTTTACTTATCGCTATATTTTGCGAGGTAGCTGGAACAATGTTATTGCCAGTATCGCAAAATTTTACAAAGATTATTCCAACAATTTGTCTGACAATATTCTATCTTGTATCTTTCTATTTAATGACCTTTGTCATGGATAAACTTCCAATCGCGATTGTGTATGCAACATGGAGTGGATTAGGTGTTTTTACAATAGCAATACTTGGTTATTTCTTCTTCAAACAAACTTTAGCTTGGCAAGCAATAGCAGGATTATTTTTAATCGTTATTGGAGTAATTCTTGTAAACAGTTTTGCAGGAAAAATTAATTAAACTTTAAAGGGGTTCCTTCTGGGTCTCCTAAAATTTTACCATCTTTCATTTTTGTTTTACCTGCAATTATGGTAGCTACTGGCGTTCCCTTAAACTCAACTCCATTAAAAGGTGACCAACCACATTTACTTTCGATATTTTCATTTTTAATAGTAATTTTTTTGTTCATATCTACAATTGTAAAATCAGCATCATAACCTTCTTTAATAAATCCTTTGTTCTTGATACCGAAAATTTTTACAGGATTTTCACACACCAGGTTCATCAATTGATTGAGTGATAATTTTCCATCATTAACATGATTTAACATCACTGGCATTAATGTTTGAACACCAGGCATACCTGAAGGTGAGTTAGGATATTCTTTGTCTTTATTTACTTTTAAATGTGGAGCATGATCTGATCCAATAGTATCATTTAAATTATTTTTTACCGCATACCACAATCTATCATAATGAGATTTATCTCTTATAGGGGGATTCATTTGTGCGTATGTTCCAAGTTTATCATAACAATCTGGTGCATAAATTGTTAAATGTTGCGGGGTAATTTCAAAAGTAATATTTCCTTTATGTTGAGATAAAAAATCAATTTCTTGTTTTGTTGTAATGTGAAGCACATGAGCTTTCTTATTATGTTTTTCGGCAAGTCTAACAATTCTTCTTGTAGAAGACATTGCGCACTCTTCACTTCTCCAAATTGGATGTGAATGCACATCTCCATTTTTGATTAATTTTTTATTCTTATTTAAAACTTCCTCATCCTCTGAGTGAACTGCCACAACTTTTGAACAATTTTCAAATACCTTATCTATATCCTTTTCATCTGCTACCAATAGATTACCAGTTGAAGAACCAGCAAATAATTTAATACCACAACATCCCTCTAAATCTTTTAATTCTGCTAATTGACTTACATTATCTGCTGTTGCACCAAAATAAAAAGCGTAATTGCAAAACATTCTATTTTTTGCAAGATCTAATTTTCTTTGAAATTCTTTTATGTTTGATGTTGGAGGATTTGTATTTGGCATTTCAAAAACTGCAGTGATACCTCCTGTTACAGCTGCCCTACTTCCAGAATGAAGGTCTTCTGTATCTGTAGAGCCAGGCTCTCTAAAATGTGTTTGAGTATCTATACATCCTGGCAACACAGTTTGATTTTTTGCATCATATACTTCTTTTGCCTCTTCCGATATTTCACCAATTTTTGATATTTGCCCATCTTTGACTGCAATATCTTTATAAACCAACTTTCCATTAATATAACATTGTCCATTTTTTATTATTAGATCTAACATTTTTGAAAAAAGTTATTATATTAAAATTAAGTATCAATCAAACATGAATAATAGTGTTTATATATTAGAAGATAGAGCCATACTTTATATAAATGGTAAAGATGTTAAAGAGTTTCTACAAAATCTAATTAGTAATGACATTAACAAAGTTACTGATAACTCAAGCTGCTTTGCTTCTCTTCTAACGCCTCAAGGAAAATTTCTTTATGAATTTATAATAGCAAAGCACAAACAAGGTTACTTTATTGATTGTGAAAAATCTCAAGCTGAAAGTCTTTTTCAACAATTGAATAATTATAAAATAAGATCGAAAGTAGAGATATTAAATCTAAGTAATGAATTTGTTGTTGCAAGTTTTGGTCATGAAAAATTTTTATCTATAGAGGGTTCGCAAGATATACTTGGATTTACTTTGAAATATCGAGAAGATCCAATCATTCTAGACCCGAGAAATAAAAATTTAGGAGCAAGATTGATCATCAATTTAGAGAAGTTATATTTATCATTAAAAAAATTAGATCTTAAAGATAGTAAAATAGAAAATTATTACAAACTCTGCCATCAAGTAGGGATTGTTCCAAAAAACTTCAATCAATTACAAAACAAATTATTTGGATTAGAGTGTAATTATGAAGAGCTAAATGGTATAGATTTTAAAAAAGGTTGCTATATTGGGCAAGAGAATACTGCAAGAATAAAATTAAGAGGTAAATTACTAAAAAGATTAATGCCGATATCATTAGTAAATGGAAAAATAAAAGAAAATGATTTAATTTATGAAGATAAAACTGAAGTAGGTAAAGTTTTGATTGAAGGTGAGTATTCATTTGCTCTGATTAAATATAAAGAAGTCAAACTAGATAAAAAATGTGACTTTACCACTAAGAATGCAACAATAAAAATTCAAAAACCTTTTTGGATTTAAAGTGATTAAAATTATTATTAATTATATTATTCCGTGAAAAAAATGAAAAGAAGAAAAATTTTAGGTTTCAGTAATAGTAAAAAAAAAAATCTGTATAGATACTTGTTGTTAGAAAATGGATTTTCAAAAAAAGATTTGGATATTGGATCTAAAATTTTAAAATCTGGTAATATAACAATGAACACAGAAACCAAAAAGTTTGAGGAGGCATTTGCTAAAAAACTAAACATCAAATATGCTGTGATGACAAATTCTGGATCTTCAGCTAATTTATTAGCTGCTTTTGCTGCTTGTAATCCTCTAAGAAAAAATAGATTTAAAAAAGGTGATGAAGTAATAATACCCGCCTTATGTTGGCCAACCTCACTCTGGCCACTTTATCAAACAGGTTTAAAAATAAAATTTGTAGATATAAATCCAAAAACTTTAAATGTTGATGCCGATAAACTTATTTCATCGGTAACAAAAAAAACAAAAGTAATTATGCTTGTAAATGTTTTAGGTATATCTTCAAATAATAAAAAGATAAAAGATTTTGCCAAGAAAAATAAAATTATAATATTAGAGGATAATTGTGAGGCTCTTGGAGCTAAGTTAAATAAAAAATATCTGGGTACATTTGGCGATTTTGGTACATTCTCATTTTTTTACTCTCATCAAATTACATCAGGTGAAGGTGGCATGATTGTTTGTCATGACAGAGATGATTATGAAATTTTGTTATCTCTTAGATCTCATGGATGGTCAAGATCCAATAATCCAAAGCAATATTTAATGAATGCAAAAAAATATCCAAAAATTGATCCAAGATACATTTTTATCAATCAAGGATTTAACTTAAGGCCTACAGATGTTCAAGCAGCAATTGGTTATAATCAATTTAAAAGATTAAATCAGTTTATAAAAATGAGATCAGAAAATAAAAGGAAAATAATTGAAAGTCTTAAAAATGACTCAAGATGGAAAAATCAATTTAATTTTGTTGATATTCCTAAAAATATTTTCCCTAGTTATATGGGATTACCTATACAATTAAATAAAAATATGACAAAAAAAATGAAAATGAAATTACTTAATCACTTAGAAAGTAAGGGTGTAGAGACAAGGCCTATTCTGACTGGAAATTTCTTAAATCAACCAAGTATAAAATTATTTGGTATTAATAAAAAAAAGATTAAACTTAAAGGAGTTCAGGAAGTTGAAGATTTAGGTTTTTTAATTGGTCTACATACAAAAAAGATCACACAAAAACATATCAACCTTATCAAAAATTCATTATTTTATATTAATACTTTATAATATTTTGGTGCGGCCAGAGAGACTCGAACTCTCATGGACTAGGTCCACACGGCCCTCAACCGTGCCTGTCTACCAATTTCAGCATGACCGCAAACAAATATGCCCCACATTAAATCAATGACAAGTAGGTTTCAAATTGATAAATTTTGTTATGGAATTTACTAAGGAAGTTAAACAAACAACCGATCCGATATATAAAAAAATATCTAAAGTTATGCCTGAAATTGAATGGTCAGTGCATGCACCTTATATTCATAAAATAAACAAACTTAAAAAGGAGAAGAATGCAGTTATTCTTGCTCACAATTATCAAACACCTGAAATATATCACGGTATTGCAGATTTTTCAGCAGATTCATTGGCACTTGCTGTAGAAGCATCAAAAACTTCTGCGGACATCATAGTAATGGCTGGTGTACATTTTATGGCTGAAACTGCAAAATTAATGAGTCCAAATAAAAAAGTTTTTTTGCCTGATATGGATGCAGGATGCTCTCTATCATCATCTATAACTGGAGAAGATGTAAGATTATTAAAAGAAAAATATCCTGGAGTACCTGTTGTTTCTTATGTAAACACTTCAGCGGATGTGAAAGCGGAAACAGATGTGTGTTGCACATCAGCTAATGCTGTTAAGATTGTAAAATCTTTAGGAGTAAAAAAAGTAATTTTTCTCCCTGATGACTATCTTGCTAAATATGTTGCATCTCAAACAGATGTTGAAATAATTTCATGGAAGGGAATTTGCATTGTTCATGACCAATTTAATGAAAATGAGATAATTAATATAAGAAAAAATAATCCAGGTATAAAAATTATTGCACATCCAGAATGTCCACCTGAAGTAATTAAGGCAAGTGATTTTGCAGGTTCAACATCTGGAATGATAAATTATGTAAAAGACAATCAACCAAAAAAAGTTATGATGGTTACTGAATGTTCAATGAGTGATAATATTCAAGTAGAAAACCCCGATGTAGAATTTATAAGACCATGCAATCTTTGTCCACATATGAAAAAAATTACATTACCCAAAATTCTAGATTGCCTTGAAAATGAAACAGGTGAAATAATTATAGATCAAAAAACAATCAGTAAAGCAAGATCGTCGGTCGAAAAAATGGTTGCTATTGGAAGATAACTTTTAGTGTCTCAAATCAAACTAAGTAAAACTTTTATCAAAAATATTGTAAAGCTTGCTTTAAATGAGGATTTATATCCTATGGGAGATATAACTACAAATCTTATAAAAGATAAAAAAATAATCACAGCTAAATTAATTTCAAATCAAAATGCAAAAATAGGAGGTTTGTTATTTGCTAAATATGCTTTTCAACTAGTAGACAAAAAAATTAAATTTATTTCCAAAAAAAAAGATGGAGCATTTATTAGAAAAAATTCTTTAATTGCAGTTATAAAGGGGGATGCAAGAAATATATTAATTGCTGAAAGGGTTGCATTAAATTTTCTTTCTCATATTTCGGGTATAGCCAGTCTTACAAATAAATTTGTTAAATTAGCTGGAAAAAAATGTAAAATTTGTTGTACAAGAAAAACAATACCTAATTTAAGAGTAATTCAAAAATATGGAGTAAAATTAGGTGGTGGATTTAATCACCGATTTAATCTTAGTGATGAGTTTTTGATTAAAGATAATCATATTGCAAGCTCAAATCTAAAAGAACTTATTTCTTTAGCTACTAAAAATAAAAATGGAAAAAAAATTACTGTTGAGATTGATAGCTTGAAGCAACTCAAAGAAATAAATGGTTTAAAGTTTGATAGAATTTTGTTTGATAATATGAGCGTCAAGGATCTAAGAAAAGCTATTATTATTACGAAAAAATTGTATGAGACTGAAGCTTCTGGAAATGTAAATCTTAAAAATGTTAGATCCATTGCATCTACTGGAGTAAATAGAATTTCAGTAGGAAGTATTACTCATAGTGTTCAATCAATTGATCTTAAATTAGAGATATAATATAGTATCCTTTGGACCCTAATTAAAAAAAATTAATATAATTAAATATGAAAACTTTTTTTACAAAATCAAAGCTGGAGGTAAGAGTCCCTGAAAATTTAGAAGAAGATGATTCACAAAGATTCAATTTTAATCAAATAGAAAAAGCAATGGAATATTACAATAAAAATGGCTACGTAATTTTCAACCATCTAATTGAAAAAAAGCACTGTGACTCAATTAGATCTCATTGGAATACTTATGTAAAAAATTATAAAGGCAAAATGTATAGACAAACTAGTGGTAAAACTGAAAAAAATAATTTTAACGAAAATAATTGGATTATGAATCCTATTTTAAACATTCAGAGTTTAAATTCAAAACGTTTTAAAATTTTTAAGGAATACATTGAATATAATGTTTTTAACAATGTTTTATTAAGTTCTGTATTAAATAGATTTTTTAAAAAGAAACCAAAAATCATACAATCAATGTATTTTGAAGGTAATTGTGTAACAGATGAACATCAAGATACTTATTTTTTAGACTCTAACAAAATAGGAACACTTGCAGCAGCATGGATTGCACTAGAAGAAATTAAAGCTGATGCGGGCAGATTCTTTATCATAAGTGGAAGTCACGAAATAGATATAAAAAAAAATAAATTCTATAATGATATTCTTTCTAATCATAAAAAATATATCAAAGAAATAATTTCTACATCTAATTCTATGGATCTCAAAATAAAAGCTCCATATCTAGATAAGGGTGATGTTTTATTTTGGAATTCAAAAACAGTTCATGGATCTTTGGACTCTCAGTCTAAAACAAATAGTAGATCATCAATTACAATACATGCAATACCTGAAAATCACGAACATCTACAATGGCATAGAAATTTAATTAAAACACCCTCTGATGATCTTGGTAATGTGCTCATTTATAGAAAAAAGGATCAAAATATTTTCACAAATAGATGTATTTTTTTATTCGAATCATTTTTTCCAAGATTTTTTTATTGGTTTAAAAATAATTATATTCGAATTATTCATAAGCAAACTTACCATAAACAATTAAGCTAATTAACAAATTTTGATAAATCTGGTTTTATATAATTTGGACCTTTCATTACTTTGCCATGTTCGTTGTATATTGGCTTGCCATTCTCATCTAATTTACTCATGTTTGAATTTTGAACCTCTTCAAAACACTTATCTAAGTTAATTCCAAATGCATGTCCTGCTCCATACGTAACGTAAAGAATATCTGTCAGTGCGTCCGCTACCTCTAATAAATCTTTATTATTCATCGCCTCTGTAAGTTCAGTTAACTCCTCTTTTATCAAATCTAACCTAAGTTTATTAATCTTATCTGTGCTAAAAGAAGGTTTTGTTTTGACCTCTTGGCCAAAAGTTTTCATGAAAGTTCCTACTTTATTGAAATTTGTCATTTTGCTCCTGTAAGTTTAAATAAAATTAATATATATCTATTGTATATACTTTGAAAAAAAATATTCATGAAATTAAGAAAAGAATTTGATAGCATTGGAAAAATCAGTGTTCCAGATGATAAATATTGGGGTGCATCAACTCAAAGATCAAAAAAATATTTTGATATTGGTGAATTTTTAGTAAGACCGATTCTTATTAAATCGATAGCTATTATTAAAAAAGCAGCAGCAATAGTACATGGTAGAGAAAAACAAATTTTACCAAACATATCTAAAGCTATAATTAAAGCATCTAATGAAGTGATATCTGGAAAATTAAATGAACACTTCCCACTAAAGGTTTGGCAGACTGGATCTGGAACACAAACTAACATGAATGTAAATGAAGTCATTGCAAATAGAGCTATTGAAATTTTAGGTGGAAAAAAAGGTACCAAAAAGCCTGTTCATCCAAATGATCATGTAAATAAATCTCAATCTACCAATGATGTTTTCCCAACAGCGATGCATATTGCAATTGCGATAGAAACTAAAGAAAAACTTTTACCAGCACTTGAATTATTAAACAAAGAATTAAAAAAGAAAGTTTCAAAATTTAAAAATATTGTAAAAGTTGGAAGAACACATTTACAAGATGCTACTCCACTATCTTTAGGTCAAGAATTTTCTGGATATCAATCTCAATTAGAGGATTGTATATCAAGAATTAAAAATGCTTTAAGCGAGATATATTCTCTAGCTCAAGGTGGAACTGCAGTAGGAACTGGTATTAATAGTAAAAAAGGCTTCGACAAAAAGATAATCAATGAGATTAGAAAAATTACAAAACTTCCTTTTAAGCCAACAAAGAATAAATTTGCAGCACTTGCTGCTCATGATGAAATTGTAAATTTTTCTGGCACGCTTAACACCACTGCAGTTAGTTTAATGAAGATTGCTAATGATATTAGGTTTTTAGGATCTGGTCCAAGAGCTGGATATGGTGAATTAATTCTACCAGCTAATGAGCCTGGCTCATCAATTATGCCCGGAAAAGTCAATCCAACCCAATCAGAAGCTGTCACAATGGTTTGTGTTAAAGTTATTGGAAATCACAACGGTATAACAATGGCTGGTTCTCATGGTCATTTTGAGTTAAATGTTTTCAAACCTTTGATTGCTCATAATATTTTACAATCAATAGATTTATTAGCAGACAGTTCTAAAAATTTTGCTTTATATTGTATACGTGGTCTAAAGGCTGACGAAGATGTTATAAAAAATTATTTGGAAAATTCTTTGATGCTTGTAACAGCTTTAGCACCAAAAATTGGTTACGATAATGCTGCAAAAATAGCCAAAACAGCACTGAAAAATAAAACAAGTTTAAAGACTGAAGCAATTAAATCAGGTCTAATCAATGAAAAAGATTATAATAAAATAGTTAACCCAAAAAAAATGATTTATCCGGCATAATTGCTAAAAAAATTATTTACAAAATTTTTAAAGTTTACTTTATTATTGAATTTATCTTCATTTGAATTATGTTTGTCAATAAATTGATCAATTTTTTCATTTGATTTTTTATCAATCTTCACATTATCAAACATAATTTTGTTTTTATTAAAATTATAAACAAAATCTAACTCTAATTGATTAATTCTTTTTCTATCATTTTTTTTTATTTGAAATGATTTATAAAAATCACCTATATTTTTTGCGTTAATAATTAATTTGCCCAAAAGAAATATTTCATTATTATCATAACTTAACAATCCATCACTTAAGATAATTTCTAAATCATCTTTCCATAAGATTTTAGACTTAGAAAATGTAATATCTCCCTGTTCTAAATTGATAATTAGATTTAAATTATTTAATTCATCTATATTTGTGATATCATTTATAACTAAATTAATATTAACATTTAAATTTTGATTATTTAAAATTTCTGATTTTATTATTTCCACTAAAAGTGAGTCATCTTTGAATAAATCTTTAGTACTAATTCCATCATATTTTAAGTATGATTTTAAATAAAACGGCTTAAAGTCCAAAGAGCCTTTCAATGTTTTTTTATCTTCAGATGAAAAATTAAGTGACTTTTTTTCAATTTCATAATTCAAAGATATTTTTTTATTTACGAATAACAGATCCATCATGCCTCTTTTGATTTCATCTGAATAATTAGTTACACTATCAATATCCAATCTTATTTTTTTTGAATTAAAATTTATAAATAATTCTTTTTTATACTCATTATTTTTGATTATAAGTTTATAAGGAATATTAAAAATACTATTTTTAGACACCAAAACATTTTCTAAGTTAGTTGAGTCATAATAAAATTTACTATGTACGAATTTATTTAAAAATAATAAATCCTCATCAATATCTTTGAAAAAAATATTACTTTTTTTGAATATAATTTTATTTTCATTAGGTTCTGTTTTTAATAACTCTTCAAAAAAAATTAAATCTTCACTTGTAATATTAAAGTCTGCATTAGCTAAAGAGAGGTTTTTTATCTCTAAATCATCAATTAGAAAAAAATTACCTAAACCAATAAAAGTTTTAAAATTCTTAATAATTCCAATTTCTTTTTTATCTTTTATTATCGATAAATTATTTACAACAAAATGTGGCTTTGGTAACAATGCATATCTTACTTTTTCATTGAATTTTAAGTTAAAATTATATTTTTTTGAAATATGATTCTCTATTTTTGCTTGGATTACATCTTTGTCATATATTGTCGGTATTAAAAAATAGCTGAGTGTCAAAATAACGACTGCTGCAACTCCAAAAAAAACTCTATTATTCTTAATTATTTCATTTTTTTTAAAATTTGATTTAAAAGATTTTATTTTGTTAAAAAAGCTTTCTATTGAATTATTTATGGATAAGAATCGTTGCTTAAATTTTTTTGATGTAAAATTAAGTTTATTCATAATACTTGATCAACTTATAATAAAATATTTTGAATGGTAAACTCTGATTATTTAAAAAATCTTAATAAAGCTCAAAAAGAGGCTGTTACTCACCTAGATGGCCCATTATTAATTGTTGCGGGTGCTGGATCAGGCAAAACAAAGGTTCTTACTACGAGAATAGCAAATTTAATTAGAGAAAAAAAAGCTTTTCCAAATCAGATACTCGCGGTGACTTTTACAAACAAAGCGGCAAAAGAAATGCAAATAAGAATAAGTAAAATATTAGGATCTTCAGCAGTTGGTCTTTCTTGGTTAGGTACATTTCATTCTATCTGTGCAAAATTACTAAGGAAACATGCATCTGCAGTAAATTTAAATTCAAACTTTACAATTATTGATACTGATGACCAGATAAGACTTATAAAAAATATTTGTAAAGCAGAAAATGTGGATGTTAAAAAATTAGCTCCAAAATATATTCTAGCAATAATAGATAGATGGAAAAATAAAGGATATTATCCTAATGAAGTAAACATAAATTATAAAGACATATATGAAAAAACCATTTTACCTATTTATAAAATATACCAACAAAAACTTACTGATTTAAATTCATGTGATTTTGGTGACTTAATTTTACATTGTGTAAAAATTTTAGAAAAAAATTCTGATATAAGAGAAATTTATAGAAAAAATTTTAGATATATTCTTGTGGATGAATATCAGGATACAAATTTCGTTCAAAATAAATGGCTAAACTTGTTAGTTGGTATAAATCAAAATATTTGTTGTGTGGGAGACGATGACCAATCTATCTACAGTTGGAGAGGAGCTGAAATAAAGAATTTTTTAGAATTTGATCAAATATACAAAAAAACTAAGGTTATAAGACTAGAACAAAACTATAGATCTACACAGAACATTCTATCTGTAGCATCAAATTTAATTTCTAATAATCAAAATAGAGTTGGTAAAACTCTAGAAACAACAATGGAAGACGGAGATTTAGTAAAACTCAATTGTTTTAAAAATGGTAAAGACGAGTCAATAGGAATCTCCGATGAGATAGAAAATATAAGAAACAAATATTCACTTAATAACATTGTAATTTTAGTAAGAGCAATTTTTCAAACAAGGGAATTTGAAGAACGATTTTTAAAAATAGGAATGCCTTACAGAATTTTAGGTGGTATTAAATTTTATGAAAGAGCTGAAATCAAAGATTGTGTTGCTTATCTTCGTTTAGTAAACCAAGAAAAAGATGATCTAGCTTTTGAAAGAATTGTTAATAATCCAAAAAGATCAATAGGTGAAAGTACATTAAAATCAGTCCATGAATTTTCAAAAAAAAACTCATTGTGTTTGGAAACATCCTCAAAAAAAATGATTGAAAAAAACCTAATAAAACCAAAAGCAAAGATAGGTCTAAGTCTATTTTTGGATTTAATTGATAAGTGGCGTTTTGATTTAAAGAAAAAAAATATCAATCATGTAAAATTACTTCAAATTATTCTTGATGAGTCTGGTTATTCTTCAATGCTAAAAAATAAAAAAGATTTAGAAAATGAAAATAAACTTGAAAATATAAAAGAACTCTTAAGTGCAATGAAAGAGTTTGATAATTTAGAAAGTTTTTTAGAGCATGTTTCTTTAGCAACTTCAATAGATCAAGATTGGGAAGGAGAAAAAGTTAATATGATGACTATGCATGCTGCCAAAGGGCTAGAGTTTGATGTGGTATTTTTACCGGGCTGGGAAGAGGGACTTTTCCCTCATCAAAAATCAATTGAAGAAAAAGGTCAAAATGGTCTGGAAGAAGAAAGAAGACTTGCATACGTTGGCATCACTAGAGCAAAAAGAAATGTGTTTATCTCTTTTTCAATGAATAGATTTTATCAAGGAGATTGGATAGACAGTATGGCTTCAAGATTTATTGATGAACTCCCTGAAAAATTTCTGGAAAAAAATTCCTTCTTTGACGAAAATAGAGATGAAATAGAAGATTTTGATTTTAATCAAGATATTGATTTTGATGACAACAATATAAGAAGTCCTGGATGGATAAGATATCAAAAAAAACTCAAATGATTAAAAAAAGATTAGATGAATTAAAAAAGAAATTTGTTTTACTAGGTATTGATGGATATGTCGTACCAAAAAATGATGAATTTTTTTCGGAATATTCTCAAAAAAATAGATTAAAAACAATTTCTAATTTTTCTGGGTCAGCTGGATATGCAATAATTTTAAAAAAAAAAAATATTCTTTTTGTTGATGGAAGATATACAATTCAAGCTCAAATAGAGTCTGGAAAATATTTCAAAATAGAGAGTTTGCAAAAAATAGTAAATTGTAATTTGTTTAAAAACTTAAAATTAGGAATTGATCCTAGGGTATTTACGTCCGAACAGATAAATAGATTCTTTTTAAAATTTAATAGTGTTAAGATTTTAGACTCAAATTTAATTGATCAAATTTTTAATAAATATTCATTTAAATCAAAACCTTTTTACTCTCTGCCAAAAAAAATTGTTGGCGAAAGTTTTCAACAAAAAATTAACAAAGTTACAAAAATATTAAAAAAACAAAAATCAGATTATTTATTTTTAAGTGCACCAGAGAATGTAGCATGGTTATTAAACATTAGAGGCTTTGATAATCCAAATAGTCCTATACCAAATTGCAGATTACTTTTAATTAAAGATAAAAATTTTTTCTTAATTTCCGAAAAATCAAAGTTAAAAAAATTGATAAAAGAAAAAAAAATAAAAAAAAAACAAATTATTGAATCAAAAGATTTTGAGATTTTTGTGGACACTTTAAAAAAAGGAAAAATGATAATTGATAATAAGACTTGTTCGTTGTTTTTTGAAAAGCTCTTACAAAAGAAATTTAAATTATCAAAAAAAGAAGACCCAATCTATCTTCTTAAATCTATTAAAAATAAAAATGAAATAAATGGCATGATTAAAAGCCATATTATTGACGGAGCTGCTTTAACAAAGTTTTTATACTGGATTAAAGTTATAAATAAAAAAAAGATTTCTGAAATCGATGCTCAAAATAAATTAGAAAAATTTAGAAAAAAAAATAAAGAATATTTATTTCCAAGTTTTGATACAATTGCAGGAAGTGGTGAAAATGGAGCTATAGTTCATTACAGAGCAAAAAAAAAAAATTCAAGAATTATTAACAAAAAAGATATTTTTTTATGCGACTCAGGTGGACAATATAAATATGGAACGACAGATGTTACAAGGACATTATGTTTTTCAAAACAAAAACAACATATTAAAAATATTTTTACTAAAGTTTTAAAGGGTCACATTGCTGTGGCGACTTCTAATCTTAAACAATACTATAACGGTAAACTAATTGATATTAGAGCTAGAAAAAGTCTAAGAAGACATGGCCTTGATTATGAACATGGAACTGGTCACGGTGTAGGTTTTTTTTTAAATGTTCATGAAGGGCCGCAGGCAATATCAAAATTCAATAAGATAAAATTAAAAGAAGGGATGATCTTAAGCAATGAACCTGGTTTTTATAAAAAAGGTAAATTTGGAATACGGATTGAAAACCTAATATATATAAAAAAATATAATAAAAAGCTAACTTTTGAAAATTTAACTCTAGCACCTATAGATAAAGATTTAATTAACTACAAACTCTTAGATAATCAAGAAAAAGACTATTTATTTAAATATCACATTGATATTTATTCTAAATTATCAAAATATCTTAATAAAAATGAAAAAAATTGGTTAGCTAGTTTTATTTAGCATTTTCAACCATTCATTTTGATCTAATATTTTAATATTTAACTCTTTCGCTGCATCTATTTTTCTTTTAGTGGGTTTTTCTCCAATAATAAGATAGTCAAGTTTTTTTGAAATATTGCTTATTATTGAACCGGAATTCTGCTCTATTAAAGATTTAGCCTCGGCCCTGCTCATTCCGTCCAATTTACCTGTTAACATGAAAGTTTTATCACTCAGTATTCCATCTTTTTTTAAAATTAAAGCATCTTTAACAGAAAGAAGTTTTGCAAGTTCATTTAGTACATTTAAGTTTGTCTTATTAGAAAAAAAATTCTTTATAGAATTAATCTGAGTTTCGCCAATACCATCAATGTTCAATAATTCATTTAGATTACCTTTTTTTGAAAGTGATAAAAAATTTTTAATTGATTTTAAGCTTTTTGATATAAGTTTGGCATTTTCTAATCCAATATGTCTTATACCCAAAGCGTAAATAAATTTTTCAAAAGAAATTTTTTTTCTTAAATCTATAGAATATTTTAGATTTGATGCTGACAGTTTTCCCCAACCATCTAAATTTTCAATTTTATCATAATTAAGATTAAATATATCTTGGGGTAATCTTATGATCTTTAAATCCCAAAAATTTTCAACTATCTTTTTTCCAAAACCCTCTATATTTAAAGCTTCTTTTGAAACAAAATGTTTAAGTCTTTCTTTTGCCATTTTATCACAATCAAATCCTCTATCTGGACATCTTCTAACTGCGTCAAACTTTTTTGTTACTTTATTGAACTCTTTGATTGTTTCAAAGCCACATGGACATTTTTTTGGAAAAATAAATTTTTTGGACCCAGATTTTCTTTTATTCTTTTCTACTGATACTACATGGGGAATTACATCCCCAGCTCTTTCAATTATAACTGTATCTCCTATTCTGATATCTTTTCTTAAAATTTCTTCCTCATTGTGAAGAGTTGCATTGGAAACAACCACGCCTCCAATATTTATAGGTTTAATTTTTGCAACAGGTGTTAAGGCACCAGTACGACCAATTTGAATTTCAATATTTTCTATTTTTGATATCGCACTATTAGCTGAAAACTTATGAGCGATTGCCCATCTAGGGGCATTAGCCACATTTCCCAATCTTTTTTGTAATTCAAATTGATTAACCTTATAAACTATACCATCAATATCAAAATCTAGATCTCCTCTTTTCTTTTCAATAGTCTCATAATTTATTAATAAATTTTTTACACCAGTAATTACTTTATTAAGATGGTTTGTTTTAAAGCCCCAATTATTAAGTTTTTCTAAAAATTTTGATTGTGTATTAACTGATAAATTTTTTTCATAACCAAAAGTATAAGCAATAAATTTTAAAGGTATTTTTTTTGTTTCATCAGGATCCTTTTGTCTTAGAGAACCTGATGCAGCATTTCTAGGATTGGCAAATTTATTTTTTAAATTCTTAAAATCTGAATTTTGAATAAAAACCTCTCCCCTAATATCGATTTCGTCTGGAAAATCATTTGCCTTTATCACATGTGGAATATCTTTAATTGTTTTAAGATTTTCAGTTATATCTTCACCTTGTGTTCCGTCTCCTCTTGAGAGACCTGTTACAAATTTTCTATTTTTAAAAATTAAAGACGCAGAAATACCATCAATCTTAGGTTCTGCACTAAATTCAATTTTGTAATCATTTTTTTTATCTAAAAAATTTAAAATTTTTTTTTCAAAATTAATCAAATCTTCCTCAGTAAATGCGTTTGAAAGTGAAAGCATTGGAACCCTATGAAAAACTTTTTTAAAATTTTTTGATGGTTTAAATCCAACTAATTTTGATGGTGAATTTTCACTTTTTAAAAAAGTATATTTTTTTTCTAAGGCTAAGATTTCATTTTTTAACTTATCATATTCCCCATCATCAACAATAGGATCACTATACTCATAATAATTTTTATTAAATTTTATAAGTAGATTGATCTTTTCTTTATACTGATTTTCAATTTTCTTTCTTGTCATCTCATTCTAATAGAGACTTAAATTTTTTAATAATATTTCTGCTCTTTTTTTTTGTATTTTCTAATTTTGATTTTCTCTTTTTTTCATACGTTTTATTAAATAAACTATACGAATTTTCATACCATTCTGAAGATGCATAATTGTAACCAAGAAGTTGTGCATATTTCTCTGCTTCATCAATTAAACCAATTGTGTAATGCACTTCAACTAATCTGTGTAAAGCTTCTGGGGTATATACTGTTGTATCATATTCATCAATTACTGTTCTGAACCTTCTAATAGCTGCAATCCATTTTTTTTTTTCAAAATAATATCTGCCTATATACATTTCTTTTGACGCCAATATATCATTAATCAGATTTAACTTAAATTCTGCATCTAATGCATATTCTGTTTTAGGATATTTATTTAATACAAATAAAAATTTAGTTTTTGCATTTTTTATAGACTGTAAATCTTTTTTTTCGTCTACAATTTGTTCAAAATAGCAAACTCCTAAAAGATAATGAACATAATCTAAATCTTTATGAGAAGGGTAAACACTTATAAATCTTATTAGTTCTGCAATTGCATCACTGTAATAATCTTGAACATAATAAGAGTAAGCTGCCATTAAAGCTGACTTTGGAGCCCATTCAGATTGTGGAAACAATGTTTCAGCTTCATTAAATTTTTTAGCTGCATATATGACATCATTTCCCTCTAAAGCTTCCATTCCTTCTTTATAAGCTTCCTGGACTTGTAGATCTAAACTTTTTTCTTTTACAATCGATTTTTTAACTTCATCTTTTGAACAAGCATTAAAAATGACTATGATTATTAAAAATAATATGGCTCTCATTGATGTCATAAAGTTTTATATATTTTAAAACAACAATTCTAAAGAACAATAAATATTAAGCAATAGATCTCAATAAACTTCTATTAATTATTGTATGCGGAAGGTATCTTTCTTGAATTTCAATAATTGAAAAGTTTTCTTTATTTTCAAATACTTTTCTTAATAATTTGTTGGTTAAATAATGTCCTCCTTGAGAACATCTAACGCTAGCTACCATTCTATAACCTGAAGTATATAGATCTCCTATACAATCTAATATTTTGTGATTAACAAATTCTAACGGATTTCTCAACCCTAGTTCATTGATAATTTCATTATCTTTGACCACAATAGCGTTATCCAAACTTCCACCTTTAGCAAGGCCATTTTTTTTAATTTTTTCAATATCTTCATATAAACAATATGTTCTTGAATTAAAAATATCTGTTAAATCATCTTCATACACATTAATTTTATTTCTTTGATTTCCAATAATCTTATTTTGATATTCTAAGCTAAAATCAATTTCTAAATTTACTTTAGAGGGTTCTATAGATATAGATTTCTTTCCTTCTTCAAATAAAACTTTTTTATTTATTTTAATAATTTTTATTGGAGCCTCACTCACTTTTAAACCTGACTCAACTATTTTTTCTATAAACTGTTTTGCTGATCCATCTAAAATTGGAACTTCATCATTATCGATTTCAATTAAAGCATTATCTATTCCCAATCCAAATAATGCTCCCATAAGATGTTCAATGGTTGAAACCTTTACGCCATTTTCATTTGATATAGTGGTATTAAGTGATGTGTTACTGACATTAGAAAAATTTGGATAAATTATATTATTATTGTTTAAGTCAATTCTTTTAAAAACTATTCCAGAATTTGGGTCAGCTGGTTTTACAAAAACATTTGTAATTTTACCATTATGTAAACCAATACCACTAAATTTCACTGCACTTTTAATTGTTTTTTGATTTAATAATGACATTGGAGAAGTTTTATTACTTTGATAGATTGAATCAAAAACAAGAAATGTTACCAGAAAATACAATTAACTAAAAAAATCAAAGAATCTCTCAAAAAAAGCCTTATTTCTTGTTTTTTTTCTTACCAGCTTGACCTCATTTTTATTATAACCATTTATAATTTTCTTTGACGTTTTAAATAAGTCTGAATCCTTATTCTTTAAAAACTTGTTTACATAATCTGCACTTAATAGTTGATTTATTGAAATTTGATATTTTTTCAGTATTGCTTCGATCTTTTTTATAAGATTATTATAAAAACAAATAAAACTTAAATCTAAAGAAAAATTCTCACAGTTTATTTTATCAGGCAAATCATAATAAATCTTATTATCAACTAAATAACTATCAATTAAAATATGAATAATTTTTTTATCTTCTA
>CACMXS010000008.1 GCA_902617715.1 uncultured Pelagibacteraceae bacterium | reverse complement strand
TAATTATTTCGCTACTTGTATAAGTGTGAGTATTAATTCCTTTTCTTTCACCATTTTCTATAGGTTTAATTCCCCTAGGTTCTCCAAAATATATTCCTCCGGTCAATTCTCTTACGATCATAATATCTAAACCAGAAACAATTTCTGGTTTTAGAGTTGATGCATCAACTAACTGTTTAAAACATATTGCTGGCCTTAAATTTGCAAAAAGTTTCAATTCTTTTCTTAACTTTAAAAGTGCTCTCTCAGGTTTTTTGGAAAACTCAACATTATCCCATTTAGGCCCACCCACAGCGCCCAACATAACTACTGCGCTCTCTAAAGCTTTATAGAAAACTTCATCAGTAATTGGAGTACCATGTTTATCGTAAGAACACCCACCTGCTAAATCCTCATCTATTTCAAAATCTAAAGATTTTTTATCATTAAACCAATTAATTATCTTTTTAACTTCATCAATAACTTCAGGGCCTATTCCATCTCCAGGAAGTAATAATATTTTTCTTTTTTTTACTTTAATCATTAATAATCCACGGCTTTTGATTTTTTAAATTTTTTTCAAATTTCTCAATTTTATCAGATTTTTTTAAAGATAACGCTATATCATCTAAACCTTCTAGAAGGCACTTTTTTTTAAATTTATCAACCTCAAATCTAACCTCATTATTTCCGTAAATTATTTTTTCTTCATTTAAGTCTACAGAAATTTCTTCTTTTCTATTTGCATATTCTGACAACTCCTTAATTTTATCTTCATCAAGAATGATCGGTAAAATTCCATTTTTAAAACAATTGTTAAAAAATATATCAGCAAAACTTGAACTGATTACACATGTAATACCAAAATCTAATAATGCCCATGGAGCATGTTCTCTAGATGATCCGCAACCAAAATTTTTTCCTGCTATTAATATTCTTGAATTATTAAAAGGATTTTGATTTAAAATAAAATCATCTATTTTTTTTCCTTTTTCATCATATCTCATCTCATAAAATAAATTTTTACCAAGCCCTGTTCTTTTAATGGTTTTTAAAAATTGTTTAGGAATGATCATATCTGTATCAATATTTACTATTGGTAAATAAGCTGGAATACTTTTTAATGAAGTAAATTTTTGCATTAATTTTGATACTTTCTGACATCGTCTAAGCTTCCTGAAATCGCTGCCGCAGCTGCCATTCCTGGGCTTACTAAATGAGTTCTACCACCTCTTCCTTGCCTACCCTCAAAATTTCTATTTGATGTAGATGCACATCTTTCTTCTGGTTTTAATTTATCCGCATTCATTGCTAAACACATAGAACATCCTGGTTCTCTCCATTCAAAACCTGAACTAACAAATATCTTATCTAATCCCTCTTGTTCTGCTTGCTCTTTAACCAAGCCAGATCCTGGAACCACCATCGCATGAACATGTGAAGCTATTTTTTTATCCTTTAAAACTTTTGCTGCCTCTCTTAAATCCTCAATTCTTCCATTGGTACAGCTGCCAATAAAAACTTTATCAATTTTTATATCTTTTGCTGCCATATCTGGTTTTAAGCCCATATATTTAAGAGCTCTTTCTAAGGAATTTTTCTTATCTTCATCTTTTTCTTGATTTGGGTTTGGAACTTTCCCATCTATTGTAATTACATCTTGAGGTGATGTTCCCCATGTTATCATGGGTAAAATTTCGTTTGCTTGTAAGGTAATTTCTTTATCAAAATTTGCATTATCATCTGATTTTAAACTTTTCCAATATTCTAAAGCCTTTTCCCATTTTTCACCTTTTGGTGACATTGGTTTTCCTTTTAAATACTCAAAAATTTTTTCATCAGGTGCAATTAACCCTGCTCTAGCTCCACCTTCTATGGTCATATTACATATGGTCATACGTTGCTCAACACTAAGTGATCTGATTAAATCACCTGCATACTCAACAACACAGCCTGTACCTCCAGCTGTTCCAATTTTCCCAATTATTTGTAAAATTACATCTTTAGATGTTACCCCCAGAGGAAGTTTTCCATTTACATTAATTCTAAAATTTTTTGCTTTTTTTTGAACTAATGTTTGAGTTGCCAAAACATGTTCTACTTCTGATGTACCAATCCCAAAAGCTAAGGCACCAAAAGCACCATGCGTAGCAGTATGGCTATCTCCACAGACAATTACTGTTCCTGGCTGAGTAAATCCTTGTTCTGGTCCAATTATATGAACTATTCCTTGTCTTTTATCGTCCATACCAAAAATTTGTACACCAAATTCTTTGCAGTTTTTTTCTAAAGTATCAACTTGAATTTTGGACTCTTGATCTGCAATACCATTAGTTCTATCTGTGGTTGGAACATTATGATCTGCAACTGCCAAAGTTAATTTTGGATGTCTTACTTTTCTATTAGAGTTTCTAAGACCTTCAAATGCCTGTGGACTAGTCACTTCATGAACAAGATGTCTATCAACAAACAGTAAAGCTGTACCATCAGACTGTTGATCGACTAAGTGATCGTTCCAAATTTTATCGTAAAGTGTATTAGGCATTGAAAAAAAAATTATTTTTTTTCTATTGAGCTTTCTGTTTTCTTTTTAGCGTCTGCTTTAGGAGCTTCCTCTTTTTTAGCTTCTGCTTTAGGAGCTTCCTCTATTTTAGCTTCTGCTTTAGGAGCTTCCTCTTTAATATTTGCTGTTTCTGAAGTAACTGGAGCTAAATTTTCTTCTGTTACTGTCTCAGGTTTTACATCAATATCAATACCGATTTTTTTTCTTATTTTTTCTGCAATTCTCGCTGATTTACCTGTTCTGTCCCTTAAATAATATAATTTTGCTCTTCTCACTTTTCCTGAACGAATTACTTTAATAGAGTCAATAACTGTCCCAAATAATGGGAATGTTCTTTCAACACCCTCTCCAAAAGAAATTTTTCTTACAGTAAATGAAGAGTTTAAATCTCTACTTTTTTTAGCAATACAAACACCTTCAAAATATTGAATTCTCTCTTTTTTACCTTCTGTAATTCTTACACCAACTTTAACTACATCACCTGGAAAAAATTCTGGAATTTTCTTTTCAGAAAGGATTTTCTTTACGTTAAGTTGATTTATTTCTTCTATTGTTTTCATATTATTATTTAACAATTTAATTTTTCTTATATTTTTGCCACAAATCTGGTCTTCGGACGCGTGTTATAGCCTCAGATTGAGATAAACGCCAGTCTTTAATTTTAGCGTGATCCCCTGATAATAACACATCTGGTACCGATTTTTCCTCCCAAATCTGTGGTTTTGTGTATTGAGGATATTCCAAAAGACCATTTTCAAAAGTTTCCTCAGAGGCTGATTTTTCATTTCCTAAAACTCCAGGCAAAAGTCTTAATACACTATCAAGAACTACAAGAGCAGCTGTTTCTCCCCCTGACAATACATAATCTCCTATACTTATTTCCTCTATATTTCTTGTAGTTAAAACTCTCTCATCAACACCTTCAAAATGTCCACAAATTAAAGAGAATGACTTTTCCTTAGATAATTCTGTAGCAAGATTTTGATCAAACCTTTTACCTTTAGGTGAAAGATAAAAAATTCTCTCCCCTTTATTTATGTTCTGATCGATAGATTTTGCTAATACGTCAGGTTTTAGTAGCATTCCTGTTCCACCACCATATGGTGTGTCATCAACTGTTTTATGTTTATCTGTTGCCGCATCTCTAATATTAATCACCTTTAAACTCCACAACTTTTTAACCATTGCTTTGCCATAAAGACCTTTATCTAAAGGCCCAGGAAAAATTTCTGGATAAAGTGTAAATACTTGAGCTTGCAACATAAATAAACCTTAGATTATTTTTTTTCCTCCTTAGGAGCTTCTTCTTTTTTAGCTTCTGCCTTAGGAGCCTCTTCTTTTTTAACTTCTGCCTTAGGAGCTTCTTCTTTTTTAGCTTCTGCCTTAGGAGCTTCCTCTTTTTTAGCTTCTGCCTTAGGAGCCTCTTCTTTTTTAGCTTCTGCCTTAGGAGCTTCTTCTTTTTTAACTTCTGCCTTAGGAGCTTCCTCTTTTTTAGCTTCTTCAGCACCTTCTTTTTTTCTATCTTTTTTTGGAACTGCTTTTTGAGGATTATTGCTGTTAGCAGGCATAGGCATCAATTCATTTTCACCTAAAATTCTAGCTACTCTTGTTGTAGGTTGTGCGCCTTGACCCAACCAGTATTTAATTCTTTCAGCTTCTAATCCAATTCTTTCCTTTTTTTCTTTTGGCAGTAATGGATTGAAAAAACCAACTTTCTCAATAAATCTTCCATCTCTTGCAAAACGACTGTCCGCGACTACAACCTTGTAAACAGGTCTCTTCTTTGTACCACCTCTTGATAATCTAAGTTTTAACATTTACTCTCCTTTTTTTTATTTCAATTGATTAAATAATTCTGGAGGTATTCCTTTATCAGACATACCTTTCAGATTTCCTTTTGACATCTTTTTCATCATTTCAGACATCATTTTAAATTGTTTTAACAATTTATTGATAGTGGCTGGATCAGTTCCAGAACCATTAGCAATTCTTTTTTTTCTTGAACCATCAATTATTTTTGGGTTCTCTCTTTCAATTTTTGTCATCGATAAAATTATAGCTTCATTTTTAGTGATAACACTCTCATCAATTCCAGCCGCATCCATTTGTGATTTTACTTTTGAAACACCGGGCATGAAGGACATAATACCCTCAATACCACCCATTTTTTTCATTTGTCTAAGTTGAGTCAAATAATCTTGCATCGAGAATTGTCCTTTTTTTAAATTTTCTTCTGTTTTTTTTATATTTTCTTCACCTAAATCTTGCGCTGCTTTTTCAACAAGAGATACAATATCTCCCATTCCAAGAATTCTATTTGCAATTCTATCTGGATGAAATACTTCAAGATTTTCAATTTTTTCGCCAATACCTAAAAATTTAATTGGAACCTGAGAAATAAATTTCATACTAACAGCTGCCCCACCTCTTGCATCACCATCTGCTCTAGTTAAAATAATTCCTGAAAGATTAACAGTATTTTTAAATTCTTTAGCGACTGAAGCTGCAACTTGTCCGGTTAGGGAATCGGCAACTAGGAAGGTTTCTGCAGGCTTTATAGTATTTTCGATTTGTTTAATTTCACTCATCATCTGCAAGTCAATTTGTGTTCTGCCCGCGGTATCAAACAGTATAATTTCAGCTCCGTTTAAATTAGCAGCACTTAATGCTCTTTGGCAAATATCAGCTGGTTGCTGTCCTTCTATAATTGGAAGAGTAAGAATGTTGTTTTGTTCACCTAAAGATCTTAATTGCTCTTGGGCAGCTGGTCTATAGATATCTAAACTAACCATCATTACTTTCTTTTTTTTTGTATTTTCTAAATATCTTGCCAATTTTGCAGTTGTGGTAGTTTTACCAGAACCTTGTAATCCAACTAGCATCATTGGTACTGGTGGTACTGCATTAAGATTAACATCATTATTTTTTTCACCAAGTAAGTTGACTAATTCATCATAAACAATTTTAACAACCATATCTCCAGGAGATGTTGATCTTATTATTTCTTGACCTAAAGCTTTTGGTTTAACTTTTTCAATAAAATCTTTCGCTACATCAAGAGACACATCTGCCTCTAATAAAGCTTGCCTTATACCTCTCAATCCCTCATCAACTTGATTTTCATCAAGTGATGGTGCTTTTTTTAGAGAGGAAAAAACTTCCTCAAATTTATTTGTCAAATTTTCAAACATAATTATTACACACAGCAGTAAACGCACTAGTGGGCGAACCCTCGCTGACTAGTGTCGATCTCTTTGTTTCCAAAGACACCGCAAATTTAACGTTTTTGCGGAAACTGCCACAAACTATAATAGAGGTTCAAAAAGTCAATAAATAAGTTAAATAACTATATATGGACATTAAAGCATTTAAAATGGATGGATTAGGTAATGATTTTGTAATTATTGATAATAGACAAAAAATTACGAAACTTACAAAAGAACAAATAATTAAAATTTGTGACAGAAATTTTATTGGTTGTGATCAACTAATAATTATTGAAACTGATAAATCCACACATGCTTATTTGAAGTTTTTTAATTCTGATGGTGGTGAGTCTGGAGCATGTGGAAATGGAACAAGATGTGTTGCAGATTTGATATCAAAAGAAATAAAAAATAAAAATATAATTTTAAGAACATTATCAGGAATCTTAAAATCTGAAATCTTGGGGAATAATATTGTTACTACCGAAATAGGTGTAGCCAAAACTGAATGGAATGAAATACCTTTATCAGAAAAATTAAACACAAAAAATTTAAATATTAAAATTCTTGATAAAAATGATAACGAGCACTCAGGCGGTACAGCATTAAATGTTGGAAACCCACATATCATTTTTTTTGTAAATGAAATTAATAATTTTGATATCAAAAAACTTGGCCCAGATATAGAAAATCATAAATTTTTTCCCAATAAATGTAATGTCACAATTGCACAAGTAATAAATAAAGATTTAATTAAAGTGAAAGTGTGGGAAAGAGGAGCTGGTTTAACGAAAGCATGCGGAACTGCTGCATGTGCAACTGCGTTTGCAGCTAAATTAAATAATCTCTGTAATGACAACACAGATATAGAGTTTGAAAATGGAAAGTTATCAATTTCAATTGATGAAAAAAATTCAATCCATATGAAAGGTCCTGTTTCGGATATAAAAAAAATTGAAATAAATTTATAATGGGAATTTTAGATAAATTTAAATCTGGATTTAAAAAAAGTGCTTCAGCACTTACATCTGGTCTAAAAGAAATAATTATAAAAAAAGAAATAGATGATGAAAATTTAAACAAAATAGAAGAATTTCTCATTCAATCAGATGTTGGAGTAGAGGCCGCATCTGAAATAAAAGAAATCGTTTCAAATAAAAAGATCGATCCAAATAAAGATTTATCTTTAGAGATCAATATTATCCTAAAAGAATATATTGTTTCTTTGATGAAGCCCTTAGAGAATAATGTATTCTTTGAAAAAAAAGAAAAACTTAATACAACTCTAATCTCAGGGGTAAACGGTGTGGGTAAAACAACTACAATCGGAAAGATTGGAAAAATTTTAAAAGATAAAGGAAACAAAGTTATGTTTGCAGCTTCAGATACTTTCCGAGCTGCAGCAATCGAACAGTTAGAAAATTGGGCCAACAAAGTAGATGCTCATATAATTAAATCATCTCAAGGTTCTGATCCAGCATCCGTTGCTTATAAAGCGATTGATGAAGCAATTAAAAATAATTTTAATCAAGTTTTAATCGATACTGCTGGAAGACTTCAAAATAAAAAAAATCTAATGGAGGAGTATAAAAAGATTGCTAATGTGGCAAAAAAAATTGACCCTAAAGCACCACATGATGTAATTTTAGTTTTAGATGCTACTTCAGGGCAAAATGTCATCAATCAAGTTGAAGAATTTAACAATATCATTCCTATAACAGGAATTATAATGACCAAATTAGATGGCACAGCAAAAGGTGGTATACTTTTAGCTTTAGCAAAAAAATATAAACTTCCAATTATTGCGTTAGGATTAGGTGAAAAAGTGGATGATTTACAATTATTTGATGCAGTTAAATTTGCTGATGCTTTTACTCAAATTAACTAATGTTTAATTTAAACTTTTTAAGAAAGAATTGAGAGCTTTTAAAAGATTTTCATCATATTCCATCATGTGATTATCATGTTTTGTAAAATATGAAAATTTTGGTTCATTTGCAATTTCATACATTTTTTTTCCCATAGCATAAGGGACTATTTGATCAGCCTCACCATGCATAATTAAAACTGGAACATTAATATTTTTTATTTTATTCTTATTATCAAATATATCTTTTAATAATAAGCTAACAGGTATGTAAGGATAAAAATTTTTTGCAGCATCTACCATAGATGTGAAAGGAGTTTCAAGTATGATTCCTGCAAAATTTTTATTTTGTGATAAGTGTGTTGCTACTCCAGTTCCTAACGATTCACCATAAATAATAATATTTTCTTCTTTTACACCTTTATCAATCAGCCAATTTATTGCACTTTTTCCGTCTTCATAAAGACCTTTCTCCGTTGGATTTCCTTTATTTCCACTAAAGCCTCTCCAAGCAATTATTAAAAAATTTACGTTCATTTCTTTGAAATGATTTAGCTTGTGAATTCTATTTTCTAAAGATCCTGCATTCCCATGAAAAAAAAGAATAGTTTTATATTTTTTTAAATCTTTTCTATGATACCAACCTAATAATTCAATTTTATCATCAGTTTTAATTTTTACCTTTTCAATATTAACTGATATTTGGTCATCAGAGTAATTATTCTCATTCGGATGATACATTAAATTTCTTTGATAAAAATATAAAAAAATTAAAATTAAAATGTAAACTAAAATAGTTATTTGAAAAAATATTAACAAAATATTCCTAAACTTTTTTAACATTATTTTTCTTTGCTAAGTATACTCCAATAAATACTAAAATTGTTCCTACGAAATGATAATTCTCAAATTTTTCATCAAATAAAAAATATCCATAAATTGCTCCGTAAACTGTAAAAATATAAAGTGTAAATCCTGTTAAAGATGCACCTAATTTTTTTTGAGCTACAGTATAGAGTGTAAAGGCTATTATACCTGGTGAAATAGCTGCAAAAATTACCCATAAATAAAATTCAGATACAAAAACAGTTTGTTTATAAAATATTTCTTCTCCAACATAAAAAGGTAATAAACTTAATGCCCCAAAAAATGAAATTAAAGTAAATCTGTCAAAAATTTTTAATTTAGAATTCCAATAAAATAAATATATAGAGTATAAAGCCCAGCCAACGGCTGCAGCCAACATCCATAGATCGCCAATAGTGAATTGCAAGCTTAGCAATAAATCTAAATTACCTTTTATTATAATTGTAAAAACACCTATTAAACAAGCTATTAGACCAATTATTTTTGTAAGATTAATTTTTTCATTAAAAAAAAAATATGAAATCAAAATTATAAATACAGGTGATGATGTATAAATAATTCCCATATTAATAACCGTAGTTGTTTCACCAGCTAAAAAAGGGAATGCACCACACACACCACATCCCATAGAGCCTAAGAAAAATAGTTGTTTGTATTCTTTCTTAATTATATGAAAATTTTTTTTAAGGGTCATAAATGTAAAAGGCAATAATATTAAAAAAACGATTGTCCATCTCCAGAAAGCTAGTGAAATTGGAGGAACATATTCCACACCGCCTCTTGCAACTACTAAATTACTTGCCATAAAAATTGGCTGAATAAATAATAATGATAGTGGAAAGATATTAATTTGAAATTTTTTCAATTTAGTTAGAACTAACTTTTATCAAAAAAGGCTTCATATATCATCATTATGATAGCTGCACCCATTAAAAAGTAAACTGGAATAACATCCAAAAAACCAATCATCATTGATCTTGTTAAAGTAGTTGCCAATCCAATTAAAAAAAATATCGCAAATGAAAGTCCAATGATAGTAGTAATTTTATTCATTTTATTTATTCCTCACACTCTTTTTCTAACCATTTGGCGACACCTAAAAATCTATGGTCATCATATTTGTCACCAATTAATTGAACTCCCAATGGTAGATTATTTTCACCCTCAAGTAAAGGGAGTGAAATACATGGTGTTCCAAGATAAGACCAAACCTTATTAAACTCTGCTGTGCCAGTGCTTTTTAAACCTTTTGGTGCCACACCTGGACTAGAAGGAGATAAAACTCCATGATAGTCTTCAAATACTTCCTGGTAAGATTCATAACTTCTTTTCATAAAGTCTATTGCTTCAGCATATTCTTTTCCTGAATGTTTATTTCCTCTAATTATTGCATCTTGCATATATTTAGAGAGTTTTTTTTTAAATTTTTTAAAATATATAGAAAAATTATTTGCTAAGTCTGTTTCATGAATTATCTGATGATATTTGTGTATATCCTTAAAGTATGAAGGAGTATCAAAAATCTCAATATTTTTTTTAAATGAATTAATAAAATATTCAAATGACTCTCTTGATTTTTTATCAATAATTTTCCAATGATCAGTTTTATAAAAAATAAATTTTGGTTCAAATAAAGGTCCTTTTTTTGTTTCTGTTAAGATATTTTCAGTTGAATAATGAATTGTTGCAGGGTCAAATTTATCTTTTTTAATTAAAACTTTTGCCAAAATAGCAACATCTTCTACTTTTCTACCAAACATACCAATGTGATCTAAACTATATGAAGTTCTCAAAACACCATTTCTGGAGATTAATCCATAAGTAGGTTTGTATCCCACAACGCCACAATAAGATGCTGGTCTGATAACTGAACCTCCTGTTTGAGAACCAATTGAAGCAGGTGCCATAAAAGAAGCAACAGATGCTGCAGACCCACTTGAAGATCCACCAGGTGTTCTGGTTTTATCATGAGGGTTTGTTGTAGAAGGTGGTCCTAAGTACGCAAGCTCTGATGTAGCTGTTTTACCCATCACAATTGCTCCAGATGAATGAAGTAAATCAATTATTTCTGCATTTTGTGAATATGATTTTCCTTTTCTTATAACTGTTCCACATTCTGTTGGCATATCAACAGTACCGATTATATCTTTAACTGCTATAGGAACTCCATGAAGTGGCCCGACTGGTTTTCCTGATTTCCTGTATTCGTCCGCCTCGGCTGCTTTTTCTAATAAAACTTTTTTATCAAAATGTGCCCAAGCTTTAACATCTTTTTCAAACTTATTTATCCTTTCTATATACTTTTCACAAACTTCGACTGAAGAAAACTGGGCATCTTTTATTTTCAACGCAAGTTCTTCAAGACTTAAAGAAAATATATCCGTCATTTAAAATTAATTTGCAAATAATGTCTCTGGTAACCAAAGTGCTATTCCTGGGAATAAATACATTAAAACCATAGCCAATATTACAATAGCTAAAAAAGGCATTATTCCACTAAAGATCTGCATTAGCTCAACATTCTTTGATTGAACTCCTTTTAAATAATAAGCTGACATCGCCATGGGTGGTGTCAAAAATGATGTTTGTAAATTTAGAGCAATTAACATAGCAAAAAAATATGGATTTACTCCAAAAAACTCAACAAGTGGTAAAAAGATTGGAACAAAAATAATTAAAATCTCCGTCCATTCTAAGGGCCATCCCAATAAAAAGATAATCAATTGAGTGATCACTAAGAATTGCCATGGTTGCAAATTCAAAGATTTAAAAAAATGCTCGAAAACTTCATGGCCTCCAAGATAAGAAAAAACAGATGCAAAGGTCCAAGAACCTATGAATAACCACATTATCATTGCGGTTGTTTTTGCTGTAAGAAACACTGACTCTTTAAAATTTTTCCACTTAAGGGTTTTGTAAAAATAAGAAAGCACTAAAGATCCAAAAGCGCCTACAGCAGCTGCTTCAGCAGGTGTAGCAATCCCAGCAAGAATAGTACCCAAAACTAATATTATTAGAGAAAATAAAGGCAAGAAAGACACAAGAACCTCTCTCAAAATAACTGCTGTTGGAGGAATTTCCTCTGCAGCAGGTTTTGGAGCAATCGAGGGATTTAACCAAGCTCTAAATACTGCATATGCAATATAAAGACCAGCCAACATCAGTCCTGGAAAAATAGCAGCTGCGAATAATCTTAATGGTGACAACTGGGCAATTACTGAATAAACAATTAACATAATGCTTGGTGGAATTAAAATTCCTAAACATCCACCTGAACAAATTATTCCTGATGCAAATTTTTTATCATATCCAGCTTTTATCATCGCAGGCCAAGCAAGAAGTCCCATTAAAGTAACAACCGCACCAATGATACCTGTTGCTGTTGAAAATAAAGCACAAGTAATTAGTGCTGCCACTGCCATTGAAGCAGGAAGTCTATGTGAAGCTAATCTTATTGCAAAAAATAGTTTTGCAACAATACCAGCTCTTTCAACTAAATATCCCATAAATAGAAAGAGAGGGACCGCGGTCAATACATTGTTATCCATGACGGTATAAGTATTTTGAACAAAAAGCTGAAATATCCTATTATCAAAAAGATGTTCCATCTTAGTTGGATCAAAATAAGCATAATAACCAAAGCCTAATCCCATCGCCATTAAAGTAAATGCAATAGGAAAACCTAATAATACTGCGAATAAAAATATTCCCATCATCATAATTGCTACTTCAGGATTTGTTAGACTAAATAACATCTTCTTTATTTCCTTGTTGTGACGTTCTCATTAATACTTTTTCAGTTTCTTCAGCATCACGCTCAGTTCCTCTTTCTGGCCAACTTCCAGTTTGTATACAAATAATACATCTAAAAACCTCACTGATACCTTGTAAAGTTAAAAGACTACCTGATAAGGGTATTAAAGATTTTGCCATATATATTTGAATTTGTGCAGGACTATTCCAACTTGTTTCTTTTATCTTCCAAGCAAGTGCCGCATATTCATAACCATAAAAGGCTAATGCAAGAACACCAGGAAAAAAGAAAATAAAATATAAAACAATATCTATCCATGCTTGTGTTCTTTGAGAAAATAATCTGTAAATTACATCACCTCTTACATGAGCTTCCGTACATAAAGTATAGGCACCTGCCATCATAAAGATAGCTCCGTACATCTGAAGACTAAAATCAAAATTCCATAAAGTTGGTGCATTTAAAGCATACGCCATAAAAACTTCATAACATGTTCCGCCCATTAAAATTACTATGCACCAAGAAAAAGCTTTTCCCATTGAGACGCTTAAACGATCTGCAAATTTTATGTAAGATCTCATCATAGATATAAACTTTTATTGAATTGTTCTTAATTAATCAAATAAAAAAGGGGGCCGAGGCCCCCTTAAAAAAATTTATCAAAAGTTAATTATAACTTAACTTTTGCAATTGGACCAAACTCATTTTCATATGCAAGTTTGTAATTTGGCTGATTCATCAGCAAGTATTTCATTACTCTCTTCGCATATGCTTTCTGAGAATCAACGATTTTCTTAAAGAAAGGATCTTTCTTATTAAAGTCGCCGATTACTTTATCCCAACCTTTTAATTGTTGAGCTAAAATTTCATCAGAAGTTTGATACACATTTACTTTATGCTCATTCATTAACTTAGCTAAGTCAGCTGAGTATCTTACTAGAGCTTTAAAGTAGTTATCACTGTTCGCAGCATAAGCAGCATTTTTCAATATTGCTTGGTGTGCAGGTGATAAACTATTATATGTTTTTTTGTTTACTGGTATCTCAAACATCTCTTGAGATTGGTGGAAGCTTCCTAAGTGATAGTGCTTAGAAACATCTTGCATACCAAACTGAGAGTCTGAAGTAGGGTTGTTAAACTCAGCAGCTTCAATCAAACCAGTTTTCATTGCTGGCTGAATTTCACCACCTGGTAATTGTCTAACTACCATTCCCATTGCAGTTAAAACGTTAGTCGCTAGACCAACTGTTCTGTACTTCATACCTTTAACATCAGATACTTTAGTTACGTTCTTTTTGAACCAACCAAAGGGCTGAGCTGGCATAGGCATATGGAAAAATCCAACATAATCAAAACCTACTTTTGCAAGAGTTTCGTCATATAACTTTCTTCCTCCGCCATACTCCATCCATCCCATAACTTCTTGAGATGACATACCGTATGAAGGACCAGTTCCAAATAATGATGCAGCAGGATTTTTACCGTACCAATATGCTGTCACCCAGTGACCCATATCTACTACACCAGAACTTACTGCTTGTCCGATTTCTGAAGTCTTTACAACTGCTCCAACCGGTTGAAGATCGATCTGAAGAGAACCTCCTGACATTTCTTTAACCATGTTGCAATAGTCTCCAGCCATTTCAAAAAAGATGTTTGCTCCACTTGGCCATGCAGCTTGCATCTTTAGAGTTGTTGCAGCATTTGCCTTAACATACGGCATTGCAACAGCGGCTGCAGCTATAGCACCAGTCTTAGCAGCAGTCTTAAAGAACTTACGTCTTGAAGATGCTTTCACCTTCAATGATTTATTTTCTTTAGTCATTATTACTCCTATTAAAGTTAATTAACTCAAATAATTAAAGCATAGATTCACATTAGAGTCTTTCTAAAAAAAAACTCATATGTCGCAGAAATATAATTTTTTACAATCTATGGTAGAATTAATTTACTTTATTTTTACAATTTCCAGTTTTAAAAAACTCATCAATATTATCTATTGCTAAATTAGCCATCGCTATTCTTGTATCTTTAGTTGCGCTTCCTAGATGAGGTAAAATAAAAGCAGATTTAATTTTAAGATATCCAGGGTTTAAATTTGGCTCATTTTTATAAACATCCAAACCAACTGCATATATCTTTCTTCTATTTAATGCATCTATTAAAGCTTCATCTTCAACAATATCTCCCCTTGCAACATTAGTAATAACTGCTCCCTTTGGAAAAAATTCAACTGTTTCTTTATTAATCATGTTTTCTGTTTCTTTTGTAGCTGGACAGCAAATTGATAAAACATCGGAAACTGAAAAAAGACTTTTTATATCCTTATGATAAACTGCTCCAAGTTCCTTCTCATCACTCAATTTTGATCGATTATGGTAATGAATTATCATTCCAAGTGATTTTGCAATTTTTGCGATCTTTTGACCTATTCTTCCCATCCCTAAAATTCCTAATCTTGTTCCAGTTAATTGTTTTCCAATAAGATAGTCTGCTGACCATTTCCAACCACCTTCTCTAGCAGACTCAATCCCTTCTGCAGCTCTTCTACAAGCACCTAGTATTAACAAAATTCCAATTTCTGCAGTAGCATCAGATAAAACTTCTGGAGTATTTGTAACTGCAATGCCTCTATTTTTTGCTGCTTCAAGATCTATATTACCAAAACCAACTGCAAAGTTTGAAATAATCTTAATTGTATCCGGCAATTTATCGATTGTTTTCTTATCCATTTTATCTGTAAGTGAAGTTAATATTCCATCACAACCATTACTCATTTCTATCAATTTTGATTGGGAATATAATTCATCATTAGAGTTAAATATAGGTTCAAAAGTTTTTGAAGCTTTATCTTCACTATCTTTAATTAATTTTCTTGTAATCAAAATTTTTTTCATAAAATATTTTAAAGATTATTAGTTAAGATCAAATATCTTACCTGGATTCATTATATTATTAGGGTCTAATGTTCTTTTGATTGATTTCATAACTGGAATATTATCAGGATGTTGCTCAAGTAAATACTCTTTTTTGTGAAGCCCTACACCATGTTCGCCAGTAATAGTTCCATTAAGCTCTAATGCTTTTCTTATTAATGTATCGTTAAAAGCTCTAATTTGTTTATACATTTCTTTTTTTGCTGGGTCATAAGGTAGAACCACATGAAAATTTCCATCACCCATATGACCTACCATTGGAGCCCGAACACCAAATTTTTTTGCTTGTTCTTCAGCAAACTTAACACATTCTGTTATATTTGAAATTGGAACACATACATCGGTAGAATAGACTCTTCCATTATTGTGTATAGCTTTGACAGAATAGTAAACATCCCATCTTGCTTTCCAAATTTTATTTCTTTCCTCTAAATCTTTTGCCCATTTAAACGAGCTGCCATTATTATCTTTTGATATCTCCTCTACAATTTTTATATTCTCGTTATTTGATATCTCTGATCCATGAAATTCAAAAAATAAAGTAGGAACTGCCTCAATATCTTTTAACTTTGAATAGTTAATACTAATACCCATTTGATCTGCGTTTAACATTTCAATTCTAGCAATTGGAATACCATACTGAATAACCTGCTGAGCTGTCATGACTGCATCTTCTAAGGAAGGAAAATGGCAAACAGCGCTCATTATACTTTCTGGTATAGGAGATAATCTTAAGTGAACTTCGGTGATAATACCAAGGGTTCCCTCTGCTCCAATAAATAAATTTGTTAAATTATAACCTGCAGAAGTTTTTTTAGTTCTACCACCTGTTTTAATAATATCACCATTAGGTAAAACTACTGTAAGACCTGAAATAACGGTTTTCATTGTTCCATATTTTACTGCCATTGTTCCTGAAGCTGAAGTTGAAGCCATTCCACCTAACGCAGCGTTTGCACCAGGATCAATAGGAAAAAAAACTCCATCCTCTCTTAAATGCTCATTTAATTGCTCTCTAGTTACACAAGCTTGAACTCTGCAATCAAAATCTTCCACGTTAACACTTAAAATCTTATTCATTTTCTCCAAGCAAATAGTTATACCATTTTCATTACCGACAACATTACCCTCTAAGGATGTTCCTGTTCCAAATGGAACAACTGGTATTTTATGTTCGTTACACAATTTTAATATTTTTGATACTTCCTCATTACTCTCTGGAAAAACAACAGCTTTGGATAAAATTGGATCGTAGGTATCTTCTCCCCTAGCATAATTAGCTCTAGCTGACTCAGAGGTTGAAAATCTGCCATTAAATATTTTCTTTAACTCTGCCTGAACTTGCTCATTCATAATTAAAAGATATTAATAAAGATTAAGAGAAAAATACATCTTATTTACTCAGCATTTTCTTGATATTTTCTAATGCTTGAGAAATATTGTCTCTTGAAGCGGCAAAACTAAATCTCACATAATTTTGACAAGTTTCACCAAAAGCAGACCCAGGTACAATCGCTACCCCAGCTTCGTGCATAGCTTTTCTTGCAAATTCTGCACCATTCATGCCGGTACCAATTACTTTAGGAAATGCATAAAAGGCTCCTCCAGGCAAACTACATTCTACGCCTGGTAAATCATTTAAACCTTTGTAAATTAAATCTCTTCTTTGTGTAAATTTTTCCATCATTGCATTAATTGAGTCATCTGGACCATCTAGTGCAGCAATACCAGCAAATTGAGCTGCAGCATTAACACAAGAAACACTATTAATTAATAATTTATTAACATGTTCGATTAAATGTTGTGGCCAAAAACTCCAACCAAGCCTCCATCCCGTCATTGAATATGCTTTGCTCCACCCCTCTAACACTATTAGCCTTTCTCTTAATTCTGGATAATGGAAAAATGAGGGCATTTCTTTTCCATCAAAAATTTGTCTACTATAAATTTCATCACTTAATATTGTTACATGAGGATGTTTTTTTAGACCATCAGCTAGAAAGTCAATATCTCTTTTCTCAACAAAACTTCCTGTTGGATTGTTAGGGTTGATTAGAATTAACAATCGAGTCTTATCTGTAATCAAAGACAATATTTTATCAGGGTTGAACTTTAAATCTTTATCTTCTGTTAAATCATAAGGTACTGGTTTTGAACCTGTATAATTTATCATCGACTCATAAATTGGAAAAGCTGGTGTAGGATGTATAATTTCTGCACCTGGCTCACCAAAACATTGTATTGCATAATGCATTGTAGGTTTTCCACCAGGCATGATAAGTATTCTCTCAGAATCAACATCGACACTGTAACGTTTTTTTATCCATCTTGTTACAGCTTGTCGACATTCAGGGATGCCATTTGACATTACATATCCATGGTGTCCATCATCTAATGCTTTTTTAGCTGCTTCAACAACATGTTTTGGTGTTTTAAAATCCGGTTGCCCTAATCCCAAATGGATCATAGGTTTTCCCTGAGCTTCTAATTTTTTTGCTTCCGCAAGAACAGTAAATGCGGATTCGGTGCCTAATCTTTCTAAACTTTTTGCCAGTTTCATAATTTTATACCCTATTTTCTATAGATTAATTTCGAACTATTCAACTCTTTTAAGTTTTTACAACCCATCAAAACCATATTTCTATTAATTTCGTCATGCATATTTTTTAATAAATGTTCAACACCTTGCTGTCCGCCTGCGGCTAAAGAGAACAGAAACATTTTACCAAAACTACATGCTTTTGCACCTGCAGCAATAGCTTTTAATACATGTGTTCCTCTTCTAACACCCCCGTCTAAAATAATTTCTAATTTATCTCCTACAGCATCTGAAATTGCTTTTACTTGATCAAAAGGTGATCTTGATCCATCAAGTTGGCGTCCACCATGATTTGAAATCATGATAGCTGTACAACCGATATCAATTGCTCTTTTTGCATCCTCAACTGACATAACTCCTTTTAAAGCGAAAGGTCCATTCCATTTTTTTACACAATACTCAGCATCCTTCCAATTCATTGCAGGATCGTATTGTTCATTAATATAATCGATAACTGATTTTGCAATATTAGTACCCTTATCTGTTTTTGCGGCAACATTTGCTAATTTAAATTTGCCGTGAGTAAGATAATTAAAAACCCAGCTAGGATGAAGTGCAAAACTCATTAAACTTTGCAAAGTTAATTTTGGAGGAGTTGTAAAACCTGTTCTGTGATCTCTTTCCCTGTTACCAGCCACTAGAGTATCTACAGTTAAACACATTCCATCAAATCCTGATCTTCTACATCGATCGATCAAATCGTCTGTTATTGATTGATCTTTGTGAACATAAAGTTGAAATAATTTCGGACCACCAGAGATATTTGAAATTTCCTCAATAGTATTATTTGCCATCGTAGACATACTATAAAATGTTCCAAATTTATCAGCTGCTCTAGCTGATGCTTTATCACCATCATGGTGATACAGTCTTTGCATCGCACATGGTGACAAAAATATCGGCATATCAATTTTTTTTCCAAAAATTGTCGTTGATAAATCTGGTTTTCCAACACTTGCCAAAATGTTTGGAATTAGATCACAATCATCAAAAGAATTTGTATTTCTTTTAAGAGTTATCTCGTCGTCTGCGCCACCATCAATATAGTGAAATATAGGTGAAGGTAATTTTTTTTTTGCTAATTTTCTAAAATCATCAAAATTGAAACAATTTTGTAGGCTCACTATTTTCTAAATCTTAAATTATTTCTATTCAAATCTGAAATTTTTGTACATCCCATTAATTTCATATCTCTTACTAATTCAGATCTGTACAATTCAAGAGCTCTTTCAACACCTGGTTGGCCTGCGGCTGCCAGCGCATAAAGATAAAGTCTTCCACCAGAACAAGCTTTTGCTCCTAAAGATAATGCTTTAAGCATGTGAGTGCCCCTGTGAATTCCACCCTCACATATAACATCGAGTTTGTCTCCAACAGCATCAACAATTTCTGCCAGCTGATCAAAAGGTGACCTTGATCCATCTAATTGACGTCCACCGTGATTTGAAACCATTATACCTGTACAACCAATATCTACTGCTTTTTTTGCATCCTCTACACTCATTATACCCTTAAGTGCAAAATGTCCTCCCCATTGAGAGCATAGTTTTTCTGCATCCTTCCAATTCATTGATTGATCCAACATAGTTGAAAAATAATTTCCTATTGAAGAGTTTGTACTTGTGCCCTCTTTTACAAAATCTTGTAGATGAGGTAATTCAAATTTACCTTTTGTTAAATAGTTTATCCCCCACATTGGTTTAGTTGCAAAACTAAATAGACTGGATAAGGTCAATTTTGGTGGTGATGTGAAACCGGTTCTTAAATCCCTTTCACGATTTCCTCCAGTAATAGTATCAACTGTTAAAGCCATGACGTCAAATTTAGCAGCTTTAGCCCGTTCCAAACAAGAATCATTAAGGCCTCTATCTTTATGAAAATAAAACTGAAACATCTTAGGTGTATCAATCATTGATGATATTTCTTCAACACTTACTGTGGCAAGAGCTGATACCCCGAACATTGTATTAAATTTTTTAGCTGCTTTTCCAACAGCTCTTTCGCCATCATAATGAAATAGTCTTTGTAAAGCTGTTGGCGATAAATAAAAAGGTAAATCTAATTTTTTACCAAAAATAGTTGTAGATAAATCTACGTTCTCAACACCTCTTAAAACATTTGGAACTAAATCAACATCATCAAATGCACTTGTATTTCTTGCATAAGTAATTTCATCGTCTGCTGCACCATCAATATAATGAAAAATTGGTGATGGAAGTTTATTTTTGGCTAATTTCCTAAAATCGCTAAAATTATGACAATCTTTTAATCTCATACTCTTAAGATTAGAAGCTTTTGAAGAAATTAAACATATAACTATTTGCCCCAGGATTTTTATCTCCTAAACTAGCGTTAGATATATGATTATATGAAAATCCTAATTCACTATCTTTGAAAATATCTAAAGATATCTGGACTTCACTTTTAAATTCTAAAATATGACCTAAGTCCTTACCATCCCCCTCGTGATACAAACCAGGGGTGAAACTAGGAGTAATATATAAATTTCCAAGTTTATATTGTGCTTGAACACCAGTATAAATATAACCTGCGTTATCTGCTGTAATTAGTGCACCAGTAATCGGAGATAAATTTCCTAAAAAAGTATCCCTATTTAGATTTTCATTTTGATGTTGAATTCCAATCAAAGTGCTTCTTTTTCCATCATCACTAAAATCGAACATACCTGAGTAAACGCTAAAAACTTTATTACTCTGATTTAATACATTCTCAGCAGAATTAACTGCATATGGCGAAATTAAAAGAAATACCAATACAATATATAATTTTTTAAAATTCATTCACGCAATATACTTAATTTTTTCTTATATTAAATAATTTTAATATTATTGCACCCCCAAATAAGAATAATAACAGAGGCAATAACCATAAAAAATATGTATTTTTTGAAAATTCTGGATCATATAGTATCCAATCACCATATCTGACTTTCAAATATTCATAGATTTCTTTTTCTGAATTTCCCTCTTTCAATTTCTGATCAACTAAACTTTTTATACTATTTGCAAATTCAGAATCAGAATCATAAACAGATTGTCCTTGGCAAATTAAACAGCGTAAATTTTTGGTTATTTCATTTTGTAAATTTTTTTCTTCCGCAAAAGAAAAATTTGTTAGAATTATAAAAAAGACAATTAGAAAATATTTTTTTATTCTCATAAATTAATCAATTCTTTAATTTCTTTCATTAAATCACTTGTTATAGGACCAATAATTTTTTTTAAAATTTTTTTTTCGTGTATCAAAAATGTTTCTGGCACTCCATAGGCACCCCACTCGATGGCTATCAAACCACTTTTATCTGAGATTGAAATATCATAAGGATTACTTAATTCTTCAAGATAATTTTTAGCATTTTTGACGTTATCTTTATAATTAAGACCTACAATTTTTAAATTTTCTTCTTTATTTAATTTAATTAAAAATTCATGTTCGTATCTACATGGTACACACCACGAAGACCAGATATTTAACAAATAAAAATTTTTACCAACAAAAATTTCATTTGAGTTGATTGAAGTTGTTGAATTAAACAATTTTGCTGTGAAAAAAGGAATTTCTTTTTTCTCATTTATATTTGGTTTATAGATATTTGGGTTTTTTAAACCAAGAAAAAAAACTAAAAAAAATATTAAAAATAAAAAAGTAACAGTTATTGGTAAAAGTTTAATTTTCATATTTTTTTTTTAACATACTTATTAAACCACCAGATGTTATTAATAATATAGAAAACCAAATCCAAATCATAAAAGGTTTAATTTGGTATCTAACGTTAAAATATTCTTGATTTTGAACTATATTAATAGTCATAAATTTATCATTTAGAAAACCTGTTTTGATATCTGCCTCACTAGTCGAAATGTTAGGTTGGTTGTATATTCTTAATTCCGGTTCCATTACTTCAATTGATCCCTTGGAATTTTCAATAATCAATTTACCCACAATGGATTTGTAGTTTTGTTTGTTTTTTTGTGAAAGTGATTCAAAGTTTATATTAAATTTTTCAGTTTTAAATGTATCACCAACTTTTAAGTTGGTAATAACTTCTGTCGCAAAAATATTATTAAATAAAATACTTAATATAAACAAACTAAATCCAAAATGAGCTAAGTTTTGAGAGAGATTTTTATACTTTTTGCTAACAAAATCTCTGACTGTGATGAAAAATAAATAAAATGCAAAAGTAATCAATATTGTATTTAAAAGAAATTCAATTTTAAAATTTTGAACAATAAAAATTGACAAAAAAAGTGAGATTATTAAAAATAAAATTAAATAAATTTTATCTGATAAATCTGATTTCACCCATTTTAATTTTGGACCAATTGCCATAAAAAATAAAAATGGTATCAAAAAAGGAGCAATTAATTTATTGTAAAAAGGTGGTCCTACTGAAATTTTTTCAGATGATATTACTTCAAGAAATATTGGATAAGTCGTACCAATTAGCACCACTGAAAGGAAATACATCATAAACCAATTATTTACTATTATTGATGTTTCTTTGCTTAGAAAAAATATTGAATAATCAGTTTTATCATTTTCTCTATAAAAAAAGAAAAAAACAAATAGTGACATAAAAATAAGTGAAAATAAAAAAATAAGTATGAAAAGCCCTCTTTCTGGATCATTCGCAAATGTATGAACAGAGTTTAATATGCCTGATCTTACTAAAAAAGTACCACACATGCTAAGAGTGAAAGTTGAAATTGACAAGATAACCACCCATGAAGTTAATAATAATCTTTTTTCTAAAACCAAAATACAATGAATTAATGTAGTTAAGGCAAGCCAAGGCATTAGTGATACATTTTCAACAGGATCCCAAAACCAAAAACCACCCCAACCTAATTCATAATAAGCCCAGATTGACCCTAGTAAAATTCCTAAAGTCAAAAAAATCCAAGAAATAATAACCCAATCTTTAATATGTGATGCCCATTCTTTTGAAATATAATTTAAAACTACTGCAGCCAACGTTGAGGAAAAAATTATTGATGATCCAACATAACCCAAATATAAAATTGGGGGGTGAATTGCCAATGCAGGATCTTGCAATATTGGATTTAAACCTAAACCTTCATTTGGGACAGGATATATATAATTAAATGGGCTCGAAGTCTTGAGAACAAAAATAAAAAATCCTAAAATTATAAGCTGTTGAAATAATAAAGTTAAAATTCTATAACGAGTTGGTTGTTTATTAGATTTAATAATAAATAGTACAGCAAATAAAGTTAATACTAATAACCAAAGAAGTAAACTTCCCTCGTGATTACCCCAAGTTCCTGTTATTTTATAGAAAAGAGGTTTTGTTGTATGAGAATTATTGAAAACGGTTTCATTACTAAAATCAGAGTTTACGAAAGAAACAATAAGTCCTAAAAAACTTATTAAAACTAAAAAAAATTGTAGAAATGAAAAATGAATTATTTTTTTATCAAATACTATCGGCTCTTTAAAATTTTTTACTGAAAAAAAAGTAATTATAAAGGAAATTATAACACCTAAAACTAATGAGTAAAATCCAATTAAACTAGCCAAAATTTATTTCTCCTCTAATGCTGCTTTTACTTCTGGTGGCATATAATTTTCATCATGTTTTGCCAAAATTTTAGATGCTAAAAAATAATTTCTATCCTTTAAAAATCCCTCTGCTACAACACCTTTGCCTTCCTCAAAAAGGTTTGGTAACACGCCATTATAACTAACATTTATTTCATTTTTAAAATCAGTAATTATAAAACTAATTTCATTTGAGTCAGCAGAAATTGAATTTTTCTTCACCATACCACCAATTCTTATCTTTTTTTTTTTCAATTCAGCAAAATTTTTAATCTCAGATGGCGACTGAAAATACACCACGTTTTCTTCAAGTGATTTCAAAATAAGTGATACCGATAAAATTAATACAATTAAAATTGATATTACAAAAAAAAATCTTAGTTTAACTTTTCGACCATACATGGCTTAAAGTTTAAATGCTTGACGTATTAGATAATATTTCTTTAACAGTACTTTGTGATTTTGCAAAAGATGCTCTCTTTGGGCTTAGAGCTCCATACTTATCAATAAATTTCTTCTTTTCTTTTACATGTTGAATTTTCGTTATCATATAAAGAGAAGTAAAGCTTAAAAGAGTAAATGCAAATGCAGACCAAACGTAAAGTCCGTATCCATTCATAAAAATTAATTCATTTATCATAATCTATCTAAACCTTTATTCTTAATCTTTATCAGTTCTGTATTATATTTCATTAAAAAAATTAGCAGTGAAAATAGAGCAAATGCCGCAGTCATAATCATTAATGGAAATAGCATCGATGAATGTATTGTAGTTTTAGATAAAATATTTATTGAAGCTGGTTGGTGTAGTGTATTCCACCAATCTACAGAATACTTAATTATTGGAACGTTTATAATTCCTATAATAGCAATTATTGATGTAATTTTATAAACTCTTTCATCATTATAAATCCTCCAAGCCAATAAGTACATTGCATAAAATAATGTGAGAATTAACATTGATGTAATTCTAGCGTCCCACACCCACCATGTTCCCCACGTTGGTTTTCCCCAAATTGCTCCTGTAACTAATGCAATTATATTAAAAATAAATCCTGATGGTGCTAAACTTTTAGAAATCAAAAAAAAATTTTTAATTTTAAAAATATAACCAATAATCGATAAAACAGTGATTGATGAAAAAATCCCTAAAGTGATCCATGCTGCAGGAACATGAACGTACATTATTCTAACAGAGTGACTTTGTTTATAGTCCTCTGGTGAAAATATAAGTGATTCTGTTAAGCCGATAGATAAAACAATTATAAATAAAATTAAAACATACTTAGGTGCTTTAGATGTAACAGAAAAAATTTTATTAGGTTCAAAATATTTTATCATAATTTTTATTTTATACTTTAAATTGAAAATTCGTAATATTAATGTGAAAAATTATCCGATCAAGAATGTAGAGGGAGATAATAACGAAGGGTAAATATTTTACATCCTTGATCAGATTAGTTTTATTATATTTATAAGGTATGTCTAAGATTTGAGCTAAATGTGGTAAAAAAATGATCTTAATTAGATTGCTTAAAATAACTAGAACCTTTTTTGCCTGAAAATATTTCTTCTATTAAGGGATGCTTAATGGGCTCATCAGAGTCATCTGTTAACAAATTTTGTTCTGAGACATAGGCCTCATAAGTAATCTCATCATTTTCAGCAAGCAAATGATAAAATGGTTGATCTTTTCTTGGTCTCACATTTTTTGGAATAGACTGATACCATTCTTCTGAATTATTAAATTCAAAATCAACATCATAAATTACGCCTCTAAATTCAAAGTGCTTATGTTTTACGATATCACCAATTGAGAATTTAGCTTTTTGGATTGCCATATTATTCAGTATGGGTATTTAAAAATAAAAATCAATAGGAAAAAATATAAAGTTTTTATAAAATTCTATTTATGTTAATATCTTTTAAGTGAACAAATCTCTTATCAAATTTCTTACAGATTTTGGACCTCTAGTAATTTTTTTTTACTATTATTACGATAGTAGTAAAGATTTAAAAGTTGCTATTCCTCCATTCATAATTGCGACAATTATTGCACTTATTATAATGTGGGTTTTAGAAAAAAAAATTCCTAAAGTGCCACTTGTTAGTGGAGTATTAATAACTTTATTTGGTGGTCTTACTATTTATTTTAATAATCCAGTTTTTATCTACATAAAACCGACGATAATAAATATTCTTTTTGGCTTGGGATTAATTTTTGGAAAATTTTTTACTAATGAACCTGTTCTAAAAAAATTAATGGGAAACTCTATATCTTTATCAAATGAAGGATGGGAGATTTTGAATAAAAGATGGATTTATTTTTTTTTTAGTTTAGCAATTTTAAATGAGTTAGTATGGAGAACTCAATCAGAAGAATTCTGGGTAAATTTTAAAGTTTGGGGACTATTGCCAATTACTTTTATTTTTACAGCATTTCAAATTGGGTTAATTAATAAATATAAAACAAATGAATAACAATTTAAGATTAGTAATTAATAATGTTAATCACAAAAATATTGATGAAAAATATTTTTTTGAAAAAGATGAATTGAAGATAATTTTAGACTTATATGCTAAAATGGTTTCTGAGGGTTCCTGGAAAGATTATGGGTTAAGTATATCCAGCAGACAAGTAGGATTTAGTGTTTTCAAGAATGCAGCAGAAAATGCACTTTATAAAATTTGTAAAAATTTTGAACCAAAAAATAAAAATCTTAAATACTTGATTACTGATACAAACGGCAAGATTTTAAAAAATTCAGATGATTTGAATGTATTACTTAAAAATACTAACTGGAAAAAACTTAAAGTTTAGAATTATCTTCTTTGACCAAAAAGTCTTAAAAGCATAATAAATAAATTAATGAAGTCTAAATACAGAGTTAAAGCTCCCATGACAGCTTTTTTTCCCATTAATTCACCAGAGTCCGATGCAGTATACATATTTTTAATTTTTTGAGTATCATATGCAGTCAGACCAACAAATATTAGAACTCCTAAAATTGAAATCACAAAGTACATCATTGAAGATTGCATAAAAATATTAACTATCGAAGCAATTATTATTCCAATTAACCCCATCATTAAAAAAGATCCTAATTTCGTAAGATCTCTTTTTGTTGTGTAACCATATATACTCATTGCACCAAATGTTGCAGATGTAATAAAGAATACTCTCGTGACACTCATACCTGTGTAAACTAATAATATTGAAGATAAAGATAATCCCATTAATGCAGCAAAAATCCAAAATGTTGTTTGTGCTTTTGATGCACTCATTTTATTAATTCCAAAACTCATATAAAAAACAATCCCAAGTGGAGCTAACATCACTAACCATTTTAAACCTGATAAATAAATTGCATTACCCATTTGCGTCAATCCCACAATAGATCCTGAAGCATCAGTTACAACTGACATCTTAAATGTTAAAAGTGCAATTATTCCAGTCAGTAAAACACCTGTTGCCATATAATTGTAAACTTTAAGCATATAGGCTCTTAAGCCTTCATCTGTTACTGCAGTTTCTTGCGCCGCAGCTTTAGCTCTTGCAAGTATTCCTTTTTTGTCAAATTCCATGATGACAAGAATATATAGTCTTTTACTAATTATTCAAGATGCCTTAAAAGATTTAAAAAAAATAATGCAAAAAACCTAAATGAATTACAAAAAGTTAGGAAATACTGATCTTAAAGTAAGTACAATTTGTCTCGGTACAATGACTTGGGGTGAACAAAATACTCAAGCCGAAGGACTTGAACAAATGGATTTTGCTTTAGATCAAGGTGTAAACTTTTGGGATACCGCTGAGATATATTCTATACCTCCAAGAGAAGAAACATTTGGTAGCACAGAAAAAATTATAGGTAATTGGTTTGAAAAAACAAAAAAAAGAGACAAAGTAATTCTGGCCTCTAAAGTTTGTGGGCCAATGAGAGAATACGTCAGAGGTGGTGGCAACCAGTTTGGTAAAAAGAATATTACAGAAGCTTTAGAGGGAAGTTTAAGAAGATTAAGAACTGATTACATTGATTTATATCAACTTCACTGGCCAGAAAGAAATACAAATTTTTTTGGTAAATTAGGCTATGAACATGACGATGATAATGAGTGGACTAAGTTTGAAGATATCTTAGAAAACCTCAAGAAATTTATAGAGCAAGGGAAAATAAGATACATAGGACTATCAAATGAAACTCCTTGGGGACTATCTAAATTTCTCGAAATATCAAAAAAAAACAATCTACCAAGAATGCTTTCAGTCCAAAATCCATATAACCTTCTAAACAGAACTTATGAAGTTGGCTTAGCAGAAATGTCTGTAAGAGAACAGGCCGGACTGCTTGCTTATTCACCTCTTGCTTGTGGGTATCTTTCTGGAAAATATAGAAACAATCAGTTACCAAAAAAATCAAGAATAGCTCTGCATAAAGATTTCTGGACCAGATATAATAAACCAAACGCTGGCAAGGCAATCGATGCATACTATGAAATAGCGATGAAACATAAATTAGATTTAGCACAAATGTCTTTGAAATTTTTAGAAATTCAACCTTTTGTAACATCTGTCATCATTGGAGCAACTACAATGGAGCAGTTGAAAACTAACATAGAAAGTGTAAATATAAATTTGACTAACGAAATAATTAATGAAATTAATGAAATACAAAGAATTTATCCAAATCCATGCCCTTAATTAAAAAAACTTTATTATTATCTATAATCTTTTTAATAGCTTCTTTGTCAAAAGCTTTAACCTCAGAACTTAAAAAAGTTGGAAAATTTAAAGATTGGGAGGTAATGACTGTTTCAGAAGCTTCAGGAAAAGTGTGCTTTGCTCAATCAATTCCTGTATTGCAAGCTCCAAAAAAAGATAAAAGAGATGCAAGATTATTTGTAACTTTTAGACCAGGTGAAAAAATTTCAAATGAAATCAGCACGACTTCAGGTTATGAATTTAATAAAAATAATTCAGTACTAGCAACATCAGGAAATAATAAATTTAAGTTTGATATAAAACAACAAGGCTTCGCTTGGATGACAAGTAATAAAAAAGAAAAAATCATGGTTAAGGTCATGAAAAAAGGATCAAGAATCATGGTCACGGGCTACAACGAAAAAGGTTCTCAAACTATAGATCATTATTCACTACTTGGATTTACTAAAGCTTACAATACTGCAAAAAAAGCTTGTAGTTAATAAATGAAATCAAAAAAGAGAATCGTCTTAGCTTATTCTGGTGGATTAGATACATCCATTATTTTAAAATGGCTGCAAGAAAATTATAACGCTGAAGTAATTTGTTATACAGCAGACATAGGTCAAGAAATTGATCGAAAAAAAATTATTTCAAATGCTAAAAAATTGGGAGTTAAAAATATCATTATTAACGATTTAAAAGATATTTTTGTTAAAGATTATGTTTTCCCAATGGTACGCGGTCATGCAATTTATGAAGGTGTATATTTATTGGGAACTTCAATTGCAAGACCTCTTATTGCGAAAGATCAAATTAAAGTTGCAAAAAAGTATAAAGCTTATGCAGTATCTCATGGAGCCACTGGAAAAGGAAATGATCAAGTTAGATTTGAACTTGGTTACCACTACTTTGGTTCAAAAATAAAAATAATTGCACCTTGGAGAATATGGAAATTAAAATCTAGAACAGATTTAATCAGTTATGCTAAAAAACATGGTATTCCTATTCCTAAAGACAAAAAAGGTGCACCACCTTTTTCTGTAGATGATAATTTATTTCATACCTCAACAGAGGGAAAAGTTTTAGAAAATCCAAAGAATTCAGCACCAGAATTTATTTTTCAAAGAACGATTTCACCAGAAAAAGCTCCCAACAAACCAACTTTGGTTACTATAAATTTTAAAAATGGAGATCCAATTGGTGTAAATGGAAAAAAGTTAAGACCTTCAAAGTTACTTGAAAAGTTAAATCAATTAGCTGGAAAAAATGGGATAGGTAGAGTTGATCTTGTTGAAAATAGATTTTTAGGAATTAAATCAAGAGGTGTTTATGAAACTCCAGGAGGGACATTATTAATTCATGCTCACAGAGCAATAGAGTCTGTCACTTTAGATAAAGAAACTATGCATAAAAAAGATTACGTTATGTCTAAATATGCAGAACTTATTTATAATGGCTATTGGTATTCAAAAGAAAGATTTAAACTTCAAAAAATTATTGACCTCAAAAAAAATAAAGTAAATGGATCTATTAAATTAAAACTTTATAAAGGAAATATTACAATTCAATCTAGAGTTACTAATAGTTTAGCGTATTCTTTGAAAAAAGTTTCTTTTGAGGAAAATAGATCTTTTAATAAATCAAATGTAGAGAGATTTATTAATTTTCATAAAAAAAAGTTAAGAAACTAAGAGCTATTTGCGGACAATTTGGGCATTGTTAATTATAAAAAAAAACTTAATTTAGATTGTATGAGTGGTTTAAAAAAATGGATGCAAGATTCGGCTAATATACTATTTGACGATAGTAAAAATGACCTGAGATCATTGCCAAAATCAGTGAGATTGCAAATATTGTTAGTATTAAGTTTTATTTGGACAACCGTTTTTAGTTTATATGTTTTTTCTTATACTACTTTTGCCTTCGGTTGGGCAGGAACATATATTGCTCACGTAGGACTTATATTTGCTGTGTATATGACATTTAAACAATTTCATAAAGCAGAAGAAAAATCGAATAGCGTTTTTCAAACTAAAAATTTTGATCCCTTCAAAATTATGGTCATAGTTTTTGTAATTGTATTCATCTTTGTTTTCTCAAAAGGTATTGAGGTTTTAACAAATACTAATTCATATTCGATACCTTATGATGGACCATCAAAATCAGTGTTTGAAAAATGGCTACCATTTAGTAAAGATAAGTAATGGAAAAAATAGCAAAAAATTTACAACTCGTATTGATGGTTATTATATTGATAAGTACTGTTATCGCTGTTGGAATTGAAATAAGTAAAATGTTTCAAAATCGATCGGTAACATTAGCTGATTTGCTATTGATGTTTCTGTACTTAGAGGTGCTTGCAATGGTAAGAGTTTTTTGGCATCAGCAATCAATTAGCATTACTTTGCCATTGTTGATAGCCATTACTGCTCTAGCACGGTTTATTATTCTCCAAGGAAAAGAAATGGATCCAGCAGCATTAGTTTATGAGGCTGTTGCAATTGTTCTAATAGCTGGAGCAATTGTAATTTTAAGATTAAGACATAGTGATAAATTGGGTCTAAAGAAAAAAAAATCAAAATAATTTAGTATGAATTTTGAAGCCTCAAGGGCTAAGGCCTTAGACAAATTAAATTATTTTGTGGAAAATAATCTTTCAGAATACTCCAAGCTTAGAAATTTTGATTTTGGACCAGAAAATAGATCCAATATTTCTTGTTTATCTCCTTACATTACTCACGGAATTATTAGTGAAAAAGAAGTAATTGAAAAATCACTTGGTAAATTTTCTTTCTCAAAAAATGAAAAGTTTATACAAGAAGTTTTATGGCGTACATATTGGAAAGGCTGGTTAGAATTAAGACCAAATGTTTGGTCAGACTATTTAATGGAATTAAATAAAATTAAAGAAGAATTTAAAAACAATCAGAGCTATCTTAATGCAATAGAAGGTAAAACTAATATTGAATGCTTTAATACATGGATAAACGAACTAAAGGAAAACAATTATTTACATAACCACACAAGAATGTGGTTTGCCAGTATTTGGATTTTTACTTTAGAATTACCTTGGCAATTAGGTGCAGAATTTTTTATGCAACATCTTTATGATGGGGACGCTGCATCAAATACCCTTGGATGGAGATGGGTCGCTGGTGTTCAAACTCAGGGAAAACATTATTTAGCAAGTGAATGGAATATCAAAAAATTCACTAATAATAGATTTAATAATATTAAATTAAATGAAAATGCTCCTCCAAAAGTATCTCAAAGAACTTACCCTATCATAAAAAAAGATTTTAATAATCCACAAAATATAGAGGATAAAAATCTATTAATTTTTGAGAATAATCTCTCTTTTGAGATCACTGATTTTCAAAATAATAAATTAAATAAAATTTATTTAATTTCTAACAAAAATGAAAATAGGTCTATTAAGCTTAGTGAAAAAGTAGTGAAATTTAAATCCCTTTTAATCAAAGACCAAGAACAAAGATTAAAAGCTAAGTCTATTGATTGTGAAGTCATAGATATAAGTGAAATTAAAAAAATTGAAAATTATTATATTTTGTATCCAACTGTGGGTGAAAACTTAGATTATCTAAATTCAAATAATATAAAAATAGATTTTTTATATAGAAAACTTGATCAGTATTCTTGGCAATATTGTAATAAGGGTTTTTTTAATTTTAAAAATTATATTCCTAAAATAATTTCAGCTATAAATTAAAACCACCTAAACATTCCAATAATACCTGCCGTTGCATAAAAGAATTGTAAAAATAATATTCCTCTATGACCACCCCTATAAGCCCAAATTCCAATTAAGATTGCAGATATAAGTAATAAACAAAAACCAAAAAACTCTATACCAATATTCATAGCTACAAATAACGAATAAAGTATTGCAGTAATAACCCCTGCCCATTCAAAGATTTTATTATTCATGTTTTTAGCTTAACTTAGAACACTTCTTAGAACAATATTTTACTCTATCCCAATTAAGCTTCCATTTCTTCCGCCAAACAAAAGGTCTTTTACAAACTGGGCAAATTTTTGAAGGAAGATTTTCTTTTTTCACTAAATTGTATTTTGTTTAATAAATTTTTCTGCAGCTGACAAAATTAATTTTTTTCTATCAGTTTTCATTTTATCAAAAATTCTTACCATCATGGAAAGTCTAGGATTTTTTAAAAAAAATTTTCTATTACGATCAATAAATCTCCAATAAAGACCATCCATTGTGTTACACCACTCACCTTTTTTAAAATCCATCATTTTCATAAAATAACTTGATCCACATATGTAAGGTTTTGTTGCAAATATTCCTCCATCACTAAACAATCCCATTCCATAAACATTAGGCACCATTACCCAATCTGAAGAATCTACAAACATCTCCATGAACCACTTGTAAACAATGGTAGGTTTTATTTCACAAAGATTCATAATGTTAGATAAAATCATCAATCTTTCAATGTGATGAGACCATCCATAGTTTAAAGCATTTTTAATTGCATAATCAAGTGGAGGTAAACCAGTTGTACCCTCATACCAAGATTTTTTCATTTTTCTATTTTGTTTGAAGAAGTTTCCGGTTTCTATTTCATTTGAATAACTTTGATAAATTCCTCGCATGAACTCTCTCCAACCAATTACCTGACGTATATAACCTTCTAATGAATTTAATCTTATCTTTTTACTTTTATGGAATTCTAAAACTTTTTTAATAACAAATTCTGGAGTAATTAAACCTAAATTAATATATGGACTTAATGCACTATGAAATAAAACATTATCTTTTTGATCAACAGCATCTTCATAATCACCGAATAAATTTGATTTTTCTTTAATGAAAAAATTCAAAAGCTTTACAACCTCATTATATTCAGTAGCGAACCAAAAATTTTCGGTTTTACCTGGATGATCTTTGAATAATTTTTCAATAATTGGTTTTAACTTTTTAGTATGATTAGTTTCATTTATTTTTGGAAATTTTGGAATTGAAATATTTTTCGGTAATTTATTTCTATTATCTTCATCAAAGCTCCATTTACCTCCAATTGGGTTTCCATCTGAACCCATTAATATCCCTGATTTTTTTCTAACATCTTTATAAAAAGTTGCCATGAACGGTTTTTTTGATTTGGATAAATATTGTTTAAATTCCTCTCTTGAATTTAAAAACATTGGAGTTTGTACAACATTCCATTTTATTTTTTCTTTTTTAAGAAATTGATTTATTTTTTTTTCAAAAAATTTATCTTCAACTTCAAAGCTTGAAATCTCCTTTATTTTTTTTGAATTAATTACTTTTTTTAATTTTTTTAAATAATCATCTTTAAATTCTTTATCCTCAATTTTAATGTACTCTAATTTAAATTTATCTTTTTTAAGACTATCTGCATGTGAACGCATTGAGGATAAGAAAAGAAGTATTTTTTGTTTATGATGTTTTTCATAAGTACATAATTGGTAATCTTCAGCCATAAAAAATAGGTGGTCTTTTTTGAAGCGGTCCAAGTATTTTGATGGAAATAATTGATTACCCAGTATAAAAAATAACTTCATAATTAAATATAACTAATAAAATTTTTTATGTCAGAAAAATATCTCATTTTTGGTGCGACAGGTTCAATCGGATCTAGCTTAGCTGAACAATTAGTAAACTCAGGAAATTCTGTTCATTTAGTTGGCAGAAATGAAAATGAAACAAAAAGTATTTCTGAAAAACTTGGTTGTGCTTTCACAATTGCCGATGTTTTAGAAGATGGATTTATTGAAAAAGTTAAAAATGATATTTCAGATATAAAAGGTGTTGCTTATTGCGTTGGTTCAATAGATTTAAAACCTTTGAGAATGGTCAATGAAAATGATTTTAATAAATGTATGAAATTAAATCTTTATTCGGCAGTTGAAGTTATTAAGGGTTATCAAGAAAGTTTAAAAAAAAATAAAGGTTCGGTAGTTTTATTCTCTACAGTGGCAGCACAAAGAGGATTTACTAATCATGCGATAATTGCTTCGGCTAAAGCCGCTGTTGAAGGATTAACTGTTTCATTAGCAGCTGAATTTGCTCCAAATATTAGAGTGAACTGTATAGCGCCAAGTTTAACCAATTCAAAAATTGCAGAACCAATGCTAAAAAATAAAGCATTAGCAGATGGAATAGCGAAAGCTCATCCTTTAAAAAGATTGGGAGAGGGAAAAGACTCAGCTTCTCTTGCGAAATTTCTCATCACTAATGATAGTTCTTGGGTTACCGGTCAGATTATTGCAGTCGATGGTGGAAGGTCAAAACTTTCTTAAAGTGAGAAAATTTTTTATTTCCATATTCTTTTTTTTAATTTCTATAAATGTTTCTTTTGCTGAAAATTTTAATTTTGAAAAAATTGTAGATTTAGATGATCCATGGGGTTCTACGTTCATAAGCAATGATAAATTATTAATCACAGAAAAAAGTGGAAAAATTAAGTTTATTAACCTTAATTCTAAAGAGATCTCCGAAGTTAAGCATAATCTTAATTATTTAGAACATGGTCAAGGAGGTTTGTTGGATGTTCTATTTAAAGATAGTTATGTTTATATTTCTTATGCAGAAAACAGGGGAAATGGAAAAACTAGTACTTCAATAGCTAAAACGAAATTTAATGAAAAAAATTTAACTTTCAAAAATATTTTTCAAGCTAACCCACCTATTAATTCAGGATATCACTTTGGATCAAGATTGGTGATAAAAGATAATTTCTTATTTGCTTCTGCCGGTGAAAGAGGAGAAGGGATGATTGCACAAGATCCATCAAAACATCCAGGAAGTATTATTAGAATAAATATTGATGGAAGCATTCCAAAAGATAATCCAAAGTTTAGTGGAAAACCAAATTGGTTACCAGAAATTTATCAAATAGGAATAAGAAATCCTCAAGGTTTAACTTTATCCCCATTCGATAAAAAAATTTATATGAGTAACCATGGTGCAAGAGGTGGTGATTGGTTTGGTGAAGCTAAAAAAGGTGAAAATTATGGATGGAAAATTCTAGGGTGGGGAGGTACAAATTATTCAGGTATTCCAATTGGCCCAAAATGGAAACCCGGCTTTACGAAAGCAATACATTATTGGGTACCCTCAATCGCAACAAGTGCAATAACTATCTATAAAGGCAAAGAATTCAGTGAATGGAATGGACATGCATTGATTACTTCTCTTAAAGATCAATCTCTAAGAAAATTAATATTCAATGACTTATCAAATATAAAAGAAGATATAATTTTTAAGGGTAAAATTGGAAGAATAAGAGATATACAAGTTCATCCAAATAATGGAAAAATTTATTTTTTAGCAGGAGATAGTTTGTGGTTGATGGAAAAAAGTTAATTCATATTTCATTAATTTTAATTGGAATTTTTTTTTATAATTGTTTAAGTATTGCTATGGAAAAACCTTATCATCATTTACCAGACGGAACTTTTAGAAACCCAGAGGGCTCACCAAAAAGAGACCCAAATGTTAAATGGTCTTATAAAATATTTAATCAAGAAAAAAAGAAGCTTGATATGACAGTACCTAAAGATCATGTTGTAGAAAAAGAAAAAGTTTTATCAGATCTAAAAAAATATTCAGATGATGATTATGTAGCCTGGATAGGTCATGCTACTTTTTTAATAAAGCTTGGAGAAACAACAATTATTACTGATCCAGTGTTCTCAAAAAATGCAGGACCATTGATTTTTGGACCAGATAGATTTACCGAACCAGCCTTAAAACTTAACGAAATTCCGAAAATAGATTTATTTTTACTAACACACAATCACTACGATCATCAAGACATGTCAACAATTAGAAAATTTCCATATAAAAATGCAAAAGTTTTATTGCCTCTAAACTTAAGTAAATATTTTAAAAGATATAAAGATGTTAATGAAATGGATTGGTATGATGAAGTTAAGATTAATGACAACTTAAAAGTTACATTTTTACCTGCTGTTCACTGGTCTAAAAGAAGTTTAACAGATACAAACAAATCATTATGGGGTAATTTTTTAATTGAATATAACGGGAAAAAAATTTTATTTACGTGTGATACTGGAATTGGAGATATTTATAAGGATATAGGTAGTAAATATGGTCCGATTGATCTAACATTTATAAATATAGGAGCCTATAATTTTTACCCGATAATGCCTTATAAAGATAAATCAGTTTATCATACTAACCCAGAAGAGGCTTTAGAAATCGCTAAAAATTTAAGAAGCAAAAAAGTAATTGGAATGCATTGGGGAACATTTGTTCTATCACTAGAGCCAATAATGGAACCACCTTTAAGATTCAAAGCTAGTGCAGAGAAATATGGATTCAAGAAAGAAGACGCTATTATTTATAAAATTGGAGAGTTTGGATCGTTAAAAAAATTACTTAATTACAATTAATTATCTAATAATTTTTTTTTAGCTTTTTCGAATTCTTCTGGAGTTAAAACTCCGTCTTTTAAAAGATTGTTTAATTTGTCAATTTCCTCGCTTAAATTTTTTTTATTATAAAGAGGATTTTCATCTTCATCATTTTTTAAATTTGCTTCCTCCTTAAGTGCGCTTTTAGCTTCTGACCCTTTCATTATAGCACTAACACCTAAATAAAGTACAAAAGCAAAAATTGGGATAACTAAACCAAAAAAAATTATTTTTTCCATAAATTAATCCTCGTCCTCTTCTCTCCAGTTTTTTTCATACATCAACCAAGCAGCTAATATAACTGAAAATGTACCAATGATCATACCATAATCAAATCCTGTTTGCTGATCATAAAGATACCAACCCAATTGTGTCGCCCCAATTGGAGGAATAGTAAGTATGGCCATTAATATAACAATTCTGTATGGATACTTAGGTTTTTTCATATACTAAACCTATCAAAGAATGTTTGATGAATTAAATATTAAATTTGCGATCTTTTGAAACAGTCAATCGTATTTTTAAGTAAACACGCAATAGTCATTGGGCCCACGCCACCCGGAACCGGCGTTAAAGCTTTTGCATTTTTTGAAACTTCATCAAAAGCCACATCTCCAACAATCCCCTTTTCTGTTTTATTAATACCTACATCAATTACAATAGAATCTTTTTTAACCCAATCACCTTTGACAAGTTCAGGTATTCCAACAGCTGCAACAATTATATCAGCTTCAAGACATTCAGCTTTTAAATTTTTTGTTTTTGAATGCGTTATTGTTACAGTACAATTTTCTTTCAATAACAGTTGTGTCATTGGTTTACCATTTAAATTTGATCTACCAACTATTACAGCTTTTTTTCCATTCAAATTAGGTTCTATCTTTTTGATTAAAAGATAACAACCCAATGGGGTACACGGAACTGAACTTTCATATCCTGAAGAAAGGTTTCCTACATTCATAGGATGAAAACCATCTACATCTTTTGTGGGGTCAATGGCTTCAATAACTTTTTGTTTGTCTATATGTTTCGGTAGGGGTAACTGAACTAAAATACCAGATACAGTCTCATTTTTATTGAGTTCGTCAATTTTTTCTAAAACAATTTTTTCCTCTACTGAGTCTGGATATTTAATAACATCAGAATTAAGCCCAACTTCTTTTGCTGATTTTTCTTTATTTCGAACATAAATTTGGCTTGGTGTTAAATCACCTATCAGAATTACAGTTAATCCAGGCACTTTATTATATTTTACTTTTAATTCTGAAACTTCCTTTTTAAGTTCCTCTCTTAAAAGTGCCGCTTCTTTTTTACCATCAATTAAAATCATAAATTTTTAAAATATCATTGGCGCAATGTAGAGCTTCATACACATTTCTATGAACCAAATCAATAGAAGTAAGATTATTGGAGATATATCAAGGGAACCTAAATTTGGAAGAAATCGTCTTATTCTTCTTAAAAAAGGCTCTGTTAGTCTGTAAGTAAAATCTAATATTAGAAATACAAATCTACTTTGAGTATTTAAGATATTAAAAGCTATTAACCAACTTATTATTACATTTGCTATAACTACATAAGAATAAAGTTTTAATAACTGTAAAACTAAATAAAAAATAGCAATCATTTTTTTTCTACATAAATAGACTGGCTTGGGAAAGCAAAGGAAGCTTTATTACCCTCAACTATTTGTTTTATCTCAATAGCAAGTCTCTCTTTAACTGAAAGCCACTCATTCCAACTGTCTGTTTTTGTAAAGCAACGAACATACATATCTATTGAACTGTCAGAAAATTTATCTACTCTCACTGCAACACCTATACTTGTATTAAAATCATCACTCTTATTAATATGACTTTCAATTTGATTTCTTATAGTTTTTAATTGATCAACTGTAGTGTCATACTGAAGAGTAATTATCCAGCTTATCAACCAATTTGATGTTTCACTGATGTTAATAACTGCATTTTCTGCAAATTGAAAATTTGGAATGATAGCTAAAGATTTGTCAAATTTTCTTATAGTAGTAGATCTAAAACCAATCTTCTCAACAATTCCCTCGATTATTCCATCAACTAAAATCCAATCACCAATTCTAAATCTCTTTTCCACAAGAACTAAAATTCCTGAAATCAAATTCTTAAATAAATCCTGTGCTCCCAAAGCTACAGCTACCCCAAACAAACCTAGTCCTGCAATAATTGGTCCAATTTTTATACCCCATAATTCTAAGACTGCTGCTAAACCTAAAATAAAGATGAGAATTTTTAGTGACTTAATTATCCACCCAATCAATTCCCTGGTTAAAAGTTTATCGAGACCACTTAAAATATATGACACTGGTTCAATAACTTGGTGAATTATCCAAAAAATTAAAATTGTAATTAAAGTTCTATTAATAGTATCAACAACCTCTCTTCCTTCAATTGAGAATGTCATGTAATAACTAGCAATAAAAAAACCTAAAACTATTGGCAAAAATCTTGCTGGTCCAACTAAAGCATTCACAAATGTATCATCTAATTTATTTGTGGTTCTTTTAGATATGATTTCTAACTTCTTTATTATTAATTTGCTTATTAAACCACGAAAAATTAAAAAAATTAGAAAAATTCCAATTCCAATTAATATTTGAAAAATATCTACACCAAGGATCCCTTTATTCCATACAGATAAAAATATTTCAGAAAAATTATTTATTAATTCCATAATTAAATTTTATATAACAAAAACTCCTCTTCGCCAGGATTAAAAAGAAATATTTTTTTCCATTTAATTTCATTTAATATAGACGAAGTTTTTTCACCTATACACATTAAATTTGTATCCATCCATTTATTTTCCATTTGATGAATCTTTATAAAATCTAGAAGACTAGAAGCGCTATTTTGTGAGTAAACATATATGATATCTGGTATATTAATTTTTAATTCTTTAATAAAATTTTCATTAAAATTTTGATTATGACTCACTCGATAATTTATAATTCTTTTAATTTTATATCCTTCATTTAAAAGCTGCTGGGCTAAATCAAGTGAAATTATTTCACCACTTATATAAAGAAGTGGCTTGTTCTTAATTTCATAATTCTGCAAAATTAATTCTTTTAAATTTGAGACACTTCCCTCAGCAGCAATAGTATTTTGGAATCCAACCATTCTTGCTCTTTTTTCAGTCATATATCCAACACAAAAACAGATGATATCTTTATCTATTTTATCTAAGTCTAAAGATTTTATAGCATTAGCACTTGTGAAAATAATTCCACCATAATTATAAAAGTTAATCTCTTCATGATCCATTTTTTCAACAATTAATAATGGAAGATGAGAAACCTGATGTCCCAATGATTGAAATTTTAAAATCATTTCTGAACAATCCTCCAACGGTCTGGTTAATAAAATATGCATATTATCTTTTATATGAATTATTTGATTTAGTTTTTAATATTTGACCAATTTCTTCTCCAATCTCTTTAAATTTTTCAATTTTTTCAATTTTTTTTTCATAAAATCTTTTTGAACCATCTAAAGAAAAAAGTTCGGCCTCAATAACAATATTTCCTCCATCAATAAAAGAATATGCACCGATAGCTGTTTCACAATCTCCTTCTAAAACTTTTAAAATATTTCTTTCTGCATGAGCTCGTTTATAAGTTTCGTCATGATTTACCTTTCTTAAAAGAGAAATTATTTTTTCATCATTTTCTCTAGACTGTAATGCAATAATACCTTGTCCTGCACTTGGTATCATTTCTTCAGTTGTAAATGTTTCTGAAATTTCATTTTCAAGCTGTAAATATTTGACACCTGCATAAGATAAAATTATTGCATCATATAAACCATCTTTCAATTTTTTAATTCTGGTATCAACATTTCCTCTTATAATTTTACAAGTTAAATCTGGTCTAATCTTTTTTATTTGAAATTCTCTTCTATAAGATGATGTCCCCACAATTGATTTTATTTCTAACTCTTTTAGTTTTTTTTTATCTTTAGAAATTAAAATTTCTTTTGGATCATTTCTTTCTAAAAAAGTATCTGTTATTAAACCCTCTGTTTCAATAGCAGGTAAATCTTTTAATGCATGAACTGCTATGTCAATATTTCCATTTTGAAGTTCATTTTCTATGTTACTTGAAAATAAACCTTTGCCCCCAAATTCAGATAATCTTAAATCTTTTATCTTATCACCTTCAGTATTAATTACTTTGATTACAATATCTTCATCATTCAAACCCGTTTTTTGAATAATAGTATCTTTGGCTTTTTGAGCATAGAGCAATGCTAATTTACTACCTCTAGATCCAATTATAATTTTTTTGCTCATTAATAAATTTATTTCTTTTTTGTATTGAGATTGTACAATTAATAAAAAGTATTTGAATGAGTAAAAAACCCTTAATTCTTGGAATAGAGTCTAGTTGTGATGAAACAGCTGCATCAATAATATCAGAAAATGATCAAGGAAATCCTATTATCTTATCAAATGTCGTATCAAGCCAAGAAGATATTCATAGACAATTTGGAGGGGTTGTTCCTGAATTAGCTGCCAGATCACATATTGAAAAAATTGATTGGATTGTACAAAAAGCAATCCATGATAGTGGAATAAATATTCATGAATTAGACGCTGTTGCTTCCACGGCAGGACCTGGATTGATTGTTTGTCTCTCTGTTGGATTAAGTTTTGGAAAAGCTTTTGCTGCTTCTTTAAACAAACCATTCATAGCAGTAAATCATCTAGAGGGTCATGCTTTGAGTCCTAAATTAAACACAAAATTAGATTATCCATATTTACTTTTATTAATTTCAGGAGGACACTCACAATATTTAAGTGTTAAAAATTTAAGTGAATACAAAAGACTTGGAACAACAATTGATGATGCAATTGGAGAGGCATTCGATAAAACTGCAAAACTTTTAGGAGTGGAATTTCCTGGTGGTCCAAAAATAGAAATTTTAGCAAAAAAAGGAGATCCAAACAAATATAATCTACCAAAACCCATATTTAATAAAGGTGGATGTAATTTATCTTTTGCCGGGCTTAAAACAGCAATACTTAAAATCGCGAAAGATATAAAAAATGATCAGGAAAAGTTTGATCTTGCTGCGTCTTTCCAAAATACAATAATCGAAATATTATCTAAAAAAACAAAAATAGCTTTTAGCGAATTTGAAAAACAAATTAAACCGAAACAAAAAAAATTTGTTGTAGCAGGTGGAGTTGCTGCGAATAAAGAAATTAGAAATATGTTAGTTGAGATTTGTAAGAAAAATAACTACGAATCTATTTTTCCTCCTTTAGATCTATGTGGTGACAATGCAGCAATGATTGCAATGGTAGGATTAGAAAAGTTCAAACTTAAAAAATTTGATAAATTAGATTATCCTGCTAGACCAAGATGGCCTTTGGACGAAGACGCAATATTTTTAAAAGGTGCAGGAGTGAAACTATGAAAGAAAAATTAAATGAGTAAAAATTATTGGCTAATGAAATCTGAGCCAGATGTATGGTCTATAGATCAACAAAAAAAAGCTGGAAGCAAAGGAGCTCCATGGGATGGGGTTAGAAACTATCAAGCTGCAAAAAATTTAAAAACAATGAAAAAAGGGGATCAATGCTTTTTTTACCATTCGAATATTGGTAAAGAAATAGTAGGTATTGTTGAAGTTATTAAAGAAGCTTACGTTGATAAAACTGACCAATCTGGTCGGTTTGTAGCTGTAACGGTTAAATTTATCAGAAAATTAAAAAGACCCATTACACTCGAAAATATCAAAAAAAATAAGGAATTGAGCCATTTATCATTAATTAAACAAAGTCGTTTATCAGTAATGCCGATCGACTCTAAAAGCTGGAAAATTTTAAATAACATGGGTAAAATTTAAAATAAAATTTTATGCCAAAAAAAAAGAAAAGATCAAAAATCAAAAAAAAATCTTCAAAGAAAAGAAGAAAAAAAATTAAAAAAAAATCTTCAAAAAGAAAAAAAATTCTAAGAAGAAAATCTAGCTCAAATAAAAAAATTACAAAAAGAAAAATAAAAGGTGACAACACATCATCTGAGTTAATATTTAAAACAAAACCAGAATGGATAAAAAGTGGTCTCGCAAATAAAGCCCAATACCAAAAAAAATATAATGAATCGATCAAAAATAATAATGCTTTTTGGAAAAAGGAGGGAAAAAGAATTACTTGGATAAAGCCATACAAAAAAATTAAAGATGTAAAATATAGTAAAGATGAAGTTCGAATTAAGTGGTTTGAAGATGGAACATTAAATGCATCAGCAAACTGTATAGATAGACACTTAAAAGATAAAAAAGATAAAACTGCAATTATTTGGGTCGGTGATGATCCAAAAGATACCCAAAAAATTACATACAAGCAACTGCATCAAAAAGTTTCTAAAGCAGCGAATGGCTTGAAAAAACTAGGAATTAAAAAAGGTGATAGAGTAACAATTTACTTAACTATGATCCCAGAGCTAGCAATTTTGATGTTGGCTTGTGCAAGAATTGGAGCAATACATTCAATTATATTTGGAGGTTTTTCTGCAGAGTCTATATCTGGAAGAGTTAATGATTGTAAGTCTGAATACATAATTACAGCTGATGAAGGTGTAAGAGGTGGCAAAACTATTCCTCTTAAATCTACAACTGATGAAGCTCTTACCAATTGTCCAAATGTAAAAAAATGCATTGTAGTCAAAAGAACAGGAAATTATGTTTTTTGGAACAATGAAAGAGATGTTTGGTATCATGATTTAATAAAAGATGTTTCAAATCATTGTGATCCTGAGGAAATGAGTGCAGAGGATCCCTTATTTATCCTTTACACGTCGGGATCCACCGGGAAACCAAAAGGTGTATTACATACAACTGGTGGATATATGGTTTATGCATCGATGACACATCAGTATATTTTTAATTACAAGCCAAAAGATATTTACTGGTGTACTGCAGATATTGGTTGGGTTACCGGTCACAGCTATATTATTTATGGACCTCTTTCTAATGGAGCAACAACAATAATGTTTGAAGGAGTCCCAAATTATCCGGATAGTTCAAGATGGTGGCAAATTGTAGATAAATTCAAAGTAAATACATTTTATACAGCCCCAACTGCAATTAGAGCATTGATGAGGGAAGGTGATGAACCAGTTAACAAAACCTCAAGAAAATCTTTAAAATTACTTGGAACAGTTGGTGAACCAATAAATCCAGAAGCATGGATGTGGTATTATAAGACAGTTGGAAATTCAAAGTGTCCGATTGTAGATACTTGGTGGCAAACTGAAACAGGTGGAATTTTAATTGCACCTCAAACAGGAGCTATTCCTCTTAAACCAGGTTCGGCAACAAAACCTTTTTATGGAATTAAACCTTCTCTCGTTGACAAAGATGGAAGAGAAATCAAGGGAGCTGGGGAAGGAAGATTGTGTATTTCTCAATCATGGCCTGGACAAATGCGAACAGTATATGGAGACCACCAAAGGTTTATTGATACTTATTTTTCTCAATTTAATGGAAAATATTTTACTGGAGACGGTTGTAGACGAGACAAAGATGGCTACTACTGGATAACTGGAAGAGTTGATGATGTAATTATCGTTTCAGGACATAACCTAGGGACTGCAGAAATTGAAAGTGCTTTTGTTGCACATCCAAAAGTTGCTGAAGCTGCTGTAGTTGGATATCCACACGACATTAAAGGTAATGGTTTGTATTGTTACGTTACTCTTAATGCTGGTGAAGCAGGGACAGGAGATCTAGATAGAGAATTAAAATTGTGGGTAAGAAAACAAATTGGGCCGTTAGCTACACCTGACCTAATTCATTTTACACCTGGTTTACCAAAAACAAGATCGGGCAAGATTATGAGAAGAATTCTGAGAAAAATAGCTGCCAATGAACATGGCCAACTTGGTGATACTACAACTTTAGCTGATCCAAGTGTTGTCGACAGTTTGGTCGAAAATAGGAAAAATACTTAAAAATTTATTCTTTCCTTAAATTCTTTTTTAACAATATCCCATTTTAAAATTACTGAGTTAAGAACTATTTTGCGATCTAATGTTTTTAAATCTTCTGCAATAGGGGCCCACTCATATAATGATAAAGCACTTGGATTGAACGGAAGATCATTGTAATAACTTTCCCAATTTATGTTTTGATATCTTTCACTAAAATTTTTTTTAGCTTTGTCTATAATTTCTAGAGGCATCTTGTTTGATATTTCATCATCTAAAATTTTTAAAAAAATTTCTTTAGCATTACTTATTTCATTGTAATGGTGATTAGCTTTTAAATAAGAAATTGTAAAAAAAGTAAGATCTTGAAGAGCAACAGCATAAATATTCCACTTAGCTAAATTAACAGAGTTCATGAATTCATCATTTTCAAAATGAAGAACATATCTAGTTCCCATTCTTGTTTTTAAATAACCATAAAGGGTTACTTGTGTTACCCAAGCTGACTTGGCTTGAATAAATGCCTCAAGATCATCTATATTTTTAATTTTTTTCTTAGGAATAAATGCTTTAAACAAAGCAAATAAATAAATTTTAAAATCATTCCAAGTAAGATCTTTCCAAGATAATTTATATTTTGCCATAAATGCGGTATTTTGCTTATTTATAACCCAAAAAGTCCCTTATTATTAACAATTTTAATACTTTCCATCTCTTTCATAATAAGTATGATTTTCGCCAGTTATAACTAAAAGAGAGAGGTATATAATGTCAAAACAAGCACAACACTGGGAAAAAACCAGGGGATTGTTAATGGTTACATTAGCAATTTGGTTTGTATTCTCAATTGGCATCTTCCTTTTCGGAGCAGAAATGAACGAAGTTACGGGACCATTTGGTTACCCGCTAACTTATTGGTTCACTTGTCAAGGTTCTCTTGGAATATTTGTAATCCTGATTTTCTGGTTTGCAAATAGACAAGAAAAAATTGATGAAGAGTTCGGCTTCAGTGAGAGAGGAGACGACTAATGATAAAAGGTAATTTTATAGACAATTTGCCTAAAGTTTATGGAATCTATACAGGTGGATTTTTAGCTTTCATAATAATTATGGCAATTGCTGAGCAGATGGGTATGTCAGCTAAAGCTATCGGAATTTGTTTCGTAGCCTTTACTGTGGCCATCTACGCAATAATTGGTTATCTATCACGTACAGCTCAAGCAGATGCGTATTACGTAGCTGGAAGACAAGTACCTACCGTGTTCAATGGAATGGCGACAGCAGCAGACTGGATGTCTGGTGCATCATTCGTTGCAATGGCTGGTGGTATTTATTTTAAAGGTTACGGATATATGGCACTACTTGTTGGTTGGACTGGTGGATATGTACTAGTTGCATCGCTATTAGCACCATACTTAAGAAAATTTGGCTGTTACACAGTTCCAGATTTTATTGGTACAAGATACGGTGGTAATTTAGCAAGGTTACTTGCAGTAATAGTATTAACTGTTGCTTCATTTACTTATGTAACTGCACAAATTAACGCTACAGGTACTATTGCATCTGTTGCTCTTGATATTCCATTCCAATACGCAGTTTATGTTGGACTAATAAGTATCTTATTATGTTCAATGTTAGGTGGTATGAGAGGGGTAACTTGGACACAGGTAGCACAGTACATTGTACTAATTATAGCTTATTTACTTCCAGTATTCTGGATCAGTAACAAAATGGGTGCGGGTTTCTTCCCACACTTTATGTTAGCTGATGAAGTTTCTAGAATTGCTGAATTAGAAGCTCAGTTTGGTTTTGTAAAAAACTCAGCTGAAAATCTAAAAGAAGTACCTAAAGGCTTAGCTGGAATAACTAAAGCTCACTCGGCGGTTAACGCTACACCTTGGGCATTTATTTCATTAGCACTAGCGATGATGATGGGAACAGCTTCATTACCGCACGTGATGATGAGATATTTCACTACTCCAAGTGTAAAAGCAGCTAGAAAATCAGTAGGTTGGTCATTATTCTTTATCTTCCTACTTTATTCTTCTGCTCCAATGTTAGCTACACTGTCTAAATTGTCATTGATTGATCCGTCATTACCAACTGGTATTATCGGTAAATCAATTGCAGAAGTTCAAGCGATAGATTGGTATCAAAACTGGAACCAAGCAAACTTAATGTTTGTAAGCGACTTTAACGGAAATGGAACTCTTGAATTAAACGAGTTTTTCATGGGTGGTAAAGCCGTTGTGTTAGCAACTCCAGAAATAGCTGGATTACCGTATGTAATCTCAGGTCTAGTTGCTGCTGGAGGTATGGCTGCTGCCATGTCTACAGCTGATGGTTTGATTCTAGCGATTGCAAATGCTTTATCTCATGACTTGTACTACAAGATCATTGATCCAAAAGCAGAAACTGCAAAACGACTAGTTGTTGCAAGGGTATTACTTGTAGTAATTGGTTTTGCTGGAGCAACTATTGCAGCAATGGAGATCCAAGGTATCTTAGGTTCGGTAATCTGGGCTTTTGACTTTGCGATGTCTGGATTATTCTTCCCACTTGTACTTGGTGTATGGTGGAAGAGAGCTAACAGAGAAGGTGCTATAGCTGGTATGGCTTTAGGATTAATTTCTGGTGCTGGTTACCTAATTTGGGTAAGAAACGGCGGAAGTGGATTCTTAGGTATTACACAGTTAACGTTTGGTATCTTTGGTTCAGCTGTCAGCTTAGTAGCTATGGTAGTAGTAAGTTTAATTACTGCAGAGCCTAATGCTGCAACGCAAAAAATGGTTGATGAGGTTCGTGTACCATCTGGTAAATCGATCCTTGGTAAACAACATTAAATAATCTTATTAAGGGGCGATTAATTTCGCCCCTTTTAATTTCCAAGTTTTTCCAATATAAATTTTAAATGTCAGCTAATTTTCATCCTTTAGTCTATATAATTGATTATATTCTAGGAGTAATTATGTGGACTTTGATTGGAAGAGTTGCAATGAACATATTCCAAAGAGAAGACTCTCAATTTTTTTTTATGAGAGTGTTTGTTAAATTTACTAATCCTTTAATGACTTTATTTAAACCAATAACACCATCGTTTATTATTGGACCCTTGGTTCCTCTCTATGTTGCCTGGTTTTTCTTTATGATTAGATTTTACTTGATGCCATGGATTTTAGGATATTCAGTTATGGGAATGTTATCTTTTCCATTGGAAAGTGAAATTTCGAGACAAATTTACCAATTTTTTAATTCAATTAAATTTTAAAAGTTGATACTAGTTATTCTAGTTATCAATGAAAAAAATACAAATTTCACCTTCGATTTTATCTGCTGACTTTAGTCAACTAGGTAATGAAATTAAAAAACTAAGTGAAGCTGGTGCAGATATGATACACGTTGATGTAATGGATGGTCATTTTGTGCCAAATTTGACTATTGGACCACCTGTTATAAAAGATCTTAAAAAATACTCATCTATTCCTTTTGATGTTCATCTAATGATTTCACCTGTTCATCAATACATTGAGGCCTATGCAGAAGCAGGGGCAGATATAATTACAATTCATCCTGAAGCAACAAATGATCTTCAAAGCTCAATTGATAAGATTAATAAATTAAATAAAAAAGTTGGAGTCTCTTTAAATCCTGATTCAAAAATTAACTTAATTGAAAAAAACTTAGATCAAATAGATTTAGTTTTAATTATGAGTGTTAATCCTGGATTTGGAGGACAGAAATTTATGCCAGAAGTTCTGGATAAAATAAAGAACTTGGTAAGAATTCGTAAAGAAAGAAATTTAAACTTTGATATAGAAATCGATGGAGGCATTAATTTTGATAATTGTAAACTAGCTATTGAAGCTGGCGCAAATATTATAGTTTCTGGAACTACTATTTTTAAAAGCAATAATGGAAATATCAAAAAAAATATAGATTTATTGAGATCAATATAATTGATGATCTCAAATAATCTTCTCGATTATGTTCGATATTTTTAGACAAATATATTTCAACTCTATTTTTTACGATAAAAAGATATCAAAATTTTACAATAAAAGTTTAGAATATAAACCTAGTGCATATCTACTTACACCAATTTTGAAATTTCAAACAAAGAAATTAAATATTGATGATTTCTCTTTAGATAATGTATGGATTAATCAAGAATTAGATAAAAAACATCTTAATAAATTAAATAATTTCTTTTGGTTATTTAGTGTTGATTTAAAATCTTCTAGCAACTCAGTACAGTCAGTAATTAAAAATTGGATTGAAATAAATTTTAAATATAATTCTAAAAATTGGAATTTCGATACTACTTCAAAAAGAATTATATCTTGGCTATCTAATTATAGACTAACTTACGAAAACTCCAATGAGCAATATAAAATAGATTTTAACAAAATCATTCATAAACAAACTTCACACCTAATTAATCAAATAGATAATATTCATAGTTATGAAAATAAACTTTCAGCTATTGCAGCAATTATTCTTGTTGGACTTTGTTACAAAGATGAAAAGAATTTTACTATCAAAGGTTTAAATAATTTAAAAAAAATTATTAAAAATTCATTAGATACTTTTGGCTTTCCTAGATCTAGAAGTATCAAATATTCAATTTTATTTCTAAAGTATTTAATTATAATTAGAGAGTGGTTTAAAGAGTCTCAAACACAAATTCCAGAATTTATAAATGAAAATATATTTCAACTTGGTCAATCATATACTTTTTTTAATAATGAGAATAATTTAGATCCTTTATTTAATGGCAATAATATCTCGAACAATAGTGAATTTGATCTTTATCTCAACAGATTAGGTTATTCATTTAAAAATGATAATTATGAATTTTCTAATTATATAAATCTAAAAAATAAAAAGATAAATTTAATAATGGATGTTGGTTCATCACCAAGCAGAAAGTTTTCCAACGATTACCAAGCCGGAGCTTTATCTTTTGAATTCATATCTAACGGAAAAAAAATATTAACTAATGCAGGATATTTTAATAAAAATAATTATAAATTGAGTAATTTGTCACGATCTTCTGCAGTTCACAATGTTTTGACTATAGATGATAATTCATCATGTAAATTTAAAAGAAAATCTAATTTTGGATTTGAAATTAAAGAAGGATTAACAATCATAAAAAAAAAAGTGACATATGAAAAAAATTATTGGAAAATTTCGTCTGCACATGATGGTTATTTAAAAAAATACAATGTATTTTATGAGAGAGAAATTGAATTTTATCCCAAAGAAAACAAATTAATTGGTTTAGAAAAAATTTTTGGGAAAAAAAAATTTCCAAACCTAAAATTTGATGTTAGATTTCATCTAGAACCTTCTGTGAAAATTATGAAAACGCAAGACAACAAATCAATATTGGTTGAGTTGGATAAAGAAGGATGGAAATTTACATGTAAAAATTTTGAAATAGATATTGATAATGGACTATATTTCGGTAAGAAAAATAATTATACAGAAAATCAGAATATTTATATTTCTGGAATAACTAATTCACAAAATAATATTATTAAATGGGAGTTTATTAAGATCCAATGAAAAAGATAAAACGTGCATTAATTTCTGTATCAAATAAAAAAAATTTAAGAAATCTTTTAAAAATCTTGAAAAAATTTAATGTTGAAATAATTAGCTCTGGAGGAACTTTTAAAGAAATTAAAAGATTAAAATTTAGATGTATTGAAGTATCAGATTATACTAATTTTCCAGAAATATTAGGTGGAAGACTGAAAACATTACATCCAAAAATTCATGGTGGAATTTTAAATATAAGAAATAACAAAAGGCATTCAAAAGACCTTAAAAAAAACAACTTTAAAAATATTGATCTAGTTATTGTAAATTTCTACCCTTTTGAAGAAATAATACAAAAAACAAAAAATCACAAAAAAATTATAGAAAATATCGACATTGGTGGTCCAACAATGGTTAGAGCTGCAGCAAAAAATTATAACGACGTAGCTACTTTAACCTCCTCAGATCAGTATCCTAATTTAATAAATCAATTAAATAAAAATAATGGCTCTACATCATTAGAATTTAGAAAAAAAATGTCTCAAATTGCATTTACTGAAACTGCATATTATGACTCTTTAATAGCAAATTACTTCAATAAAATTTCAAATAATAACTTTCCAGAAAAAAAAATTTTTCATTCCAAATTTATAGAAAAACTTAGATATGGTGAAAATCCACATCAACAGAGTGCAATTTATTCCTTAGGTTCATCATTAAATTTAAGTCAATTACATGGTAAACAATTAAGCTATAATAATTACAATGATATAAATGCAGCACTTACTATTTCAGACTCGCTTCCAAATAATACTGGGGTTGTTATTATAAAACATGCCAATCCTTGTGGTGTATCAATTATTAAGGATAAATTAAAAAGTTATAAATCAGCTTTAGCCTGTGATCCAGTTAGTGCTTTTGGAGGAGTAGTTTTGTGCAATTTTAAGATTGATCTCAAATTAGCATTAGAATTAAACAAAATGTTTTTAGAAGTTATAATTGCAAAAAAATTTGATAAAAATGCTCTCAAAATTCTAAAAAAGAAAAAGAATGTGAGATTAATTGATTCAAGTAATTTTAAATTTAATCAAGAGTTTAAGATTAATTCATTTAACGAAACTCTATTATTTCAAAATGAGGACAAAATTAAATTTAAATCAAAAGATTTTAAAGTTGTTTCAAAAAATAAACCCAATTATCAACAAATGAAAAATTTAATATTTGCTTTTAATGTATGTAGATACGTAAAATCAAATGCTATAGTTCTAGCGCAAAATGAAAGTACTATAGGTATTGGGTCAGGACAACCGAGTAGAATTGATAGTTGTAAAATAGCAATCGATAAAATGAAAAAATTCTCTAAAAATCATGATGACATAAGTGCAGCATCCGATGCTTTTTTTCCATTTGTTGATGGAATTGAAAAATTAGTTCAATCGGGTGTCTCAGCTGTAATTCAACCTTCAGGATCAATAAACGATAAAGATATAATCAAATTTGCTAATGATACAAATACGGTCTTGGTTTTTTCTAAAACTAGACATTTTAGACATTAATTTTATCTATCTTAGCAGCTAATATGAAATCATTTTCTGACAATCCATGAATCGCATGTGTGGTTATTTTTATTTTTGCGTAACCCCACCCAAATAATATATCTGGGTGATGACCCTCGGACTCAGAAATATCACCTACTTGATTAATAAAATTTTGGCTTTCTTTAAAATTTTTAAATTTAAATTCTTTTTCTAAAAAAAATATTTCTGTGTTATCTTTTACGAGTTCCCATCCATCCACTTTTTTTTGATACTTATGAATTTCAGATATATCGAAAGGAATTACTCCTCCCTCACACGGTATACATTTTTTTTGTGTTAAATCAGTCATAAAATAAATGGAGCGGGCAAAGGGGGTCGAACCCTCGACCTTCTCGTTGGCAACGAGACGCTCTACCACTGAGCTATGCCCGCTTATTTAAAATCTATTATAATTTGCTGTT
>CACMXS010000007.1 GCA_902617715.1 uncultured Pelagibacteraceae bacterium | reverse complement strand
AAAGTAGGTGTTCAAATTGTTTATGGTTTTGCTAAATATAAAACTCATGCAAAATCATCATTAGTTTTAAGAAGAGAACAGGGTAAAATACAAACTTATTTTCATTTAGGAACTGGCAATTATCATCCAGTAAATGCTAAAATTTATACTGATTTGTCTTTATTTAGTTGTGATAAGAAAATGGCATCAGATGTTGAAAAGTTTTTCAATTATGTAACAGGATACGCAAAACCAAAAAATTTAAATAAAATTTCTATTTCGCCAGTAAATATGAGGCAAACCTTAAATGAAAATATTGATGCTGAAATTAAAAATTCTAAAAATGGAAAATTTGCAGCTATTTGGGCAAAAATGAACTCTTTAGTAGATCCAGAAATTATTGATAAATTTTATGAAGCTTCGAATGCTGGTGTAAAAATTCATTTATTTGTAAGGGGTGTTTGTTGTTTAAGACCAGGAGTAAAAGATAGATCAGAAAACATATTTGTAAAAAGTATCATAGGAAGATTTTTAGAGCATTCTAGAATTTATTGTTTTAGTAATGGTACAAAAAAAATGCCTAATAGAAATGCAAAAGTATATATTTCGTCAGCTGATTTAATGCCGAGAAATTTAAATCGAAGGGTAGAACTTCTAGTCCCAATTGAAAATGAGACTGTTCATGAACAGATCTTAGATCAAATAATGTTGGCAAATTATCTTGATACTAATCAGAGCTGGGAACTTGAAGCTGATGGTAATTATAAAAAAATTAAATATAGTAAGAGCGATTCCTTTTCAGCTCATGAATATTTTATGAATAATCCGAGCTTATCTGGAAGAGGTAAAGCTAAACTAAGAATGCAGCCTAAACAACTGCACTTAAGATTGATTAAAAGTGGAAGTAATTAAAAGTAAAAATAGTTTAAAATTAAATCAGGCTAAATTAGCTATAATAGACATTGGATCAAACTCTATAAGAATGCTAATTTATGAAGATTTCAGTTCTTCTCGTGTGCCTTTTTTTAATGAAAAAGCAGTTTGTGAACTTGGAAAAAATTTAGATAAATCGAAAAAACTTCACAGATCTGGTACTGAATATGCTTTAAAAGTTTTAAAAAGATTTTCTGAAATTTTAAATGTTTCAAAAATCACAAATCTAAAGATTATTGCAACAGCAGTTATAAGAGAAGCAACTGATACAAAACCTTTTATTGATGAAGTTGAAAAACTTTTTAAAACTAAGATTAATATATTATCAGGCGAAGAAGAAGCTAAATGCACAGCTGAGGGAGTAAAAATAGGTTTTGAAAATGTTGATGGATTAGTTGCTGACCTTGGCGGTGGTAGTTTGGAGTTAGCCCGAGTTGAAAACAATATAGTAACCAATAAAACCTCATTACCTGTTGGTGTTTTAAGATTAATGAATAATCCTATAGTTAAAAAAAGAAATTTAGCAAAATATATTAAAAAATTATTAAGAGATGAAAAATGGCTCTCAAAAAAGAAATTTAATAATTTATATTTAGTTGGAGGTACTTGGCGTGCATTATTTAAATTACATCTTTTTCAAAATAATCATCCAGTACACATAATTCATCAATATAGTATTGATAATAATGTTTTATCTAAGTTTGTTGAAAAAATTTCTTCTTTTAATAAATCCAAACTTAAAACAGTTGAGTATATTTCAAAATCTAGGACACCATATTTACCTTATAGCTGTATTATACTTGATGAAATTATGAAAGTTTCAAATCCAAAAAAAATTATTTGTTCTATCAGTGGTTTGCGTGAAGGATCTTTATCAATTGACCATTTTAAAGATGTAAAAGAATCTGAAATTTTTTACAAAGCAATTGAGAAGGTTGCGCAAAAAAGAGGTGATTTAGGGTCAAATTATAAAAAATATTATGATTTTATTCATCCAGTTTTTGAAGGTAATGAGCACTTTAATAAGAAATTATTATATCTGGCATGTGTATTAAGTCATATGGATTGGGGATTGGGAGCATTTCAAAAAGCTGAATTGGTATTTCAAGAAACGATAAATACTCCTTTACTTAGATTGACTCATAAAGAAAGAATACAATTAGCTTTGTCATGCTATTGGCGGTACTGTAGTATCAAGTATAATCCAAAGATCGAGTATTTAACTTTTTTGAATAATAATGAAATTTTTTCAAGCAAACAAGTTGGTGCAGCATTGAGATTTTCACAATCATTGACCTCGATATCTACGATATTTCTTGAAGAGTTTAAATTGTATAAAAGAGGTAATGCTGTATTTTTAAAAATTCCATCACAACATCAAGAAATAATCTCAAAACAAGTTACCAAAAGATTTAAAGCTCTTGCTAGAGAATTATTTTTAGAGCCAAGAGTAATTTATTCAAATAATTCAAAATAAACTTAAATTAATTAAACTTTAATAATAAGTAAATATTTCTGTAACTTAATCTTTTTAAGATAATTTACAAAATTTAAATATTCATTATTTTTTCCCCTGTTTAAATTTTGTTAATTAGCTTCTTTCTTCCTTCTCATTTAAGAGAAGGAAGAAAGACAATTTGGAATTAATTATTTATAGATGCAGGAGACTGCTCTGCATTCTTCTTAGCAAGTTTTTTTGCTTTTTTTTCAGCAACCTTTTTTTCTAGACCAGCAATTTTAATATTAAGGCTTGATAATTTTTTTTCTTTAGCTGTAATTTTATTTTTAAGTTTATCAATTGATTTTAATATTTTTGTTTTTTTCTTTTCATTCTTTTTTAGTTTTTTTCTCATTACTGCCTCCGAATTATTTGATACTTAATTTAATCATATAATCCTAAAATAAAAAGGATATTTTGTTACAACCTATAGTTTATAGTTTTTTAAGACCTGTTATTAAATAAAAAAACATTGCTATATGAGAACTATTATTGAATTTTTGATTTAATATTAATTTAAATATCTCTCTTTGATTAAAAAGATGAATTCTAATACCTTGTTCTGGTTTCGAAATTTTAATTAAGTCTTCTGTGTAATAACCAGTAATTTTAGTAGTTAGTCTTCCAGGTTCAGTATAAAAAGTTATTATTTTACTCAATTTTGATCTTGATCTATATCCTGTTTCTTCTCTTAATTCCTTATATGCTGATTGCAGAGTTGTTTCCTTTTTTTCCACTATCCCAGAAGGAAACTCGTAATTAATTTTATTAATTGGAACTCTTTTTTGGGAAACTACTACATATTTGTCTTTAATCTTAGGTATTACTAATGAAAGATTAGAAGTTTTAAGATAATGATAAAACTCTTTTTTTTTAAATTTTTTGTTAATTAAACTTATTCGATTGGTAAGTTTTATATTTTTCAATTTTTTTCTAAAAATAACTTTTTAACAATAAGTACAGCAATTAACATTCCAATAAGCTCAGCTAAAATATAATAAGGAGTATTTAAATAACTAATACCAGTAAAAGACTCTGTAAATGTTCTAGCAATAGCAACAGCTGGATTTGCAAAAGAAGTTGAAGAAGTAAACCAATAACCAGCAGTAATATAAAGACCAACACTAGCAGCAACAGCAATTTTGCCCGACTTCATAGACCCAAAAATTATAATTATAAGCCCTAATGTTGCTATTACCTCAGATGTGAGTATGTAAATTCCATCTCTTGATTTAGTAGACAATTCATAAACTTCATGTTCAAAAAAGAAATTAGCTAAACCAACACCAATCAAGCAACCAACCAATTGAGCAATAATATAAAAGGGTAGTAGTTTCTTTTTTAATTTGCCTGTTATTGCCATAGCAATACTTACAAATGGATTAAAATGAGCTCCTGATACATCAGCAAAAACTGTGATAAGTACAAATAAACCTGCTCCTGTTGCTATAGTATTAGCTATTAACATTACAGCAACGTCATTAGTTAAGTTCTCAGCCATTAAACCTGAGCCGACAATAATCATCACTAAAAAACAACTTCCTATTAATTCAGCAAGAAAATAACGACTTTTATTTTTCATTAAGCAGATCCTTTATTCTTTTATGAATATTATTGTAAACTTTTTCAATAATCTCATCTTTTCTATTTATGTCATTTGTTTCATTAAGTAATTTAACAGGATCCTCTATATCCCAATGAATTATCTGATCTTTATTTGGCCAAATAGGGCAGACTTCGTTATTAGCATTATTACAAACTGTAATCACATAATCCATTTTAATTTGACCATTAATAAACTCATTAAAATTTTTAGATCTATAATTTGAAAGATCATAATGTTTTGATAATAAATAATTCTTCACATCTTCATTTATTTTTCCTGTTGGATTACTCCCGGCACTAAAACCTTTATACAAATCGTCATACTCATTATTTATAATACTTTCAGCAATAATACTTCTTGCTGAATTACCTGTGCATACAAACAATATATTCTTCATTTAAAAAATAATCTTATAAATCCCAATAACAAATAATGGAATTTGTAATCCGAAGTTTGTTAGTATCGCTTTATCTTTGCTGATAAATCCAGCGACAGTCCATCCAACAACTCCTAATCCATGAAAATATATATTTAATGGATATATATTTAAATTTGTAAGAAGTATTCCTACTAAAACTAAAAACGTACTAATCCATTTTAGATATTTTTTTATAAACATAAAAATTTCCTTTCATTATTATTATTTCAGTTATGTTAAGAATTTATTAAAATAAAGAATTATCTACACTTTTTACATAATCCAAAAAACTCAAGATTGTATTTGCTATATTTCATACCATCTTTGTCTTTGAAGTTAGCTAAGTATTTGGAAAGACCTGCACTACTTATTTCTGTTACTTTCTCACAAATCTCACAGATAGAAAACGCTGTAGCTTTAGCCACTCGACAGCTTGAATTGTGACACGCAATAAAAGCATTACGACTCTCTATTTTGTGAATTTTTCCTATTTCAACTAGCTTATCTAACGCTCGATAAACTTGCGGGGGTGCTTTAATGCCTTTTTTTTGAACATTAAAAAGGATTGAATAAGCTTTCATTGGTTCAGGAGATTTATCAATTAAATCAAAAATAATTTGCTGATTTTTTGTGAGAGTATGTTCTTTATGCATTGTTTTCATTTTAACGATTCCTCATTAATTTTTCAATTTAATAGATTGTTTTATTTTAAATAATGAAAGTATGAACAATAATAAAGCTGCTGTTATAATTGATGGACCCGAAGATGTATTAAATTCTAAAGATGTGAACAATCCTATAATTACAGATAACAAGCCTCCTATAATTGAATAGATAACCATACTTTGTGGACTTGATGACAAATTTCTAGCCATTGCAGCAGGGATAATCAGCATTCCAGTAATTAATAGTAACCCAACCATTTTAATTGAAATTGCAATGATTGCAGCCATTAAAATAGTAAAGATTGCCTTAGCCCTGTCTGGATTTAAGCCTTCTGCTTCTGCTAGTTCATAATTTACTGTTGAAGCGAATAAAGGTTTCCAAATAAATTTCAGAGTTAATAAGATAAATGCCCCTCCAATCCATATGATTAACAAATCATCAACCGAAACCGCTAAAATATCTCCAAATAATAATCCCATAATATCAAACCTGATAAATGTTAAAAAACCTATCACAACAAGTCCAACTGCCAGAGATGAATGAGCTAGAAGACCCAACAAAGCATCACCTGGTAAATTAGTTTTTTTTTGAAGCTGAATAAGAATAAGTGCTATCAGAGATGAAATGATAAACACCGATAGCGCAATATTAAACTCCATAGTAAACGCTAATGTCACTCCCAATAGAGCAGAGTGAGCTAAGGTGTCACCAAAATAAGATAATCTTCTCCATATAACAAAGCAACCAAGAGGTCCCGTTACAAAAGCAACACCAATTCCAGCTACTAAAGCTCTTATAAAAAAATCATCAAACATTTAATTTTTTTTTATTTTACCCTCATCTGTATGAATATGATCATGCCTATGTTCATATCTTGACAATATTTGAGAAGCTTGTTCACCAAATAAAGCTTTATACTCATTGTTTTTTGCAACATCCATTGGCGATCCCGAACAACATACGTGACCATTTAAACAAACTACATGGTCAGTGGCTGTCATCACAGTGTGTAGATCATGAGAAATCAACAAGATTCCACAATTTAATTCATCAGAAATTTTCTTAATTAGTTCGTATAAAGCGATTTCACCTGTAAAATCTACTCCTTGAACTGGTTCATCGAGCACCAATAAGTCTGGTTTTTTTGAAATAGCTCTTGCAAGTAAAACTCTTTGAAACTCACCACCTGATAAATCTCCTAAATTTTTATCTTTAAGATGAATGACACCAGTTAAAGATAGAGCTTCATCTATTGTCTCTTTACTTAGACTTTCAGTTAATACCATGAAATCATTTACTCTTAGCGGTAACGTCCAATCGATTGAAATTTTTTGTGGGACATATCCAACTTTATTGGTGTATTTTTCAACTGAACCATCAATTTTTTTGTAAATACCTAAAGCAATTTTAGCTGTTGTGCTTTTTCCTGATCCGTTTGGACCTATAAGAGTAACTATTTTACCTTTTTCAACTTGAAGTGAAACTCCTTTGACTAACCATTTATTGTTCAACTGTAAACCAGCATCATTTAATTTCACCAATATATTTTGATCAGTGCTCATTTTATTTCTTGACTAATAAGTGTTATATTATTACATAATGTTATATTATAACAATTTAAATATACAACATATGAAAAACACAAAGAAATTACCATTAATCTTATCAATATTATCATTCTTAACAATTTTTGTGCCAGCAAACGCTGAAATTAAAGTAGTGGCAACAATAAAACCAATCCATTCTCTTGCAAGTTATCTAATGGATGGTGTTGGTAAACCAGATTTAATCGTTGATGGTTATGCTTCACCACATGGATTTGCTCTTAAACCATCTCATGCAAAAATGATTCAAAATGCAGATATTATATTTTGGGTAGGAGAGGACATAGAAAATTTCTTAGAAAAACCATTAAAGACTATTGCAAAAAAAGCTGAAAAAATCGAATTAATGGAAATTAAAGGTTTAACTAAACTTAAATTTAGAGAAAGAAATATTTTTGAAGAGCATGATCATGGTCATAAAGAAGACGGACATGATGATCACGCAAAAAAAGAGGATGATCATGACGATCATGATCATGATAAAAAGGAAAAAGAACATGGTCATGATGAACACGGACATGACGATGAGCATAAAAAAGATGGTCACGATGAGCATGGTCACGAAGGACATGCACATGGCGAATTTGATCCACATATCTGGTTAGATCCTATGAATGCAAAAGTGATTTTAAGCGAAATGGCTGAACACTTAATCGAAAATGATCAAAAAAATGAGGCTAAATATAAAGCAAACTTAAAGAGAGCACATAATGATTTAGATAAACTTACAAAAAAAGTTAAGTCTGAATTAAACAAAGATTTTAAATCAGTAGTCTTCCATGATGCCTATCAATATTTTGAAAAAAGATTTGGTATAAATATTCTTGGAGCATTTACTGTAAATACAGACGTTATGCCAGGTGCTGAGCAATTAGCTGAAATCAGAGAGGTAATTGAGCATGATAAAGTTAGTTGTATATTTTCAGAGCCTCAATTTAATCCTGATATAATAAAAGCAGTAGCTAAAGATACTAATGTTGCAACAGGTGTAATCGATCCATTAGGAGCTACTCTTGATCCAGGTAAAGATTTATATTTTGATTTAATTGGCAACATGTCTAATTCTTTCAAAGGTTGTTAAATAAAAATTGATCTTTAGTCATAAATAATATCTAATAATGGGATGAGTACAGTTTCCCTAACATTAGATGAGATTTTTGATTTAGCTAAAAAAACTTTATTAGCTAATGGATGTGATGATGAAACAGCATCTATTTTATCAGATTTAATTAGAAATGCAGAGCGTGATGGATCTTTATCTCATGGTTTATTTAGATTACCAGCATATGTAAGTGGTTTAAAAAGTGGAAAAATTAATGGTAAAGGAAAACCAGAAGTAAAAAAGATTTCTTCATCAGTAATCAAAGTTCAAGGTAATAATTGTTTAGCACCCGTTGTTTTAAATAAAGGTTTGCCTGAATTAGCCAAAGCTGCAAAAGAAAATGGTGTAGCAGTTCTTGCAATAAATAATTCACATCATATGGCAGCGATGTGGCCTGAAACGGAAAAATTAGCAGAAGAAGGATTAGTTGCTTTTGCATGTACATCATATAAGCCGGCAGTAGCTCCTGCTGGTGCAATCAAACCATTGTTTGGAACAAATCCAATTTCATTTGCTTGGCCTCGACCTGGAAAAACTCCAGTTGTTTATGATATGGCAACAGCATCAATGGCAATGGGAGAAGTTCAAGTTGCTAAAAGAGAAGGCCACAAAGTTCCTTTAGGAACCGGTTTAACTAAAGAAGGTAAAGAAACAACTGATCCAGGCGCAATAGCTGATGGCGGAGTACTACTCCCTTTTGGAGGCTACAAAGGTTCAGCAATAGCAATGATGGTTGAGTTAATGGCTGGTGCTTTAGTTGGTGACAATTTTAGTTTTGAAACAGCTGCAAAAGATAATAATGATGGTGGTCCACCTAGTGGAGGAGAATTTATACTAGCAATCTCACCAGATAAAACTTCTGGAACTAATTGGAAAAAACATGCTGATGAATTTTTCGATAAAATGAAATCTTTTGACGGCGTTAGACTTCCAGGGGAGAGAAGACACAAAAATAGATTAGATAAAGGTCCCCGAAATATAAACGAGGAATTAGTAAATAAAATAAAGTCTTTAAGCTAAAGTGATTTCAATAGGGGTGTGGTCTGAAGGTTTTTCACGACCTCTTGGATCTTTATTAATGTTTATACCTTTAACTTGATCAATTAAAGAATTTGAAACTAAAAAGTGATCAATTCTCATCCCATTATTTTTTTGCCAAGCACCTCTCATATAATCCCAAAAAGTATATCCTTCTTTGGTTTCATTAAAATGTCTATAAACATCATTAAAACCTAAATTAATCATCTCTCTTAACTTTTTTCTTATTTCTAATCTAAATAAAGCATCATCCTCAAAACTTTTTGGATTATAAACATCTTCTGCCGCTGGAATAATATTAAAGTCACCTGCAAGAATAATATTTGGATTTTTTTTACTTAATGACTTTAATTGTTTAAGTAAATCATCAAGCCATTTCTTTTTATAATCATATTTTTCTGTATCTACCGGATTACCATTAGGTGTATAAATATTTATTAATTGAATATTTTTTTTCTTATATTCAAGTTCAGCTGAAATTATTCTCGATTGTTTTAATTTATCTTTAATTAAATCTGTTTTAATGTTTTTTAATTTTCCTTTAGAAATAATAGCTACACCATTATAACTTTTTTGACCAAAAACGTGACTTTCATAATCCATTGATGAAAAATCATCATAAGGAAAGTTAACATCTTCAGTCTTAATTTCCTGCATCATGACAATATCTGGTTTATATTTTAAGAGATAACTTTTTATATTTTCAATACGTGCTCGAACAGAATTTACATTCCACGAGGAAATAATCATTAAAGTGAGAAAGATACACCACAACCGCAAGAAGATTTTGTTTGTGGGTTTGTTATTTTAAATTGTTCTCCTATTAATTCTGAAACATAATCAATTTCTGATCCTTTTAGAAGATCTGCAGAAGTTTTATCAATTATTATATTTTCATAATTTAAATCGTCTGCTGCTTTCTCTTTATCGAAAGTAAATTCATATTGAAAACCTGAACAACCACCACCTTTAATAGCGATTCTAAAAAAAGACCCTTTATCTTTTTTAGATAAAAGATTATTGATCTGTTTTAGTGCTTTATCAGTAAATTTAATTTCTTTAATCATAATTGATCACTGGTATTACTAATATAATACTTAATTTTTAATTTTAAAGGATGAAAAAATACTCAAAGCTAGGGTTATTCAAAAGCAAAGGAAGAATCTTTAAAGAATCTTTGTCAAAATATAGAACACCATTTCAAAGAGATAGGGATCGTATTGTCCATAGCGCTTCATTTAGAAGGTTAAAACATAAGACTCAAGTATTTGTTAATACAGAGGGGGATCATTATAGAACAAGAATTACCCATTCAATGGAGGTAGCTCAAATTGCAAGATCTATAGCAAGATACTTAAATTTAAATGAAGATTTAGCTGAGACCTTAAGTCTTGCACATGATTTAGGTCATACACCTTTTGGTCATGCCGGAGAAGATGCATTAAATGAATGCATGCAAAATTATGGAGGATTCGATCATAACTTACAAACTTTAAGAATAGTCATGTTTTTAGAAAACAAATATTTAAAATTTAATGGCCTCAATCTTTCAATAGAAACTTTAGAAGGGTTGTTAAAACACAATGGACCGGTGGAAGATTTGGATTTAGTCAATGAATTAATTGGTATTAATAAATTTAAAAAAATGATTGATTTTAAAACATTTCCATCATTAGAAGCTCAAATATCTGCTATATCAGATGATATTGCTTACAATAATCATGATATACAAGATGGAATTAAAGCTAACCTATTTAGAATTGAAGAATTAGTCGAGATTGATTTTTTTAAAGTCATTTATAATAAATATAAGTATAAGATTAATAAACACAATTATAAGATAGCAACATATCAAATAATAAGAGACTCAATAGATAAGATGATTAAAGATTTATTGATTAATACAAAAAAAAATTTAAAGAAAAACAAAATTAAGAATTTAAAAAATATTACTAAAACTAACTCATTAATGGTTGATTTTTCTGATAAAATGAAAATCTCAGAAAGTGAAATAAGATTTTTTTTAAAGACAAAAATGTATAATAATAAAAGCGTGTTAGCAAAAAATAATAAAGGAAAATTAATTTTAAGTAAGTTATTTTATAAAATAAAAAAAAATCCACAGAAATTTATTTCAAAAAATGAACTTTCTTCAAATAAGTTCAGAGCAATTTCTGATTTTATTTCTGGAATGACAGACCGTTATGCAATCAATCTATATAATAATATTAAATGAATATATTTGATGAATATTTAGAGAAAATTAAAAAAATACTTTTAGATTTGTCTAATGAGGGTAAAATTATTTTACCAGATGATTTAAATGGAATAAATACAGAAATTCCTCCATCAAAATTTAATTGTGATATTTCATCAAATGCAGCAATGTTTTTATCTAAAATCAATAAAAGATCTCCATTAGATATTGCTAATGAAATAAGCAAAGCCATAAAGGAAAGTGACAAATCAATTGATTCAATTACAACAATTAAACCAGGTTTTATAAATATTAAATTTAATCGGATATTCTGGACAAATTTTACAAAAACAATTCTTAAAAACCCTAAGACTTTTGGCATTAATAACAAAGAAAAAAAAAAGAGTTATTTAGTAGAATTTGTTTCGGCAAATCCGACGGGTCCTTTACATGTTGGTCATTGCAGAGGTGCAATTTTGGGAGATGTTATTGCAAATATATTAAAGTTTAATAATCATAAGGTAACAAAAGAATATTATGTAAATGATTATGGTAATCAAATTATAAATTTTACTAAATCTGTATATTTCAGAATACGAGAAATTAAATTTAATGAACCTTTTCCAATCGAAAATGAAGATCTATACCCAGGAGATTATATAATTGATTTTGCTAAAAATATAATAAAATCAAACACTGAAATTGATTTTAAAAATTTTGAAAATATCTCTGAGTCACTTAGTGACTTATCAATCAATGAGGCATTAAAACTAATAAAAGATAACCTTAATAGCTTAGGTATCATTCATGATAATTTTATAAGTGAAAAAAAATTAGTAGAAAACAAAGAAGTTGAAAAGGTTATAGGATTTCTCAAAAAAAATAATTTTGTTTATGAAGGAAAGATAAAAGCACCAGCCAATGAAGAAAATGATGACTGGGTAGAAAGAGATCAGTTACTTTTTAAATCAACTGATTTTGGTGATGATAAAGACAGAGCTTTGCAAAAATCAGATGGGTCTTGGACTTATTTTGCTAGTGATGTCGCATATCATAAAAATAAATTGGATAGAAAGTTTGATATTTTAATAAATATTTTAGGTGCCGATCACGCTGGATACATTAAAAGAATATCTTCATCAGTTGAGGCATTATCAAATTCAAAAGAGAAGATTGTTTGTAAAGTAAGTCAATTAGTAAAATTAATTAAAAATAACAAACCTTTTAAAATGTCAAAAAGAAAAGGGGACTACATTACAGTCGATGACTTAATTGATGAAGTTGGTAAGGATGCAACAAGATTCATAATGTTAAATAGAAGTAGCGATGCAGAGTTAGATTTTGATTTTGATAATGTTATAGAAAAATCAAAAGATAATCCTCTTTATTATGTTCAGTACGCTTATGCAAGAATATCTTCAGTTTTTAGACACTTAGGTAAAGATATAAGCACAGAAATAGATATTGTTAATTTTAATTTTGAATATTCAGAAGATGAAATAAAAATTTTAAAAAAGTTATCCGAATGGCCAAAATGTGTTGAGTCATCAAGTCAAAAATTTGAACCACATAGAATACCTGTCTATCTTTATGAACTAGCATCGCTATTTCATTCCTACTGGAATCTTGGTAAAGATAATCCAGATAAAAGATTTATTAACGATCAAAAAGAGATTTCTAATGATAAATTGGTTTTTTTAAAAACTATTTCAAATGTAATCAAATCAGGCATGGATATTGTTGGTGTTTCGACTCCGAAGAAAATGTAATGATTAAAGAAATTAAATATTTAATATTTATCATAATAATTTCTTCATTTTTATTTTTCACCATAAGATATTATTTTTCAGACAATAATGAAAAAAGAAACTACAGATCTTTAAATCAAATAAATCAAAAATTGAATAACTATGCTAAAAAATTACCAATCTTAGAAAATGATACTCAAAATATAATTCAATATGTTGAACAAAATAATACAAAAAAAAAGAAATATAAATTTTGGAAACTCCTAGAACCTAATGATTAATAGAAGATCATTTATTGTTGGAATAAAGTCAAAAAAACTATCATCGAAAGAAATAAATTTTTTAAAAAAATATAAACCTTGGGGAATTATTTTGTTTTTAAGAAATATAAAAGATATTCAACAAACCCAAAAACTGACCTCGAGTATAAGAAAATTGTTTAATGATAAAAAATATCCAATCATGGTCGATCAAGAAGGGGGCAAAGTAAATAGATTGAAGAATATTATTACTTTTGACAATTTGACTTCTGAATACTTTGGCCAAAAATACCTTAAGAATAGATATGAATTTAATATATTTTATAAGTTGTTCATTGATAAAACTGCTTTTTTGTTAAAACAACTTGGTATTAATATTAATTCAGTACCAGTTTTAGATTTAAAAATAAAAGGTTCTAGTAATGTTATTGGAGATAGATCCTATTCAAAAAATCCTGAAATTGTATCTAAAATAGGTGATTTATGTATTAAGTTTTTTCATGAAAATTCAATAGGTACAATTATTAAGCATCTACCAGGCCATGGCCTAGCAAAAGTTGATAGTCATCATTTTACACCAATAATTAATAAATCTTATAAATATTTATTTAAAAATGATTTTAAACCATTTAAAAAGAAAAAATCTTTTTTTGGAATGACCGGTCACTTAATATTTAAAAAAATAGATAAAAAAAATACAGTCACACACTCAAAAAAAATGATAAAAATTATAAGAAAAGAAATTGGTTTTAATAATATTTTAATTTCAGACGATTTATCTATGAAAAGTTTAAAATACAACCTAGAATTAAATACAATTAAAGCTTTTAATGCTGGTTGTAATTTAGCACTTCATTGCAATGGAAATCTTAAAGAAATGGAAATAGTTGCAAAAAATTCACCTTTAATTAATAATTTTATCATTAAAAAAACATCACAATTTTATAAAATTTTAAGATAGTATTTAATAATGATCCAAAATGATTCAGAGTTTTTTAATGTGCAGATCGATAATTATGACGGTCCTTTGGATGTATTATTAGATTTAGCTAAAGCACAAAAAGTTAATTTAGAAAACATATCGATAACTAAATTAGCTGATCAATTTAATGATTTTATAAAAAATGAAAAAGATCTTAATTTAGAAATTGCTTCTGAATATCTCTTAATGGCTACTTGGTTAGCTTATTTAAAATCAAAATTACTTTTACCTGGAACTCCCGAAGAAGAATTTAAACTTCAAGAAGTAGCTGAAAAATTAAAATTACAATTAAAAAAATTAGAATTAATTCGTTTATTATCAGAACAAATGCTTAAAAGAAAAAGGCTTGGTAAAGAAATTAGAACAAGAGGCATGAGATCAGGTATTCGTCCAATATATAATAGCGAATATAACATTAGCTTGTATGATTTATTGAAATCGTATTCAACAATTTTGATGACTAAAGATTTTCAAAAAATTAACATACCTAGACTACCGGTATTTACCACTGAAGATGGAATCAAAACTATCAAAAATTTTTTTGGAAAACTTTTAGATTGGAAAAAATTAGAAGACTTGATACCAAAAAATTTTAAAAATGATAAAAAATACAAAAGGACTGGAACTGCTGGTATTTTTGCTGGATCTTTAGAATTAGTTAAAGAAGGAAATTTAGAAATCAAACAAAAAAATCTTTTTGAGGATATATATATAAAAGAAAACAAATGATCAAAAATAAAAAAAAAAATAATATAATAGACTTTCCTTCCAAGCTATCTCAAATTGAAAAAGAAATAGAAGCTATTATTTTCGCTGCTGCAGAACCTCTTGATATAGAAACAATTCAAAATAAAATTTCAAAAAGAGCTGACGTAGAAAAAATTTTAATGAAATTACAAAATGAATATAGCGAACGAGGTATTAATTTGGTCAATATTTCAAAAAAATGGTCTTTTAGAACTTCGTCAAAATTATCAACTTTGATGTCTCAAGAAAAAACTGTTGAAAAAAAATTATCTAGAGCAGCAATAGAGACCTTAGCGATAATTGTATATCATCAACCTGTTACAAGAGCTGAAATAGAAGAAATAAGAGGTGTTGCTTTTGGAACAAATACTATCGAAATTTTAATGGAATTAGATTGGGTCAAGCCAGGTGGAAGAAAAGATGTTCCAGGAAAACCAATTCAATACGTTACTACTGATAATTTTTTAAGTCATTTTAATTTACAAAAATTATCTGACCTTCCAACTGTAGATGAATTGGGTGCCGCAGGTTTAATAGATAGCTCAAATATAGATAATGCTATATTTGGGACTGGTAAATTTTATAAAGAAAAACAAGAAGATAAAAAAGAAGACATATACTCAAATATAGATGAAATGTTAAGTAGCACTCTTCATAAAGAAGAAGAGAAGTAAAAAGTCACTTTTAATTTTCAATAAAAAGGTTATAAGTTAGGAATGAGTATAGGAATTTGGCAAATAGCAATAGTGGTAATACTTGTTGTATTATTATTTGGTCGTGGAAAAATATCCAGCTTAATGGGAGATGTGGCCAAAGGAATCAAAAGTTTTAAAAAAGGGATGGCTTCTGATGCCACTGATGAATCTGAGCCAAAAAATATTTCTGACGATAATCAGGACTCAAATAATTCAAACAATAAAGAATAAACCTCATGCCTACTATTGGTTGGTTTGAAATCTTAATAGTTGTTGCTATTGCAATTGTAGTATTAGGTCCAAAAGATTTTCCAATAATGTTAAAAAAAGTTGGTTCATGGATTGGTACTGCAAAAAGATATGTTAACAATGTTCAAAATGAAGTTTCAAACATCGATATAGATGAAAATGAGATAAAAGAAGAAAAAGAAAAAAAGAATAATGACCAATGAAGATAAAGAAAATGGTTTTATAAGTCATTTAGCTGAGTTAAGAAAAAGATTAATTAATAGTTTTATTTTTCTTATAGTTTTTTTTATAGGATGTTATTTTTTTGCAGAAAATATCTATGGTTTTTTAGTTGAACCTTTTGCTAAAGCAGTAAGGAACGATGGGTCAGATAGAAGATTAATTTTTACTGCACTTCAAGAAACCTTTTTAACATACTTAAAAGTATCTTTTTTCACTGCTTTCTTTGTTACTTGTCCATTTATATTAATGCAAATTTGGAAATTTATTGCACCAGGTCTTTATAAACATGAGAAGATAGCAATCTTACCGTATTTAGTTTTAACACCTATTTTATTTTTCTTAGGAGGAATGCTTGTTTATTACTTAATAATGCCACTAGCTATAAAGTTTTTTTTATCATTTGAAAGCACAGGTATTTCAACAAATTTACCAATACAATTGGAAGCTAAAGTGAATGAATATCTTTCATTAGTTATGAAATTAATTTTTGCTTTTGGAATTAGTTTTCAGCTTCCGGTTGTCCTTAGTTTGTTAGCTAGAGTTGGAGTAGTAGACTCAGATTTTTTAAAAAAAAGAAGAAAGTATGTTGTAGTAATAATATTTGCTGCAGCAGCTTTATTAACTCCTCCAGACCCAATTACCCAAATTGGTTTGGCGATTCCACTGTTAATTTTATATGAATTGTCAATTTTTTCAGTAAAACTTATTGAAAATAAAAATTTAGAAAAATCCGATGCATAATTTAAAGGAAGTAAGAAAAAATTTTGAAAGTTTTAAAGAATCTCTCAAAAAAAGATCAATTAATGTAGATTTTTCTAAATTAGAAAATTTAGATAAAAAAAATAGAGAATTTATTCAAATTAAAGAAAATTTAGAAAAAGAAAAAAAAGATATATCAAGATCAAAGGACAAGTCTCTATTCGAAAAATCAAAAAAAATATCAAAAGAAATTGATGATACCATTGATAAGCAAAATAAAGTTAAATTAGAATTAGATCAGATTCTATCTAATATTCCTAATATTCCTCATAAAGATGTGCCGATTGGTAATGATGAAAATGATAATATTGAAATTTCTAAATCAGGTAAAATCCCAGAATTTGATTTTGAACCAAGGTCTCATTATGAATTAGGTGAAAAACTCGGTATGCTTGATTTTGATCTTGCAACAAAAACAACTGGATCAAGATTTGTTTTTGTGAAAAATAAGTTGGCTTTACTAGAAAGAGCTTTATCAAATTTTATGTTGGATACTCATATAAATAAAAATGGATATGAAGAAATATCTCCACCTCTTTTAGCTTCCGAAAATACAATGTTTGGCACTGGACAACTTCCTAAATTTGAAAATGATCAATTTGAAGTTAAACTTGATGAGGGAAGTGGAAGAAAATTTTTGATACCAACAGCTGAAGTGATTTTAACAAACATGGTAAAAGAAAAGATTATAAATCAAAAAGAATTACCTATGAGATTTGTAGCTTCAACACCTTGTTTCAGAAAAGAAGCTGGTAGCTACGGTAAAGATACTAAAGGCATGATAAGACAACATCAGTTTTACAAAGTAGAAATGGTTAGTGTAGTTGAGCAAGAAAAATGTCTTGAGGAATTAGAGAGAATGACTGATTGTGCGACCAATATTTTAGATTTGCTAGAATTACCTTATCGAAAAGTAATTTTATGTACGGGAGATATGGGTTTTAGTGCAGAAAAAACTTATGATATAGAAGTTTGGTTACCTTCAGAAAAAAGATACAGAGAAATTTCGTCTTGTTCATCATGCTCAACTTTTCAATCTACGAGAATGAAAACAAGGTACAAAAACGAAAATAAAGATACTTTATTTGCAGGAACATTAAACGGAAGTGGTCTTGCAGTAGGAAGATCATTAATAGCAGTTCTTGAAAATTATCAAAAAAAAGATGGTTCTATAGAAATTCCGAAAGTGTTGCGACCTTATATGAACAATTTAGAATTAATTTCAGCCAATTAAAGTTGTTTTAATTCTACAGATAGTGTAAATATTCATTTTAAATTAAGGAGTTTTATGGAAGGTTCAGGAATAGGTCAGTTTATACCGTTAATACTAATTTTTGTTATTTTTTATTTTTTCTTAATAAGACCTCAACAAAAAAAAGTAAAAGAACACAAGGCAATGGTAGAGAGTTTAAAAAAAGGAGATAAAGTCGTTACTTCAGGTGGAATCACTGGTATTATTTCAAGAGTAATAGATAACGATAAGGTAGAAGTTGAGATAGCAGATAATGTCACTGTTGAAGTCATTAGAGGCACTGGTATTCAAAGCTTAATGAATTCTCAAGAAGTTAAAAAATAAAAATTTTATTTTATTAAAGTGTTATACTTTTCAAAATTAAGAATAATATTTATTATATTATTATCTTCTTTTTTTATATTAGTTGCTTCATCTAATTTTTTTAAATTTGAAAATGATTTTTTAAATAAAAAAATAAATCTAGGTTTAGATTTACAAGGTGGTTCCTATCTTTTATTAGAAATAGATAACAATCCAGTAATTGAACAGAAATTACAAAATTTAACAATTACTCTTAGAAGTTATTTTAAAGAAAAAAATATAAGATTAGGCAATATTAGTCTTTCTGATCAAGTATTATCATTTACAGTTAAAAGCAGTGATCAGCAAAAAGTGCTTGAAATATTTAGAGACGAAAAAAGTGAAATAAATCCATACTATCCTAGATTTAAGTCCCATGAGTTAGAAATTAATGAAGAAAACAATATTTTAAAAGTAAGTTACTCAAGACAAGGATTAATTGAACTTAAAACATCATCCCAAGATCAGGCTTTAGAAATTGTTCGAAGAAGGATTGATGAAATAGGGACTAATGAACCTAACATTCTAAAAAGAGGAAATGATAGAATTCTTGTCGAACTTCCTGGATTAGATGATCCTATGAGAATTAAATCGTTGCTTGGAAAAACAGCAAATTTAACTTTTAGATTTGTGACAAACAATGATCAGGAGTCTTTTGGTACTGAAAAGCTTAGTTATGAAGACGATTCAGAAGAAGCTTTAGTTAGTAAAAGAATTATTTTGAGTGGTGATAACCTTCTTGATGCTCAACCAAGAATGGACAGTGAAACAAATGAAACAGTAGTTACATTTACACTTGATAGAGTTGGTGCTAAAAGATTTGGTAAAGCTACATCTACAGGTATTGGCAAACAATTAGCGATAGTTTTGGATGGAAAAATTATAAGTGCTCCCGTAATAAGAGATACAATTGCTAGTGGATCAGGTCAAATAAGTGGTGGTTTTACTTTTCAATCAGCAACAGATTTAGCTCTTCTGTTAAGATCTGGTGCACTACCAGCACCTTTAAATATTATTGAAGAAAGAACTGTAGGACCAGATTTAGGAAAAGACTCAATTAATGCTGGTATGATTGCTTTGGCAATTGGTTTTGTTTTAGTCGTATTGTTTATTTTTATTAAATATAAAGTTTTTGGGTTAATAACTAATATCACACTAATAATTAATCTTTTTTTGTTGATTGGAATATTAACAATATTTGAAGCAACTTTAACTCTCCCAGGTATTGCTGGAATAATTTTGACTGTTGGTATGGCAGTTGACGCTAACGTTTTGATTTTTGAGAGGATTAAAGAAGAATTGAGAAAAGAAAAAAATAATTTAATTGCCTTTGATAGTGGTTATACAAAATCAAGAACCGCCATACTTGATGCAAATATTACAACTTTATTAGCAGCAATTATCTTATTCTTTATGGGCTCTGGTCCCATTAAAGGCTTTTCACTTACACTCGGTATTGGAATATTTACAACATTGTTTTCGGTCTATTTTATAGCAAGACTGCTTACTGTTTTATATGTCTATAAGAATAAAGAAAAAGAGGGGCTGATTTAAATGATTTCTTTTAACAAATATTATAACCAATTTAATATACTTTCTATATCTCTAGTTGTTGTCTCCTTATTTTTTCTTATTTTTAAAGGATTAAATTTTGGTATAGATTTTAAAGGAGGAACCTTAATTGAATTAAGATCAACTGATGATAAAATAAACGTTTCATCTTTAAGAAATAATCTAAATTCTATGAACTTAGGTGACGTCTCAGTAAAAAATTTTGGAAATGAAACAGATTTTTTAATAAAGTTTGAGATAAATAATAATAAAAATATCATTGAGGAAATAAAAGTAAATTTGGATAAATCTTTTGGAAATACTTTTGATTTTAGAAGAGTTGAGAATGTAGGACCTAAAGTTAGTGCAGAATTACTTAGATCCGGAGTTATAGCTATAACAGTGGCTTTAACTATGATGTTAATTTATATATGGATTAGATTTGAGTGGCAGTTTAGTTTAGGAGCAATTTCAGCTTTGTTTCACGATGTTTTGGTTACCTTAGGTTTATTTTCATTGCTTGGTCTTGAAATAAATTTATCAATAATTGCAGCCGTTTTAACGATTGTAGGTTATTCAATGAATGATACTGTGGTTATTTTTGATAGAGTGCGTGAGAACTTAAGAAAATATTCTGATATAAAAATTTTTGAGCTGACTAACATTTCAATAAATGAAACTTTATCCAGAACTTTAATAACGTCTATTACTACTTTACTTGCGTTATTATCTATATTTTTTTTTGGAGGTGAAGTTCTAAAAGGCTTTGCTCTAGCTATGATATTTGGAGTAATTTTTGGTACTTATTCATCAATTTATATAGCCAATACAGTTTTAGTAAGATTAAATGTTTCTCAAAAAACAATCTTAAAAGAAGAAGAAAACTAATATAGATTTTGTGCAGCTACCATAGAAAGTAGCATCGGTAGAGATAACAATGTATTTGTTCTTGAAAACAACATTGCAGTTTTTGCGGATTTAGCCTTCGTATCAGGATCAGTTTCTATTATCCCCAAGGCTCTCTTTTGATTTGGCCAAATTACAAACCATACGTTAAATGCCATGATAAGACCAAGCCACATACCTATTCCAATAGCAGTATGTTTTGGAATTCCTGATCCAATACTAAACGTCATTGCATCATGCAAATATCCATTTAGATAAGCTAGAATTAAACCTGACAAAACAGTCAAAGCAGCACCCCATCTAAAATAAAATAGAGCGGCTGGTGCAATTACTTTGCCTATAGCAGGCTTTTGCTCATCAGGAATTTTACTCATATTTGGTATTTGAACAAAATTGAAATACCATAATAAGCCAATCCACATAATTCCAACAACAACATGAATATATCTTGCAACCCAACTCCAGAATAATCTATCAAAAGCAAAACCATCGTTTTGATAAAATAAACCTAAAAAAATTATAATAGCTAATGCTAAAGAAGTATGAATTGTTTTTGATAATGATGACAGTAAATTACTCATTAATTGTTAATATACTAAAAAGATTTGGATTTAACTATCTTTTTTTTTTAATTCAGGAGAGGTTTAAGAAATTTACCTGTATAACTATTGGTAACTTTGCATATTTCTTCAGGCTTTCCTTCTGCGATAATTTTACCACCTTTAACGCCACCTTCAGGGCCCATATCAACAATATAATCAGCTGTTTTAATCACATCTAAGTTATGTTCGATAACAACTACTGTATTTCCTAAAGCTACAAAAGTATGAAGAATTTCTAACAATTTTTTAATGTCATGTTGATGAAGCCCTGTAGTTGGTTCATCTAAGATATACATAGTTCTACCAGTTGATCTTTTTGATAATTCTTTGGCTAATTTTATTCTTTGAGCTTCTCCACCAGATAGAGTTGTCGCTTGTTGGCCTATTTTGATGTAACCTAGACCAACTTTTTTTAAAGTTAGTAATTTTGTTTTGATATTTGAAATATTTTCAAAAAAATCACAACCTTCATCAACAGTCATATTTAGAATATCAGCTATACTCTTGTCTTTAAATTTAATTTCTAATGTTTCACGATTGTAACGAGTTCCTTTACACTCATCACATTGAATATAAACATCGGGCAGAAAATGCATTTCGTAAGTAATTACTCCATCACCTTCACATGCCTCACATCTTCCCCCTTTAACATTAAAAGAAAATCTTCCAGGTTTGTATCCTCTACTTTTTGCTTCTGGCAAAGATGTAAACCAATCTCTAATTGGTCCAAAGGCACCAGTGTAAGTTGCTGGGTTGGATCTTGGTGTTCTTCCAATTGGGGATTGATCTATATCAATTATTTTATCTATGAGTTCTGTTCCTTTAAAATTTTTAAATGGTTTAGGAATTTTTCTAGATTTATTATTATTTAAAGTAAGATTTAAAGCATTAAATAATGTTTGTAATACTAATGTTGATTTTCCACTTCCAGATACTCCTGTTACACAAGTCAAACTACCCAATGGTATTTTCAAGTTTACATTATCTAAATTATTTCCAGTCGCTCCTGTAATTTCTAAAAATCTTCCATTTTTCGCCAATCGTCTCTTTGGTGGAATTTTAATTTTTAATTTATTAGAAAGGTATTGACCTGTAATACTATTTTTATTCTGACTAATTTCTTTACAAGTACCTTGTGCAATTACTTCTCCACCTTTATTTCCAGCTTCAGGACCTAAGTCAATTATATGATCAGCATTTTCCATAGTCTCTGTGTCGTGCTCAACAACAATAACTGTATTTCCTAAATCTCTTAATCGTTTTAATGCATTTATAAGTTTTACATTATCTTTTTGATGAAGGCCTATAGAGGGTTCGTCTAGAACATATAACACTCCAGTTAAACCTGAGCCTATTTGAGATGCAAGTCTTATTCTCTGAGCTTCGCCACCCGATAAAGTTCCTGACTCTCTAGATAATGTTAAATAGTCAAGCCCTACATTTAATAGAAAATTTAATCTTTCATTAATTTCTTTTAAAATATGCTCTGCAATCTTAAATTGCCTTTTATCAAGGTTATCTTTTAAATTTTCAAACCATTTTGTTGCATCCAAAATTGATTTTTCAGTTACTTCACTAATGTGTAATCCATCTATCTTTACACAAAGAGCCTCATCTTTTAATCTATGACCATTGCATCTTTCACATTTTGTATCTGATTGATATTGAGCTATTTCTTCTCGTTTCCAATCACTGTCAGTTTCCAAATATCTTCTTTCCAGATTATTTATTACTCCTTCAAAAGTTTTTTTATGTGAATATTTTTCATATCCATCGTCATAGCTAAACTTAATTTCCTCATCATCAGATCCGTAAAGAATAATATCTTTGATCTTTTTTGAAAGTTTTGACCATTTATCATCTAATGAAAAACCATAATGTTTTGCTAGTGAAGATAGTGTTTGGGCATAATATAAAGTGGTTGTTTTAGCCCATGGTTCTATTGCTCCATCTGCAATACTTTTTTTTTCATTAGGTATTACTAAGTTTGGATCCACATTAAGTTTAATACCAATCCCTTCACATTCTTCGCAAGCACCAAAAGGACTATTAAACGAGAATAATCTTGGTTCTATCTCTTCGATTGTAAAACCACTCTCAGGACATGCAAATTTAGTTGAAAAAATTAATTTTTCTAATTTTCTGAATTTTTTTGGTAATGTTTCATCCTCATATTCTACAAAAACTAATCCATTAGCTAAATTTACTGACGTCTCAATACTTTCAGCTAATCTATTACCTAAAGAGGAACTTAAAACAATCCTATCAATTAATATGGATATATCGTGTTTAATCTTTTTATTTAACTCAGGAACTTTTTCAATATCATATAATGTATGATCTATCTTAATTTTTCTAAAGCCTCTTTTTTTAAAATTGAGTATTTCTTTTTTATATTCGCCCTTACGTCCCCTGACCACTGGAGCATATAAATAGATTGTTGATTTTTTAGGTAGTTCTTTAATTCTATCTACAATTTGGGTTATAGTCTGAGATTTTATTGGTTTACCTGTAAACGGAGAATAAGGTATTCCCGCTCTCGCGTACAGAACTCTCATATAATCATATATCTCCGTAACTGTTGCAACTGTTGATCTTGGATTTTTAGAAGTATTCTTTTGTTCTATGGAAATAGCTGGACTAAGACCTTCTATCAAATCTACATTAGGTTTTTTCATTTTATCTAAAAATTGTCGTGCATAAGCTGATAAACTTTCTACATATCTTCTTTGACCTTCTGCATAAACGGTATCAAAAGCAAGTGATGATTTACCTGATCCAGATAGACCAGTTATGACTATGAATTTATCCTTCGGTATCTCTAAAGAAATATTCTTTAAATTGTGTTCTTTAGCTCCCTTAATAACTATCTTTTTCATCATAATTTTTGTTGCTTTGACTTAATAAAATTAATATTCAGAGTAAATTGTGATATAATTCTTATTAATTAATTTAACAAATAATAAAATATTATGGCTGGAAGTTTAAATAAAGTACTTTTAATTGGTCGTTTGGGCGCAGATCCTGAAATAAAACAAATGGTAAATGGCAAAAGTGTAGCAAGATTGAGTTTGGCTACAAGTCAATCTTGGAAAGATAAAAATACAGGAGAAAAAAAAGAAAAAACTGAATGGCACCGTATAGTTGTATTCAATGAAGGTTTAGTGAATGTCGTACAACAATATTTGAAAAAAGGGGCACAGATATATGTTGAAGGTCAATTATCTACTAGAAAATGGAAAGACGAACAGTCAGGACAAGACAAATATTCTACTGAGATTATAATTCAAGGTTATAATTCATCACTAACAATGTTGGGTGGTGGCAATTCTGGTGGTGGTATTGCTAATGATAACAATCAATCTTCTAATAACAATGATGAGATGTCTCAAATTTCAAATGATATGGATGACGAAATACCATTCTAAGAAAAATGCAAAAATCTGAAAATCAAAACAATAAAAATATAAAATTAATCTCAATGCATGACGAAATGAGTTCGTCATATTTATCTTATGCAATGAGCGTAATTGTAAGTAGAGCTCTTCCAGATATTAGAGATGGTTTAAAACCTGTTCATAGAAGAATCTTATATGCAATGTATAAAGGTGGTTATGATTGGTCAAAACAGTTTAGAAAATCAGCAAGAATAGTTGGTGATGTTATTGGTAAATATCATCCTCATGGTGATCAATCAGTATACGATGCTTTAGTTCGTATGGTACAGGATTTCTCAATGAGTTTACCTTTAGTAGAGGGCCAGGGAAATTTTGGTTCAATCGATGGAGATCCTGCTGCAGCAATGAGATATACTGAAACGAGACTATCAAAAGTTTCACAATTTTTAATTGATGATATTGAAAAAAATACTATTGAATTTAAAAGTAATTATGATGAAACAGAGAAGGAACCTAGTGTTTTACCGGCTCAATATCCAAACTTATTAGTTAATGGAGCAGGAGGTATAGCCGTGGGGATGGCTACAAGTATACCACCACATAATTTGGGTGAGATAATTAATGGTACTTTAGCATTAATTGAAAACAAAGATATTACAATTAAACAATTAATGAAAATTATTCCTGGTCCAGATTTTCCAACAGGTGGTGTTATAATTGGCAAAGATATGATTAAAGATGGATATACTAAAGGTCGAGGTTCATTTAAAGTAAGAGGTCAAATCTCTATAGAACAAACAAAAAATGGCAGAGAAAGACTTGTTATTACCTCAATACCTTATCAGGTAAATAAGTCAGTTTTGAATGAAAGAATAGCTCAACTAGTTAGAGAAAAAAAAATCGAGGGAATAAAAGATATAAGAGATGAATCAAATAGAGAAGGGATAAGAGTATCTATAGATTTGAGAAATGGAGTTGAACCCGAAACAGTTAAAAGACAATTATATAAAAATACTCAAATAGAAACTTCTTTTGGATTTAATACACTTGCTATTGTAAATGGTAAACCTCAAACATGTAATTTAAAAGATTTTTTATCTCATTTTTTAAGTTTTAGAGAAGATGTTGTTATAAAAAAAACAAAATTTGATCTTAAAAAAGCTGAGGAGAGAGCTCATATTCTTATCGGACTATCTGTTTCAGTAGAAAACTTGGATAAAGTAATTAAGATCATAAGATCATCAAAAACACCTGATGATGCAAAAAAATCTTTACTTAAATTAAAATGGAAAATTAACAAATCACAAAAAATGATTTCATTAATTGAAAATAAAAAATCAAAAGGATTATATAATTTATCAGAACCACAAGTTAATTCAATTTTGGAATTAAGATTACAAAAATTAACAGCTCTAGGGATCAATGAAATTGAAATTGAAATAAAAAAATTATCAGAATTAATTGTTAAATTTAAAAAGATTATTTCTTCAAAAAAAGAATTATTAAAAGTTATTAGTAAAGAATTAAATGATATAAAAGAAAAATTTTCAGCTAAAAGAAGAACAGATATTATTGATGCAGTTCTTAATTATGATATTGAAGAAACTATTCAAAAAGAGTCTGTCATTATAACTGTAACTTTTCAAGGTTATATAAAAAGAGGATCTTTAAATAGCATTAAGCAACAAAAAAGAGGTGGTAAAGGAAAAACAGGTATTACCACAAGACATGAAGATTCTGTTGTTCAAACTTTATCTGTTAATACTCATACATCAGTTCTATTTTTTTCTACAGAAGGTCTTGTATATAGAATTAAAGCTTGGAAAATACCTGTTGGCTCTTCATCATCTAAAGGTAAGTCTTTATTTAATATTTTACCTCTTAAAAATCATCAATCTATCAGCTCAATAATGCCATTTCCTGAAGATGAATCAGAGTTAAAAAACTATCAGATTGTTTTTGCTACAGCACAAGGAAAAATAAGAAAAAATAGTTTAGAGGATTTTTCATCTATTAATGCTGCAGGTAAAATTGCAATGAAATTAGATACAAATGACAAAATTGTAGGTGTAAAGATTTGTAAAGATGATCAAGATATTATTTTAAGTACTAAATTTGGTAAATGCATAAGGTTTGAATCAAAAAAATTACGTGTTTTTAAGGGAAGATCCTCCAAAGGTATAAAAGGGATAGTTTTGGCTCCTGATGACCAAATTGTCTCTTTGTCGATAATTGATAATGATAAAAATACTAAAAATGGAAAAAAGACAAAGGTTGAAAAGTCTGAAATAAAAGCAAAAGAAAAATTTATCTTATCAATAACTCAAAATGGATATGGAAAAAAAACATCGCATACTGATTACAGACTAACAAATAGAGGAGGAAAAGGTATAATTGGCATTGTAAACTCTCCTAGAAATGGAGATATATCATCATCTTTTCCTGTATTCGAAGGTGATGAAATATTAATATCTACAAACAAAGGTAGAGTTATAAGAGTTGCTGTTAGAGAAATAAGAACTGCAGGAAGAAATACTCAAGGGGTAAGAATAATAAAATTATCAGGAGAAGAAAAAGTTGTTTCTGCAAATAAAATTGATGATAATTTGATCTAATGAATAAAATAGCAATTTATCCTGGTACCTTTGATCCAATTACTTTTGGTCATATTGATTTAATTAAAAAAGGCATTAGAATTTTCGATAAAGTAATAGTTGCTGTATCTGATGTTGATAATAAAGACTATCTATTTGATTCATTCGAGAGAGTAGAAATTATTAAAAAAGCTTTATTTTCAGATTTAAAATTAAGTAGAAAAAAAATAAATGTTATTATTTTTGATTCTTTAACAACAGATTTATGTAAAAAATACAAAGCAAACATTATATTAAGAGGATTGAGAGCCGTCTCTGATTTTGAATACGAATTTCAGCTAGCTGGTATGAATAGAAAATTGAATAATAAAATTGAAACAGTTTTTTTAATGTCCGACATAGAAAATCAAATTATCTCATCTAGGTTTGTAAAAGAGATAGTTAAACTAAAAGGTGATATTAAGAAATTTACAACAAAAAGCACAATAAAATTACTAAAAAGAAAATATGAACAAGTTATTAATTAATATAATAATTTTCTTTTTTTTAATTATTAATCAATCTAATTCGGAGGAAAATATTATGATATTAAAACTAAAAGACGGTGATGTTAAGATAGAATTATTTGAAGATGTTGCACCTAATCATGTAAAAAGAATTAAAGAGCTAGCTGATGCTGGTAAATATGATAATGTAGTTTTCCACAGAGTTATCGATGGATTTATGGCTCAAACTGGCGATGTAAAATTTGGTAATTCAAACTCACCAGATTTTAATCTTAGAATGGCTGGTATGGGTGGATCAGATTTACCCGATCTAAAACAAGAATTTAACAGCTTACCTCATGATAGAGGTACTTTATCAATGGCTAGATCATCTGATCCTAACAGCGCAAATAGTCAATTCTTCATTTGTTTTAAACCTGCACCATTCCTTGATAGACAATATACTGTATTTGGAAAAGTCATTGAAGGAATGGAATTCGTAGATAAGATTAAGCGTGGAGATGATAACAATAATGGTGCAGTAGAAAACCCAGATAAAATTATTAGTTTTAAATCTCAATAACTTTAATGGCATTAAAAAAATTTGCCTTCAAAATTAAAAATACAAATGATTATGCTCGATGTGGTTTAATTGAAACACATCGTGGCAATATTCAGACTCCAGCTTTTATGCCAGTAGGCACACAAGCAACAGTGAAGGCTTGTAAAATAGAAGATATAAAAAAAACAGGTTCAGAAATAATTTTATCTAATACATATCATTTAATGATAAGACCTGGTGTAGAAAGAATTAAAAGAGTAGGTGGATTACATACTTTTATGAATTGTGACTTACCAATTCTTACAGACTCTGGGGGGTTTCAGGTAATGTCTTTGTCTAAATTAAATAAGATCGATCGTGAAAAAGGTGCAATATTTAATTCACATGTTGATGGAAAAAAATTCATTTTAAGTCCTGAAGAAAGTATTAAAATCCAGCTTGGACTCAACTCTGATATTTTGATGATTATGGATGAATGTCCAAAAAATACTACCAATTATGATTTAATAAATAAGTCGATGAATTTATCATTATATTGGGCAGATAGATCTAAAAAAGCATTTGGAACAAATCCTCACAAAGCATTATTTGGAATTATACAAGGTGGATTATTTAAAGATTTAAGAGCTAAATCATTAAATGAATTAATGAAAATAGGATTTGATGGCTATGCACTTGGTGGTTTGGCTGTAGGTGAAACACAAAATGAGATGTTTAAAGTATTAGATGATATAAAAGATATTCTTCCTAAAGAAAAACCTCATTATTTAATGGGTGTTGGAACCCCATCTGACATATTAGGTGCAGTTAAAAGAGGTATTGATATGTTTGATTGTGTTCTACCAACAAGATCAGGAAGAACAGGTTTAGCATTTACATGGAATGGGAGAGTAAATATAAGAAATAAGAAATATCAAACTGATGATACACCACTCGATCCTAATGTTAAAAATCTTAATTTAGATAAATATTCAAAAAATTATTTAAATCATCTGTTTAATACTAATGAGATACTTGGGTCTACATTATTAACTTTACACAACATAAACTTTTATCAAGAATTAATGTCAGCTATAAGAGAAAACATAAATAATGGCACATTCGAGGAATTTCACGATAAATACATTGATAAATTGTAATGATTTACTATTTGTCTCACAAATTCTCATTTGAATTATTCAAATAATTATGTATACACAATCTCGTTCCCTGAACGTTATGGGCCGTTAGCTCAGTTGGTAGAGCAATTCCCTTTTAAGGAATGGGTCGATGGTTCGAGTCCATCACGGCTCACCACTTATTATTAAGATATTTTAAGTGGTGGATATTCTAGAATTATCTTATTTTCCCATTCATTAATTTTTTTGATTCTATTTTCTGCAGATGGATGAGTACTCATAAATTCAGGAGGTGTTTTTCCTTTATTAAATTCTTTCATTCTTTCCCAGATCTTAGATGTTTCTCTTATATCGTAACCTGATAGGGATGAGAAAATCATTCCTAAGTAATCTGCTTCAGTTTCTTGTTTTCTATTGAAGGGATTCATAATTCCTAATTGAGATAACAAACCAACAGTATCCATTCCAGTTGTTCTATTAATATCGGATAATATGCCTCCACTAGCTATATCTATTATCTTTGTTCCTACATTTAACAATGTACCTCTGCTAGCCCTCTCAACAGAATGTTTGGCAACAGCGTGAGCTATTTCATGACCCATTACAGCTGCTAGTCCATCTCTGTTTTTTGTAACATCAAGAATTCCAGTATATACTGCAATTTTTCCTCCAGGCATACACCAAGCATTTCTAACTTTTTTATTTTCAATTAATATATATTCCCAATCGAAAAATTTTGTGGGATCATCTAATTTAGCTTGATAAAAATACTCTCCTATTGAGTTTTCCATCTTCTTACCGATATTTTTAATCAAATTTAAAGTTTCAATATCTTTACTTAATTTTTCCTTTTTTTTTATTTTTTCATATATCTGGGCAGCCTGAGCATTTAGCTTTGCCTCGGGGACTATCTTCAGTTGTCTTCTTTCAGTAATAGGTGCTGTCGCACAGGAATTGAGCACAAAACCACAACAACCACAACCAACATAAGATAAAAATTTTCTTCTATTCATTTTTCTTTAACATTGATATTATATTTAATCATGAATCTAAATAATAAAATTTTAATAGTGTTATTTATTATTGCAATTGTTTTTGTGATATACTCTAGTTTTAAGTAATATATGCCAAAAAATAAAAAAAAAAAATCTCTAACTTTAATACTAAGAAATTACTTTATAACAGGTGTAGTTGTTTTAATACCTATTGGCTTTACTTTATATCTTAGTAAAATTTTAATTGGATTATCTTCAAAAATTCTACCAGAAAATATAAATCCTAATAGTTACTTGCCTTTTGAAATTCCTGGTATTGAAATTTTGATTTCTTTAATTTTTATAACTATAGTTGGAGGTCTATCTCTATCTTTTTTAGGAAAAAGAATTTTAAAACTCATAGATGATCTTTTTAAAAGAATACCCGTTTTGAGAACGATCTATTCAGCAATACTTCAAATGACTGAAACGTTTTCTAATAAAGATAATGGTAAAAAAAGTGTAGTCTTAATTGAGTACCCCAGAAAAGGTGTATGGGCTGTTGGATTTGCTACAAAAGAAAACACTGGAGAAATGGCAAAAAAAACTAATCAAAAATTGATAAACGTTTTTGTTCCAACTACACCAAACCCTACAAGTGGTTTTTTACTTATGTTCCCAATAGATGATGTGATTTATCTTGATATGAGTTTCGAGGATGCTTCAAAATTTATTGTATCAGCAGGAACATCATCCAATAAAATTTAAGCTATATCGTTTATTATATCTGCTCGATCATACAGTTTAATTAAAGGTTTAAACCTGCTAATATTTTGATTTGTAGTTTCAATTTTTTTAATTTCTTTTTCAGCTAAAAGAAATAAGTCCTGATTATGAATTGGGTCAGCTAATTTAAAGTTTTTTATACCACTTTGTTTAAATCCCAAGATATCTCCAAAGCCTCTAATTTTCATATCTTCTTCAGATATTTTAAAACCATCATTAGTATTCTTTAATATATTAATTCTTTTTTTTGCATTTTCACTTAAGTTTGACTTAAACATTAATATACATGAAGATTCTTTATTACCTCTTCCAACCCTGCCTCTGAGTTGATGTAATTGGGACAGACCAAATTTATTTGCATTTTCTATTACTATTACATTCGCATTAGGAAAATCTATACCAACTTCGATAATAGTAGTTGAAACTAAAATCTTAAATTCATTTTTCAAAAATTTGTTTAAGATTTTTTCTTTTTCTTCAATAGTTGTTTTTCCATGAAGTAAATAAACTTCGTTAGGAAATAATTTCTTTAAATATTCAGACTTTTTTATTGCAGAAGTATGATCAATCTTTTTAGACTCTTCAATTAAAGGACATACCCAAAAAATTTGATTACCAAGTTTAATTTCTTTTTTAATAAACTTTATAACATCCTCAATCTTACTTTCAAGTTTACTATAAGTTTTAATAGCTTTTCTCACATTTGGTTTTTCTCGTATAATCGAAAGGTCCATATCTCCGTATATAGTCATAGTTAATGTACGTGGAATTGGTGTTGCAGTCATTAAGAGTACATCACAATCTTTTCCAGCTTTATCAGATAATTTTTTCCTTTGACTAACTCCAAATTTATGTTGTTCATCAATTATTATTAATCCTAACTTTTTAAACTCGACCTTTTTTTGAAATAAAGCGTGTGTTCCAAAAATTATATCAATTTCTTTTTTTAATAATTTATCTAAAATATTTTTTTTGTCTCTATAAGTCGATTTTCCAGAAAGTAATTCTATTTTAATATTTTTAGGAAATATTTTTTTGGCTAATGAAAAATGTTGTCTAGCTAATATTTCAGTAGGTGCCATCACAGCTACTTGAAAATCAGAATTAATGGTATTTAAGGCTGATAATAAAGATACTATTGTTTTACCACTTCCAACATCACCCTGAAGCAATCTAAACATCTTATTTTCAGAGCATAAATCTTTATTAATTTCATTTAATGTCTTATTTTGATCTGTGGTTAATGAAAAGTCTAATTTGGATATTATTTTATTTTGTTTGTTAATATCAAATTTTTTTTTAATTTTTTTAATCTTTTTAATTTTTTTTCTAATTTCTGAATTAACTAAAAAAGTTGAAAAAATTTCGTCAAAAGCAAGTCTTTGATAAAAATTCTCTTTAAATTTACCAATATTTTCTGGTTCATGTAACTTTCTGATTGAGTCATTCCATCCTATATTATCAAATTTTTTTAATATATCATTTGAATGCCACTCATCCATTTTGGGTAAATTCTTAATGATTTGAAATATTATTTTATTATAAATTTTTTCACTTATACCTTCAGTTAATGAATATTTATTGTGTTTTTGTTTTATAATTGAAGAGTCTTCTGAAATATATTTAGGATTAGTTAATTGATATTTATTTCGAAAATATTTAATTTTACCACTTATAGTAACTTCTTTTCCAATAGGTAATATCTTTTTTATATATCCCTCATAACTATTAAAAAAAACACAATCTATTTCACCAGTTTCATCTTTACATATAACTCGATTAGGTAAGTTTCTTATTCTTGGGAATGCATATTTCTGGGGAATTATAGTAACAGTTTGTACTTCGTCTATCTTTAAATTTTTAATTTTCGATGAAAAACTTCGATCAGTATAGGATTTTGGCAATTTCCACAATAAATCAAAAATATTATTTATTTTTTTCTTTTTTAATAAATTCGTAGTTTTAACTCCCACACCTTTTAAAGAACTTAGGTCAGATAATAAATATTCATAATTTCTTTTAATATACATAAACTAATATTATATTCCTATTATGACTGCTGATATAGAACAAATAAAAAAAAAAATCATTTACAGATCAAATTACCGCGGCACAAAGGAAATGGATAAGCTTTTGGGAGCTTTCACAAATAAATACTTAGATCAATTAGATTATAATGATTTGAATGAATTAATAAGATTATTGGAAATAGACGATAACAATCTTTATAATTTTTATAATGGCTTAGAAACAAATATAAAATTTGAAGATAATAAAATTAATAATCTATTCAAAAATTTTAAATTTTAGATATCTTAATGGCGGAGAGACTGGGATTCGAACCCAGGAAAGAGTTGCCCCTTTGCCGGTTTTCAAGACCGGTGCTTTCAACCGCTCAGCCATCTCTCCGTGAGCAAGGTTTTATAAGTATAAATTATAAATTCAACTAAAAAACAGAGCTTTTTTTTTATGAAATTTTACTTTTCGTAATAGTTTCGTAATAGTTTGTCCTATAAAATCCTATAACTTAGCTTCATTGTGTCCAGCTTCGAAATTTGGTAATCTTGGATTATGAGAAAACTTTTAGGGATCGTGGTTCTTGGTTTGTTTTTGAGTGGGAATGCTTATGCAAAATATTTTGGCGAACAAGAATTTAATAGTGCGTTGCAAAATAATAATGTCGGAGTTGTTGTCCTAGCTGCAAAAAGTGAAAAAAAAGCATATTTAAGATGGTCATATGGAAAATTTTATTACGGTGGTGGTGAAACGGTAGACGAGGCTCTAGCGAAGCCAATGAAAGCCTGCAAACAATATTATGAATCAAAAAAAAAAGGAAAGTATAAATGTTACCTTGTTGAGATAAATTATGTTGTTGATGGTAAAATAAAAGAAATTTGGGATGGTACAGATAATCTTTTAACTTATAGTGCAGCTTTAGAACTAATTTCAAAAGATAAGAACAAAAGAAAAGGTGAGACGTTAGAATTCAATAGCAATATCACATTCAATATTTCTCAAAAAAAAGATCAATGTACTGCTATTGGTTTCGAACCCAAAAGTGAAAAATTTGCAGATTGCGTATTGCGATTAGTTGAACTGGACATAAAGAATCAACAAACAGAACAAATGAATAATACACAAAAAGAAATTGCAAAAAACCAAAATAAATCAGAGAGTAATAAGTTTATGTCAAACGCTTTACTAAATCTTGGTCAAGAGTTGATGCAACCAAACTCAAATATTTATAATTCAAATACAAGAAATTGCAGTGTAAGAAAATCTTTTGGCAACACCTCAACAGTTACTTGTTATTGATTAATAATTCTTCGTAATAGTTTCGTAATAGTTTTGTAGCTTAGGCAAGCCAATAATGATGCGTTTTTCATAAAAGCTAAATTTCAAAAAGTAAGCAATGACTTGATAAGTATGTGAATCGTCTTAAAGTGGGTAGGGGTTACTTGGAATTTCAAGACCGGTGCTTTCAACCGCTCAGCCATCTCTCCGTTAGCAAGGTTTTATAATTAAAAATATTTAATTCAACAATAAAATAGTTTAATAAATCTAGTTATTGCTAAATTCAATAAAATATCAATGAACGCAAAATTCAATAAAGGTTTATTACTAACATCTTTGGGATCCTTTTGGTGGGGTTTTATTGGTGTAATTTATTTTGAGTACGTATCATTTATTGGACATATAGAACTTGTTGTTCATAGATGTTTATGGACAGCTGTTATGTTGATTTTTACTACAACTTTTTTATCAAAATGGAATATTTTTTTTAAAGAAATTAAAAATAAAAAAAAATTATTAGCATTATTAATTTCTGGTTTTTTAATTTTTATAAACTGGTCAATATGGATTTATGCTGTTGCATCAGAAAGAATAATTGATGCAAGTTTTGGATATTTTATAATGCCAATTATAAGTGTTTTATTGGGATATATTTTTTTTAATGAAGAATTAAATAACAAAAGAATTCTTTCTATATGTTTGGTATCTATTTCAATATTGATCTTAATTTTTTTTAATTTAAGATCTTTACCTTGGGTTGGTCTTATAGTTGCATTTAGTTGGGCTTTTTATAATTTGGTTCGTAAAAAAATTAAAATTGATACTGATATTGGACTATTAATTGAGAGCTTATACATTTTCCCTTTTGCCTTAGTAGTTTTCTATTTTATTTCAAAAAATGGTTTTAATGATTTTAATTTAGATAACCTTGAGCTAAGCTTGTTACTTTTGCTAGCAGGGCCCATGACTGTGATTCCTCTATTCTTGTATGTTAGAGGTGTTGAAATGATTGGATTAGGTCCAACTGGAATGATTTTTTATATAACACCTACATTACAGTTCATTTTAGGTTATTTTTATTACGGTGAGGATTTTTCATTAGTAAAATTTGTAAGTTTTATTATTATTTGGATTGCTGTAATTATATATATTAATGACCTATATGAAAAAAATTAATATTTTTTTTTTTATAACTTTTTTTTTAATTTCTAATGTAATAGCCGATGATAATATTAATTTTCAAAAATGGAAAAATAGTTTCAAAAAAAGAGCGTTAGAAAATAATATTTCAGAAAAAACTTTTGATTTAGTCATGTCTAATACTAGGTTTTTACCTAATGTTATAAAATACGATAGATATCAACCTGAATTTTATGAAGATACAAAAACATATATATCTAAAAGATCTTCATCAAAAAAAGTTAAATTTGGAAATCAATTTTATTTAGAAAATAAAAACTTGATTAATTCAATTGAAAATAAATTTGATATAGAAAAAGAATTACTATTATCACTAATGGGTATTGAGACAAACTTTGGCACTTACGTTGGGAAAATGGATATTCTATCTTCATTAGCGACTTTAAGTTATGATAAACGAAGATCTGAATTTTTTACAAAAGAATTATTGATACTATTAAGGTTAATAGATCAAAATCAAATTGATTATAAATCTTTATATGGTTCATGGGCAGGTGCTTTTGGTTTTTTTCAATTCATGCCCTCTACAATACAAAATCATGCAATAGATTTTAATAATGATAACTATATAGATTTAAAAAATTCAGAAGATTCTTATGCATCGGCAGCAAATTATTTAAAAAAAATTGGTTGGAAAAAAAATTCTCCATGTTTTTATCGAATAAATCTTAAAAATGATATTCCTAAAAAATATTTAAATGTGTCTGCAAAGAAACTTTTAAATAAAAAAAAATTAATTTTTTTTAAGAAATATATAAAAAATTACAATGAGATAGATTTTTTAGATAATAATTATAATGTTGCAATAATTACACCAGATAAAGATATTATACCAGGAGCGGACACATTAAATCCAGCATATATCGTATTTGATAACTATGAGATTATCTTACAATGGAATAGATCATTAAGATTTGCATTAGCTGTATGTACATTAAAAAACAAATTTAAAGATGAACTATAAAATAATTCTAATATCTATATTATCTCTTTTACTTTATGGTTGTAATCAAAACATTAATAATTCAAAAAATGTCAATTTTAAAATTGAAAAAAAATATTCAAATATAGGTTTTGCATTGATATTTGATGATAACTTAGAAAAAATTAAAAAAATCGATGATAGATCATTATTAATTTATCATAAAAATCTTAAGAAAAAATCATCTGTAAAAATTACAAATCCAAAAAATGGAAAATCATTAATTGCAGAAGTTAAATCAAATAAACAAAAATTTTCTGACTTCTATAATTCTGTTATATCTAGGAGAATAGCTGAAGATTTAGAGCTTGATTTTAACGAACCTTACTTGCAAATCGTTTTAATCTCAAATGACTCAACATTTATTGCAAAAAAAACCAAAACTTTTGAAGCAGAAAAAAAAGTTGCTGAGAAAGCTCCAATAGATGGTATTCAAATAAATGATTTAAATAAAGATAATCAAAAAAAAGAAATCGTAAAAAAAAATAAATTTTCTTATTCAGTAAAAATAGCAGACTTTTATTATAAAGATACAGCACAGATAATGCTTTCAAGAATCAAAAATGAAACTTCCCTTGATGATCCTATAATACAAGAGTTATCAAAAACAAAATTTAGAGTATTAATAGGTCCTTTTAATGATATAAAAAGTTTGAAAGAGACATTTGAACAGTTAAAATTACTCAATTTTGAAAATTTAGAAATATTAAAAAATGCTTAAAAAATTATTACTCATTAAGTTTATATATTTTCTATTAATACAATTCGCTTATTCTAATATTGACATAAAAGCAAGAACTGCAATTTTACAAGATTTTTTATCTGGTGAAATTCTTTACGAAAAAGAACCTGATAGATCAATCTATCCAGCATCAATGACTAAAATAATGACAGCTATAATAGCTTTCGATTTAATTAAATCTGGTGATTTAAGTCTAGATGATAAATTTTTAATTTCTGAAAAAGCATGGAGATTATCTACAGCAGGATATTCATCAATGTTTATAATGGTTGGTGATGAAGTTTCTGTTATTGATCTTTTAAGGGGAATAATAGTTGCTTCAGGTAATGATGCTTGTATTGCGCTTGCAGAAGGTATTGCTGGGACTGAAGAAGAATTTGCAATTCTAATGACTATGAAAGCTAAAGAATTGGGAATGGAAAATACAAACTTTGCAAATTCATCTGGTATCAATGATCCTGATAATTATTCAACAGTTAAAGATATTTTAATTATGTCAAACTATTTAATTAAAGAATATCCGGATTATTATGAGTGGTTCAGCGAAAAAGAATTTACATGGGATAGAACAGGAGGTGATCCAATTACACAAGGAAATAGAAATCCCTTACTTTATAAAAATATTGGAGCTGATGGTATAAAAACAGGATATCTAGCAGTAGAAAAATATTCTTTAGCATCATCTTTAAAAAGAAATAATCGAAGATTAATAGCTGTTGGTAGCGGATTTGAAACTAAAAGGAGCAGATCCAGAGAAAGTTCAAAATTATTAACTTATGGTTTAACTAATTTTGATCTAATAGAAATTGCAAAATCAAAAAAACCAATTGATAAAATTGATGTATGGCAAGGGAAAGAAAGCCAAGTTGATGTTTATGTTAACCAAGACATATACAAAACTATCAAAAAAGCTCAAAAAAGACTATTAAAGATATCTATAAACTATTCAGGCCCTGTAGAAGCACCGATTAAAAAAGATCAAACAGTTGCTAAATTAAAGGTAGTTTATGATGAAAATATTATTGGCGAATATGATTTATATGCAGCAAAAGAAATTAAAAAAGTAAATATTTTTTCTAGATTAATGAAATCTTTAAATTATTTAATCTGGGGCGATGTCTAAAAAGCCAATAATTGTTTTTGAAGGTGTAGAAGGCAGTGGAAAAAGTTACCATTTGAATCATGTCTGTAGATATTTAAAAAAAAAGAAAATTTCTTTTATTAAGTTAAGAGAACCGGGCGGAAATACGAATTCAGAAAAAATTAGAAAATTGATATTAGATAAAAAATTAAAATTTAATAAAAATACAGATTTATTACTTTATTTAGCATCTAGAAGTGAAAATATTTTATTGTTAAAAAAAAATTATAAAAAAAAAATAATTTTGATAGATAGATTTATAGACTCTACTATAGCATATCAACACTATGGTCTTGGGGTAGATCTAAAAATAATTAATCAATTAAACAAGTTTTTATTAAATGGTTTAAAAGTTGATTTTACTTTTCTAAATATTGTAAATATGAAAAATATGACTAAACGATTAAAAGATAGAAAAAAATTAAATCGATATGATAAATTTAAAAAAACTTTTTATGATAAAGTTCAAAAGGGATACCTAAAAATTGCAAAAAAAAATAGATCAAAATATCTTATTGTTGATTCAAATCTAGAAATATACATAAATAAAAATAAGATTATTGAAAAGTTAAACAAAATTATCTAATGAATTTAAACCCCCAAAATCAACTTAATTTATACGGAGTCGAAGAAAATTTAAGAACATTAATTGCATTATATGATAAAGGAAATTTACCTAGTAAAATTTTATTAACAGGACAAAAAGGGTTAGGAAAATGTACTTTAGCTTATCATTTGATAAACTATATTTTATCTAAGGATGAGGAATTTTCATATAATATTAATGAATTTAAAATCTATTCTAAAAATAAATCATTTAAGTTAATAATAAATGGTACTAATCCAAACTTTCAATTATTAGATGTTTCTATTGATAAAAAACAAATTAATATTGATCAAATTAGAAGTTTATTATTAAATATCAAGAAGTCATCGTTTAATGACAAACCAAGATTTATTCTCATTGATAATATTGAATATCTTAATAAAAATAGTGTCAATGCTCTTTTAAAAGATCTTGAAGAACCGAATGAGAATATTTATTTCATATTAATAAATAATCAAAGAAAATTAATATCAACTCTAAAATCAAGATGTTTAAATTTTAATATTTCTTTATCTAATGAAACATCTTTAAGAGTTATCAATCAATTAATAGATGATGACATTTTTGATCATGTAAATAATGAATTGATAAATTATTATTTTACGCCAGGTAATATTTACAATCTTAATAAATTTGCCATAAATAACGAAATTAATTTAAAAGATATGAAACTAAAAGAATTTTTAAAAAAAATGATTAAAGAAAATTATTTTAAAAAAGATCAAAATTTTAAATATCTTTTTTATGATTATTTAGAATTGTTTTTAAAGAATATTTCTTTAATGGATAACATGGATTATTATAGTTATTTTGTCAAAAAAATTGATAATTTAAAAAAATATAATCTTGATGAAGAGTCCTTTTTTATAGAATTCAATGAAAAAATACTTAATGGATAAAACTTATTATATAACAACACCAATATATTACCCATCTGCAAAACCTCATATGGGACATGCATATTCGAGTATTATAGCAGATTTTTTTGCAAGATTTAAAAGAATTGACGGATTTAATGTATATTTTTTGACTGGAACAGATGAACATGGTTTAAAAATTCAACGAGCTGCAGAAAAAAATAAAATAAATCCACTAAAATTTTGCGATCAAATTAGTCAAACATTTAAAGATTTATCAAAAACATTAAATTTAACTAATACAGATTTTATTAGAACAACTGAAAAAAGACACAAAGACTCTGTGCAATACCTGTGGAATGAATTGATTAAAAATGATGATATTTATTTGTCAAAATACTCGGGATGGTACTCAGTCTCTGATGAGGCCTTTTATAACGAAGATGAAATATATGAGGAAAATGGATCTAAAATTGCTAAAGTTTCAAAATCCCCAGTTGAATGGGTAGATGAGGAATCTTTCTTTTTTAGACTATCTAAGTGGCAAGAACCTTTGTTAAAATTTTATAATGAAAATCCAGACTTTATTCAACCAGAGTCTAGAAAAAATGAAGTTATAAGTTTTGTTAAAAGTGGCTTAAAAGATTTATCAGTAAGTAGAAAAAGCTTTTCTTGGGGGATCAAGGTCCCAAATAATGATGAGCATGTAATATATGTTTGGCTGGATGCTTTAACTAATTATATAAGTGCATTGAATTACCCTAATACAAAAAATGATTTATTTAAAAGTTTTTGGCCAGCATCTTTACATTTAATAGGTAAAGATATTTTAAGATTTCATGCAATTTATTGGCCTGCTTTTTTAATGGCAGCAAAAGTAGAATTACCAAAAAGAGTGTATGGACATGGTTGGATTTTGTCAGGAGATGAAAAAATGTCTAAGTCAAAAGGTAATATTCTTGATCCAATTGAAATTATAAATAAATATGGTCTTGATCCTCTAAGGTACTACTTAGTTAAAGAAGTTTCTTTTGGCAATGATGGGAACATTTCTCAGGATAGATTGGAAGACTGTATTAATAGCGATCTGGCAAATAATTATGGAAATCTATGTCAAAGAACAATTTCGTTTGCAATTAAAAATTGTAACCAAAAAATTCCAAAAAATATTAATTTTAATAGTGAAGATATTGCTATTTTAAACAATTTCACCTCAAATATTGATAAAATACGATTAGAAATAGATAAACAAAATATAAATTTTTATATTGAATTTATTGTTAATGCATTGTTTGCTGCTAATAAATATTTTAATGACCAGGAACCTTGGAAAAAAAAAGATGATGAATTGAGATTAAACACAATTGTATATACAACGTTAGAAATGATTAGAAAAATAACATTTATGTTATATCCAATAATTCCTGAAACTACTCTAAAAGTACTTAAAATTTTTAATTTAAAGGATACGGATATTGTCTTTTCTTCAATATCTAATCATGATTTTTTAAAACCAGATAATAAAATTAATTCTATAGATATTTTATTTAAAAAGATTGAAAAATAAATGATTGATTCTCATTGTCACTTAGATCATGAACCATTGTTTGAAAATTTAGATGAAGTTTTAAAAAGATCTAAAAATGTTGGTATAAAGAAAATATTAACAATTTGTACCACACTTAAAAGTTTTGAAAATATAATAAAGATAATTAATAAAGATGATATTATATATGGTACATTTGGTATTCATCCACATGAAACTTCAAATAACATTGTAAAAAAAGATGAGATAATTCAGAATGTAAATAGGTATAAGAAAATAATAGGTATAGGTGAAACTGGTTTAGATTTTTATTATAATAATAGTGATAAAAAAAGTCAGATTAGAAGTTTTGAAGAACATATAAAAGCATCTATAGATATGAATATCCCTCTAATTGTTCACTCAAGAAATGCCGAAAATGAGACATATGATATTCTTAAAAGTTTTAATAATTATAATATTAAAATTTTAATGCATTGTTTTACAGGATCAGAAAAATTTGCTAAAAAACTTCTTTCTTTAAATGCTTTTTTTTCTGCAAGTGGTATTATCACTTTTAAAAATTCTGCTGATTTACAAAATACGTTTAAGCTTTTACCTATAGAAAATTTATTAATAGAAACTGATAGTCCTTTTTTAGCTCCTGTACCAAATAGAGGTAGGAAAAATGAACCCTCTTTTATTAAATTTACAGCTGAAAAATTAGCTAATATTAAAAATCTTTCTAACCAAGAATTAATTGATAAAACTACTCAAAATTTTAATAAACTTTTTTTAAATTAATCTATGCAATTTATAATTTTAGGTTGTGGCAGTTCAATGGGTGTACCAAGAGCAGATGGTGATTTTGGTAATTGTAATCCTAAAATTAAGAAAAATTATAGAACTAGATGCTCTGCTTTAATCAAAGGTAAATTCAAGAATATTCTTATTGACACATCTCCTGATTTAAGAACCCAACTGATTAAAAATAAAATTAATAATATTGATGTTGTCTTATATTCACATATGCATGCAGATCAAACTCATGGTATAAATGATCTAAGGGTTTTTTACATTAAAAATAAAAAGACAATCCCTGTTTTTGCAGATAATGCTACTTCAAATTATTTATCAAAGACTTTTGGATATTGTTTCAAAAGAACTTTTAATGAATATCCTCCAATATTAAATCTAAACAAAATTAAAAAAAAAATGTATTTTTCAGATATTGATGATGAAATTTTGATAGAGACTATAAATGTAAAACATGGAAAAGTTAATTCAATTTGCTATATTGTAGAAAAAAAGGTTGCTTATATTAGTGATGTAAGTGAAATTGCCAAAAAAGACTATTATCATTTTAAAAATCTTAAATATTTAATTCTTGATTGCCTTTGGTACGAGAAACATTCGTCGCATTTAAACCTTGATCAGGCTTTAAAGTTAATTAATATTTTTAAACCCGATAAAGCAATATTAACTAATCTCCATTCAAAAGTAGATTATAATAAATTAAAAAAGATATTACCTAAAAATACAATCCCAGCGTTTGATGGATTAACTATCAATTTCTAAAATTTTTTCAATATCAGTAATAATTTTTTTGGAAGTTGGTTTAGTGAAAGAGTTATATGTATTTTCAACTTTTCCTTCTTTATTGATTAATATTTTGTGAAAATTCCATTTAGGTATAGTTGACTTACCATGATTTTTCTCAGCCCATTTAAAAATCTCGTGTGCATTTTCACCTTTTACATCTGTAACAGTCGTTAAAGGAAACTCTATATTAAAATTTACTTCACAAAAATTTTTAACATCATTATCATTGGAACTTTCTTGATTAAATGAATTTGATGGCACACCTAAGACTATCAAGCCTTTTTTATTGTATTTTTCCCATAATATTTGCAAATCTTCATATTGTTTAGTGAAACCACAAAAACTTGCTGTATTAACCAAAAGTATAGGTTTATTTTGAAAATCTTTAAACTTAATAATTTCACCAGTTATACTTTTAATTTCAAAATCATAAAAAACTTTTTCATAATTTGCTAACACATGACCTTTAAAAAAAAACATAATGATTGATAAAGTAAATATAACTAATTTTTTCATTAATAATTATTTATTTGGTGTAAGTAATATCAAGAAGTAACCAAATAGCGTGGATAAAAGTGACCCAGTTAATACACCTATTTTTACACCATCCATATATTCAACATTTTCTACAAAAGCCAAATTTCCGACAAACAAACTCATTGTGAAACCAATACCAGTTAAAACGCCAACACCATAAAAATTATACCAACTAGTGTTACTAGGCATTTGAGCCACTTTCAATTTTATAGAAATGTAAGAAAAAACAAATACGCCCAATTGTTTTCCAACAAATAACCCAAGAACAATACCAAGCGGGACTTTATCCATTAAAGAATTAATAGATAAACCCTCTAAGGAAACCCCAGCATTTGCAAAGGCGAAAAGGGGCATTATACCAAAAGCAACATATGGACTAATAGCGTGTTCAATCTTTATTAATAATGAAAAATCCTTTTCTTTTTTTCTGTGTGGTATGGTCATAGCTAATAAAACACCAGCTATAGTCGCATGAATTCCAGAATTATGTGTAAAGTCCCAAAGTATAATACCAACTATAAGATAAGGTAAAAATTTTTTGATATTATATTTATTTAATATTAATAAGATAATAAATGCAATTAGCATTAAGGATAAATATTTGACACTCAAATCACCCGAGTAGAATAAAGCTATAATAACTATTGCACCTAAATCATCAATTATTGCTAATGCTGTTAAAAAAACTTTTAGAGACAAAGGTACTCTTTTTCCTAAAAGAGATAAAACACCGAGAGAAAAAGCGATATCTGTTGCGGAAGGTATGGCCCAACCATTTAACGTTTTAGGATCCCCATAATTAATGAAAATATATATTAAAGCAGGGACGAGCATTCCGCCTACTGCACCAATTATCGGTAATAAAGCCTGTTTTATATTTGAAAGCTCACCTTGAAGAAATTCTCTTTTGATTTCTAATGTTACAAAAAAGAAGAATATTGCCATTAAAGCATCATTTATCCAATGGATAACACTTAATTTGATTCCAAATTCATTAATGCCTAAAAAAAGATATTTATTTAAAGTCGAGAAATATAAGCTTGAAAGTTCTGAGTTACTTATTATCAAAGCAATTATTGCAGCAAATAATAAGACAAGACCACTAGCTGCTTCTAATTTAAAGAACCATTTAAACGGTTTGGAAATATAATCTATCATGTTATTTAATTAAATCTTTTGTAAATAAATATATATCTTCTATAGACTCATATAGATTAAACAAAAATAATTCAAGTTTTGGAAAAATAATAGATAATTGACTTTGAAACGTGTCTAAAATTATTATTAAAGCAAAAAATGTTATTATAAATATAATTATGTAAGCTAAAAAATTTGTAAATTTAAATATTGATTTTTTTTCATATTTTATTAAAGCCTTATCCTTTTTATTAATTATATTATCTATTTCTTTTGATAAAGTTTCGTTATTAAAAGTTTGAACTGTTTTTCTTTTTGACTTTGTAAGCTTCTTTTTAATTATACTAGTATCATTTATATCTTTTTTGATTGATTGGTTTGGTTTGTAAAACCAGACATGATTACAAGCACCACATTGAATAGTTCTTCCAGTTGAGGGTATTAGATCTGAGTTTACCTCAAATTTTTTTTCACCACACGGACAAGCTATTATCATAATGTCTATATAACAGATTCTGATTAAAAATCCCTTGTTTTACACATCTTTATACATTGAAAAAATAAATAAGTACTGTATTAGTACTTCATTCGGAGTGTAGCGCAGCCTGGTAGCGCATCTGGTTTGGGACCAGAGGGTCGCAGGTTCGAATCCTGCCACTCCGACCATCTATTATGAAAAAAGCAAAAATATACATTCCTAATAAAAGTCCTATGCAATCAGGTCTCGGAAAAACTGATAAATGGTTACTTGAATTTGAAACAAAAAATCCCACTAAAAATCCTTTAATGGGATGGGAAAGTTCTTCAGATACTTTAACTGAATTAAAATTAGAATTTTCTTCAAAAGAAAATGCTATTAATTATGCTAAAAAGAAAAAAATAGACTTCGAAATAATTGAACCAAAAAAAAGAAAAACTGTTAAGAAATCATACTCAGATAATTTTTTAAAATAAAAGATGTTTAAATTTTTCACAGATAAAAGATGGCACTTATGGAGTATTGGTGGAACGATATTAATTCTATTTGCTACATGGTATCAAGTTCAACTTGATGTTAGAATAAATGAATGGTTTGGTGAATTCTACGATACCCTTCAAAAAGCATTAACTGAACCTAATTCTGTTACAGAAAAAGAATTTATTGCATATCTTTTCACATTTGCAAAAATAGCTGCAGTTTATATTCTAGTTGTTATTTTTAGCGATTATTTTACAAGTCATTGGACCTTTAGATGGAGAACTGCTATGGCAGATTTTTATCACGATAAATGGGACGATGCTTCCTCAATAGAAGGTGCTTCACAAAGAGTTCAAGAAGATACATTAAAATTTGCTAGAATTATGGAAAGTCTTGGAGCTGAATTGTTAAGAAGTTTGATGACCCTAATAGCTTTCACACCAATATTATGGGGTTTATCTAAAAGTATCACAATTCTTCCATGGATAGGCGAAGTAGAACATGCTTTGGTATGGGTGGCTATTGTTTCGGCATTAGGTGGAACAATATTATTAGCAAGTGTTGGTATCAAACTTCCAGGAATTGAATATGACATTCAAAAAGAAGAAGCCGCTTATAGAAAGGAGTTGGTATTAGGTGAAGATTTTAAAGAAAGCGCGCAGCCAAAAAAAATTACAGATCTTTACGGTGGAGTTAGAAAAATCCATTATAAAATGTATTTTCATTACCTTTATTTTAATGCTGTTAAATGGAGTTATTTACAAGGAATGGTTATAGTTCCTTATCTAGCTTTAGCTCCTACTATTGTAACAGGTGCAATCACATTAGGCTTTGTTCAACAAATTATAAGGGCTTTTGGTAGAGTTGAAACATCACTTCAATATTTAGTAAGAAGTTGGCCAATAATTGTAGAATTAATTTCTGTTTGGAAAAGATTGAGGGAATTCGAAAATAAATTAAAAAAAAATGTTTCAATTGAAACAATTAAATAATGATATTAAAAAAAGAATTTGAGGATTTGTTTCTTAATATTTCATCTAGAGCAGCTTTGTCTTCTTATTATCATATTGGTAAAAAAGACAAAATTGCGGCTGATAAAGCAGCTGTTGACTCAATGAGAAATGAACTTAATAAGATTGATATAAAAGGAGAAGTTGTTATAGGTGAAGGTGAACTTGATGAAGCGCCAATGCTTTATATAGGGGAAAAAGTTGGGACAAATATTGGTCCTGAATTAGACATTGCTGTTGATCCTTTGGAAGGTACCAATTTTGCTGCAAACAATTTACCGGGAGCTTTAGCCGTAATAGCTGTATCAAATAAATCTCATTTATTTAAGGCACCAGAAACTTATATGAATAAAATTTCTGTAAATTTTATTGAACCTAATGTTGTAGATTTAGACTTTTCTACAAAAAAAAATATATATAATTTAGCGGAATTTAAGAATAAAAAGCCTAATGAATTAACTGCCTGTATATTGGATAGACCAAGACATAAAGAAATTATTGAAGAACTAAAAAAGCTAGAAGTAAAACTGAAGCTTATTTCTGATGGTGATATATCTGGTGCACTTTTGGTTACAGATCCAAAATACTCAGTTGATATTTTTTTAGGGATCGGAGGAGGACCAGAGGGAGTGTTAGCAGCATCAGCACTTGATGCTTTTGGTTGCAGTTTTCAGTGTAAATTTTTATTTCAAACTAAAAAAGATATAGAACGTGCAAAATCTATGGGTATTAGAGATTTAAACAAAAAATATCAGATAAACGAGATTGTTTCTGGGGACTCAATATTTTGTGCTACTGGTGTTACTTCAGGAGATTTAGTTTCAGGTATTGAGATAAATGAAAATGAATTTACTTCTGAAACTTTAATTACCCATAAATCTACAGGATTAAAAAAAATAATAAAAACTAGACAAATAATATGAATAATTCAAATTATAAAGACTTGATAAATAAGATTTTTTGCAATAAAAAGCAGCATTTCGGTCCCTTCGTCTATCGGTTAGGACACGTGGTTTTCATCCTCGAAAGAGGGGTTCGATTCCCCTAGGGACCGCCAAAACACTAGTCTATTAACATGCTTTTTCATGTTTACCTTATAAAAACCATAAAAGGATTTAAAAATAAGTCTTATGTTGGTTTTACAAATAATATAAAAAGTAGGTTAGCCAAACATAATTCTAACAAAGGAGCTAAAGCAACAAAAGGTTATAAATGGGAGCTTGTTTATAAAAGAAGTTTTAAAAATAAATCAAAAGCACTTTCTTATGAATATAAACTTAAAAAAGATAGAGTAAAAAGAATTGATCTAATAAATGGCTTTGATAAAAAAAAATATTAAGATAGCTACAGTCTTACCTTATAAAGAAAACTATACATTTAGTAAAGCATCCGCAGCTTCACTATGGGTTTCTGAATTTTATAAAAAATCAAAATTTCGATCTTCAAATCATATTTATGGTCACACTAAAGATAAGGATTTTTTAACTAGAAACTATATTAATATTGATCTTAAAAACATTAAATCAAAACTAAAAAGTGCAACTAAAGAGTACACATCTAAATTAATAAAAAAATTTAAAAATATAAATTATGACATTATAGAAATTCATAATAGACCACTTATACTTGATGAATTAATCAGAAATATTAACTCTAGATATATTATGTATTTCCATAATGATCCTTTATCAATGAATGGATCTAAGTCAATAAAACAAAGGCTTGATATTATATCAAATGTTGAAAAAATAATTTTTGTAAGTGAATGGACTCAAAAAAGATTTTTTCATGATATAGACGATAAATTAAAAACTAAAACGGAAGTTATCTATCCAAGTGTTGATGCCAAAAAAAAAATTTCCAAAAAAAAAGATTATATTACATTTATTGGGAAATTAAATGAATCAAAAGGATATGATTTGTATGCAAAATCAATTATAAAAATTTTAAATGAGTTCCCTAAATGGAAAGCATTTTCTGTTGGAGATGAAGATAGAAGAAAAATTTTTATTAATCATAAAAATCATTATGAATTAGGTTTTTTGAGCCATAAAAAAGTTTTAGATCTATTAGATAAAACTTCTATCTCTGTCGTTCCTTCAAAATGGGAAGAACCATTTGGAAGAACAGCTCTAGAGTCTACGTCACGTGGTTGTGCAACAATAATTTCAAATAGGGGAGGGTTAGTAGAAACTACTAGCGAAGCAATTATATTAAAAAATTTAGATATAGATAATCTTTATAGATCGATTAGATATTTAATTAAAAATAAAAAAGACAGAAATTTAATACAAAAAAGATCATATCAAAATGTTGATCATACTATTCATGAAAATACAAAAATAATTGATAAAGTTAGACAAGAAGCTTTACCTTATAGTAATTTTAATTTTATCAAAAATAAACTTAAAATTATAAATATATACAATCAAGGCCAAAAACTGAATCATAGACTTTATAATATTTCTTTAGGTAAAAAATTTTCTAATGGTTTTATAAGAAATGGACATGATGTTTTAGAACTTAGCGACAGAGATTATCTTAAAAACAATAAGTCATTAAACTTTTTTTCTAATAAGAACTCTTTTCAAAAATATTTAATTGAATCCTTCAGAAATTATAATCCAGATTTTTTATTTTTTGGACATACAAAAAATATAGATCCTGAAACTATTGATACACTTAAATCCATAAATAGAAATTTAATCATATCCCAATGGAATGAAGATCCAGTGATGCCAAGTTTAGAATATTCTAGAAATAATATTGAAAATATTAAAAAATATTCAAATTTAGTTGATCATACTTTTCTAACAACTCATCCAAATGAATTAATTAAACAAAAAAAAAATATTGATAATATTCATTTTTTCTTTGTTCCAGTTGATAGAAATATTGAGTTTTTTGATGTTTATAAATTAAGACCACAAAAAGATTTATTTTATGCAATGAGTCATGGCGTCAACAGAGCAACACTCAAAGAAGGCACAGAAGATGATAGGATTGTTTTTTTAAATAATTTAGTAAAGAAAATACCAAGTGTTAAATATGATTTTTACGGATTTGCTAATAAACAACCTATATGGGGTGATAATTTTTTTAGATCACTAATTAACTCAAAAATGGGTTTAAATTTAAGTAGGGGAAAACCAACGAAATATTATTCTAGCAATAGAATAGCATCATTAATGGGTAATGGTTTATTAACATTTATCGATAAAAAAGTCCAAATGCATCATTTTTTTAATAAAAATGAAATAGTTTTTTACACTAGTATTAATGATTTGGCTGATAAAGTAAAATTTTATTCTAAGAATGATAAAGCTAGAAAAAAAATAGCCATGAATGGTAAAAAGAAATATTTTAAACTTTTTAATGAAAAACGTATTACCGAATATTTCATAAACATAAGCACTGGCAAAAACTATAATCTTTTTTAATTAATGGATATTTATATAAAACTTTTTGAGGTTCTATTTCCGGTATTTTTTGTAGTTGGCATTGGTTATTATCTTGGAAAAAAAAATCCAAAAATTGATACAACTTTCATTACAAATTTTGCTGCAAATGTAGGTACACCTGCAATGATAATATATGCCTTAAATCCAGTAAATATTTCATTTAATATTTTCTTAAATTATTTTTGGTATTATGCCATTGCTATTTTAGGTTTTATGATTATTGGAACAATAATATTATATCTTCTAAATACCAAAGATATTATAAGAGAACTTCCACCGTTAACAATGCCTAATACCGGTAATATGGGTTTACCAATATGTTTGTTTGCGTATGGATCTCAAGGATTAGGCGTTTCAGCAGCGATATCTGCTCTGATTATTTTATGCCATTTTACATTAGGTATATTCTTAGCTGACAGAAGATTTAGTTTAGATGTAATAATAAAAAGTCCTCCTTTCTATGCAATAATAATTTCAATAATTTTACTTTATTATGATTTTGAACTTCCAGGTTTTGTTGAAAACACTACTTTCTTATTAATGTATGCAACAATATTTCTTATTTTGATGTCTTTAGGCATTGCATTAACAAGACTCAAGGTTTTTTCTCTTAATAAAGCTATATTTTCTTCTATCGGAAGAGTTATTGTTGGGCCAATAATTGGATATTTATTAATCTTGTATTTCAATTTAGAAGGATTTGCTGCAGGTGTTTTGTTAATTCAGTGTTCAATGCCTAGTGCTGTTTTAAATTATCTTGTGGCATCAATATATTCACCTAAAAAGATAGTTGATAGTGTTGCTAGTACTATTGTTGTATCAACCTTAATGTCCTTTATAACAATACCTATTGTTGTATTCTTTGCTTTAAAATACTTTAATTAATCTATATCCTTCATATTTATGAAGGCCATAACATTTAATCTTTTAGCTTGGGTTATGCTTCCAATAATGGATGGTTTTGCAAAATACTTAAGTGCAGACCTTCCAGTGTTGCAAATTACATGGGCAAGATATTTTTTTACTGTTGCATTCACTTTTCCTATTATGTTTTTATTTTTTCGAAAAAATCTTGTTTGGACCGACAAACCAAAATTACAATTTATAAGAGGTTTAATTCTTTTAACTGCTAATATGTGTTTCTTTTACGCAATCTCGGTAATCTCTTTGGCTAAAGCATTAACTTTAGCATTTGTTGCACCTTTAATTGTTACTGCTTTTTCTCCAGTTTTTTTAGGTGAGAAGGTAGGTTTTAGAAGATGGTCTGCAGTAATTATAGGTTTTATAGGTTCTTTAGTAGTAATAAGACCTGGTTTTGTTGAGATTAACTTAGCAAGTATAGCTGCCCTTGGAACAGGTGTAATGTATGGGTTTTATTTGATCATTACTCGTAAATTAAGTACCTCGGATAATCCTCTGCTTACTTTATTATTAACTGGTGTGGTAGGGGCCGTAATCATATCTATTGTAATGCCATTTGTGTGGGTAAAACCAACCTTAAATCAGTGGTCTATGATGGCTGCCATAGGTATATTTGCTTGTATAGGGCATTTATTCTTAATATTGTCTCTCAAATACGCTGATGCCTCTAAATTAGCCCCGTTTAGTTACTTTGAGATCATTACAAACATAATTATAGGTCATTATTTTTTTAGTGATTTCCCTGATAATTGGACTTTCTTAGGTTTATTTATTATTGTATTAAGTGGTAT
>CACMXS010000006.1 GCA_902617715.1 uncultured Pelagibacteraceae bacterium | reverse complement strand
AAACCTTTTCTTTTGCTTTATCTCTTATATGACAAGTATTTAACAAGTAACAGTTTGAGTCTTGCAGGTTTTCGGTTTTGATAAATCCAATTTTTTTTACAGTATCCAAAATACGATTAGAGTCATATTCATTCATTTGGCAACCAAATGACCTAATAAATATCTTTCTACTCATCTTTTGAATTTACTTTGACACCATATAATTCAAGTTTATGATCGACTAATTTATACCCATATTTTTCAGCAACTTTTTTTTGTAATTTTTCAATCTCATCATCAACAAACTCTATTATTTCTCCAGTTTTTACATCAATTAAATGGTCATGGTGTCCTTCATTTAATTCCTCGTATCTTGCCTTGCCACCTTTAAATTCATGTTTAGTTAGTATACCTGTTTCTTCAAACAATTTAACTGTCCTATAAACAGTTGCTATACTAATTTTAGGATCGATTTTAGATACTCTTTTGTAAAGCTCATCTACATCAGGATGATCCGAAGACTCTGACATGACTTTAGCAATAATTCTTCTTTGCTCTGTTAACTTCACTCCTTTTGATAAGCATTTTTGTTCAATAGTTTCAGACATAATTAATTTTAACTCAAATAAATAGGATTAATCAAATTTTTTTTAATTTTAAATTTTTTACAAAGACTTGGAATTTTCTCATATTTAACCTCATTTTCATCTAAAAAATCACTAAAACTAAAACAATAATAATCAGTTTTGTTCACTAAATGCATAGCTTTAACAACAGCTAAGGAATTTCTAATACCCGCAAAACTCCCTGGACCTCTATTAACGTAGATTTGTGAAATTTCGCTCAAATCTAAACTTTTAGATCTTAAAAAATCAGAGATAAGAAGAGCTAATTTTTCATAATTATTTTTACTGTTTTCATAAGCAATATTATAATTATTATTACCGTTAATGATCATAAAAAAAACTTTATTCTTAGCAGCGTCAATTATTAGTGCACTCATTATACAATTATTAATATCGAACAATTCTAATTCACAAGAAGAAAATAGTAAATATTTTTCAAATGATAGTGGTGTTTTGTCTATAATGTATCATAGATTTAATGAAAACAAATATCCTTCTACTAATATAAGAATGGAGGTTTTTTCCCAACAAATGGAACAAATAAAAAATCTGGGTTATGAATTTTACCACCCAGACATTTTTTTAAAAGAATTTAAAATACCTAAAAAAGAAAAAAAAATTCTAATCACAATTGATGATGGGTTCAAATCATTTTATAATGAAGCATGGCCATATTTGAAGAAGAATAAAATTCCTTTTATTCTTTTTGTATCTACAGAACCTGTTGGAAAAAATGGATATATGACATGGGATGAAATTAAAGAAATTCAAAAATCCAAAATAGGTTTTATTGGTCATCATTCTCATACCCATGAATATCTAATTGATATGTCTGAAAATGAATTTATTGAAGATATTGAAACTGCAACAAAAATTTTTAAAAAAGAATTAGGTTACGTGCCCTCAATATTTTCATATCCATTCGGTGAATACTCGCTTTTTATGAAGAATTATATTTCAAAAAATTTTGAAATCGCTTTTGGTCAACACTCAGGAATAATAGATGTAAACAAAGATAAATTTGAATTACCCAGATTTCCAATTAACGAAAAATATGGAGAACTAAAAAGATTTAAATCTTTAATCAACTATCATCCACTAGAATATAGATCACTAAAACCAGAAGAAAAAAAAATAAAGAAGAAAGACAACCCTCCAAAACTTATTGTTGAATTTTTTGATGAACAAAAAAATATTAAAAATATTAATTGCTATTCAAATGATGGAGGAGAATGGAAGAAATCAAATTTAAAATTCGAGGAGAATAAACTTATAGTAGACTTTAAAAAACCCTTCCTACCAAGAAGGGGTAGAATTAATTGTTCACTAAATGACAATGGTAAATGGCGTTGGTTTGGTACACAATTTATTGTGGCAAAAGACTAAATTAAACTCTCAAGCTCGATACTTGAAGGTAGTAATTTTGCATCATCAAAATCCTTAAGGTTATTTTGTTTTATAATTTTTTGTAATACCTCAACATACTGATTTCCAGTTTCAGCATATTTATTTAAAAATTGAGAAAGAACAATGCTGTCTAAAGGTTGACCTTTATCTCTTAACTTGGCTCTTTCCTGCCTAAAATCTTTATATGATGAATGAGTGTTTAAATTTCTTTGATAAGCTCTAACAGATGCTTGTAGAACATTAAATTTCATTACCTTGTGTCCTTGATCTTTTTCAGCATCTTTTGGTTTCAAGCCTTCACCTGACCATGTCCATTGTCCAAATAATGCATTACCCTCTTGAGCAAACCTTGAGGTGCCCCAGCCTGTTTCTTTAGCTGCTTGGGCTAAAGCAAGAGATACTGGTATTTCATCCATTCTAATTTTTAATATTGATAAATCTTTTGAGGGAACTCCGTATTGTTTGTATTTCTTATCAAGCCATTTTTTTTCTAAATCTGAATTATTACTTTTATTGATAATACTAAAAAGTCTTTTTCTATCTATTTTTATATTATTATTTTCTTTTAAAATTAAAGGTAAAACTATTTGAATAAAAAATTCTTTTCTCTTCGATGTACTTTCTATCATTTTTATTTCATTCGGTAAAAGTGTCAATGCAACCGGTTTAACTAATTTTGTCTTTCTTACATCTTGCAGAGTATATTTTGTATCCTCAAAAAGTTGTTTAATAGTAGATGCATTTAATCTTACTGTATCTGTCTCTAAATCGTTAAGACTAAAAATATCAACTAATAAATCACTCTCATTTAATATTCTATTATCACTCTCATTATCACCAGATCCATTATTCAAAGTATAAGCTAAAATAGCTTTAGAGTTATTTTGAATAGCATTATTATCATTTGCAAAATTTATAATTAAAGGCATGGAATAAAAAAAGGAAATCACAATCAATGAAGATATAAAAATTCTAGGGAGTGCTCCTATTTGTCTTTGATCGAAATACTTTAATACTTTTACTTTTTTTATGAAATTTTTTTTATACATATTTTAAATTGCCTCGACTTGTTTGACCTCTGGTATATAATGACATAATAAATTTTGAACACCTTGTTTTAACGTCATTGTCGAACTAGGGCATCCGGAACAACTACCCTGTAATTGAACCTTAACTACACCATCTTTAAATTCTTTAAACTTTATATCTCCACCATCTCTTGCAACCGCAGGCCTGATTTTTTCCTCTAATATTTTAACGATTTGTTTTTCTATATCTTTTAAATTTTCAAAATTTTCATTTAAATTTTTTTCGATTACACACTCTTTTCCAGTTGAATAAAAATCATTAATTAGGGAAATAACTATGTGTTTAATGTCATCCCACAAAATATGATCGTATTTATTTATTGAGATAAAATCTTTTCCTAAAAAAATACCTTCAACACCATTAATAGAAAGTAAATTTCTTATTAATTCATTGTTTGTTTCTTCTTTTTTTGTCACCTCAAAAGATCCATAGTTTGATACAATCTTACCAGGTAAAAATTTTAAGGAATTTGGATTAGGTGTAACTTCTGTCTGAACAAACATAATTTATATATAGTCAATAATTTAAAAATTTAAACTTGAAATAATTATATCAAAAACCGACAATTTCGTGAATTTTTTTTATCTTTTTAGATGCGGCTTTATCTGCTTTTTCATAACCGTCAGTCAGAATCTTATCTAAAAAGGTTTTATCATTTAATAATTTTTTTATTTCTTTTGATATTGGTAAAATTTTGTCAACTAGAACTTGTGATAAATTTTCTTTAAAATCTGAAAAGTTTTTTCCAGAAAATTCATTAATTAATTTTTCTAAATTTATTCCTGTCAAGCTTGAGTGTATACCTATTAAATTTTTTGCTTCTGGTCTTTTTTCTAATTCCTCTAAATTAGATGGCATAGGTAATGGGTCAGTTTTAGCTTTTTTTATTTTATTAATTATCAGATCTGCATCATCAGTTAAATTTATTCTACTCAAATCTGATAATTCTGACTTACTCATTTTTTTTGTGCCATCTTTTAAACTCATTATTCTAGAAAATTCTTTTTGGATAAGAGGCTCTGGAACTATGAAAAAATTATCTACATTGAAATCATTATTAAATTTTTGAGCAATATCTCTACAAAGTTCCAAATGTTGTTTTTGATCATCGCCTACTGGAACATGTGTTGAGTCATATAGTAATATATCTGCAGCCATTAAGACTGGATATGAATACAAACCAACGCTTGCTTTTTCTTTATCCTTTCCAGCTTTTTCTTTAAACTGAGTCATTCTATTTAACCAGCCAGTTCTTGCCGTACAACTAAGGATCCAAGCTGCCTCGGAATGGGCCTTCACTTTTGATTGATTGAAAATAATACTTTTTTTAGGATCAATGCCGCTAGCAATAAAAGTCGCTACCGTCTCACGTATATTATCTTTAAGTTCTCTGGGATTTTGTTTTACTGTTATAGCATGCAGATCAACCACACAAAATATACATTCATTTTCGTTATTATCATTTAACTCAACAAAGTTTTTGATTGCACCTAAATAATTACCTAGATGAAGATTACCTGTTGGTTGGACGCCTGAAAATATTTTTTTACTCATATCAATACTTTAATTTAAGATCTTTGGAATTAAAAGCTCTGATAAAAAACGCTAATAACAAATATGCCATAAGGCCTAATATAACTGATAAAATCAAGTAAAATAATTTTAAATCATAAGAATAAGATAATTGATTTTCAAAAAATAAAATTACATATCTAAAAATAAATCCCATTATTATTGATGCAATAGAAATCTTAATAAATTTGATTAAAAAAAATTGATTAAATCTAAATAATTTTTCTTTTTTTAAAAAGATAAACAAAACTATTGAATTAAACCATGATGATATAGATGTTGCTATAGGTATAATTATAAAACCAATTTCTTTAAAATAATAAACACTTATGAAAATATTCAAAATTACAGAAATTAATGAAATATAAAAAGGAGTTTTGGTATCATGATTTGCAAAGAAAAAACTTGAAAAAACTTTAATTAAAGCAAAAGCTGGTAAGCCTAAGGAAAAAAAGTAAAGTGCTTTAGCTGAATTAGTAACTGACTCCATATCAAATGAACCATACCCAAATAAAGCTGAAATAATTTCTTCTGAACCAACTAATAAAGCTATAGTAGCTGGTAAACTTAAAAACATACTCAATTCTAGAGCTTTGTTCTGTATTAATGTAATTTTCTCTTTTTTCTTGGATTGAACATATTTTGATAGCTGTGGTAAAATAACAACTCCTATAGCAATACCAGCAATAGCTAAATTTATTTGATAAATTCTATCTGCATAATAAAGATACGATACTGCGCTAGCTTGAAAAGAGGCAATAATTGTTCCAACAAGTATATTTATTTGGGTTACTCCAGATGAAAATATACTTGGTAAAAGTTTTTTAAAGAATATTTTTACAGTATTAGTTATTTTAATTTTGAAATTTAATTCTACTGAGTAAAATTTTTTAACAAATTGATATAAAAAAATTAATTGTAAAAGTCCCGCTATAGAAACTCCATATGAGAGATAAAAAACAATTTCATCACCTAATGACCTACCAAAAAGTAAAATTCCAATTAAAATTATATTTAGAATAATAGGTGCTGCAGAAGCAGCAGCAAATTTATTATGTGAATTTAGAATAGCTGAAAAGAAAGAAGCCAAACATATAAACATCAAAAAAGGGAACATTATTCTCGTTAAGTTAATTGCAAGTTCTATTTTTTGTGCATCATCCACAAATCCTGGAGCAATCAAGCCAACAAATGCTGGCATAAAAATTTCCACAATTAATATAAAAAATAGCAAACCAAGAAATAATAAATTAAATATTTGATCTCCAAATTTCTTAGATCTTGATTTTCCTTTACTTAATTCAGATGTATAGCTCGGGACAAATGCTGCATTAAAAGTCCCCTCTGCAAATAATCTTCTAAAAGTATTTGGAATTCTAAAAGCAACAAAGAATGCATCTGCTATCGAACTAGTGCCAAGAAATATTGCTATTAAAATATCTCTCAAATAACCAAGTATTCTGCTGATTATGGTATAAAATCCAAAAGTGCCTGTTGACTTAATTAAGTTCATAAATCATATTAGTCTTAATTTTACCCCATTTGTACACCTAATTAACATAAATGAAAAAAACAAAAGTTGATCATTATACTGATAAAGAAGCGTTAGAATTTCATAGTCATAAAAAACCTGGCAAGATTGAAATTTCATCTTCTAAAAATATGACAACAAAAAGAGATCTTGCTTTAGCCTATTCTCCAGGTGTAGCCGCTCCGGTAAGAGCAATCAGTGAAAATCCAGAGGCTGCATTTGATTATACGAGTAAAGGAAATTTAGTTGCAGTAATTAGTAATGGTTCAGCAATTTTAGGAATGGGTAACTTAGGTGCCTTAGCCTCAAAACCAGTTATGGAAGGAAAAGCCGTTTTATTTAAAAGATTTGCAGATATAGACTCCATTGATCTTGAAATAGATTCATCAGATCCAAATGAAATTATTAATAGTATAAAAAATTTTGCACCAAGTTTTGGAGGTATAAATCTTGAAGATATCGCAGCTCCAGATTGTTTTATAATTGAAGAAAAGCTAAGAGAAATATTAGATATACCAGTCTTTCACGATGATCAACATGGTACAGCAATTATCACAACTGCGGCACTAATTAATGCTTTAGATATAAGTAAAAAAAAAATTGATGAAGTTAAAGTAGTTGTCAATGGTGCTGGGGCATCAGCTATGGCATGTGCAAATTTGTTCAAAAAAACTGGTGTACCTCAAAAAAATATCACTATGGTAGACAGAAAAGGAGTAATTTTTAGAGGTCGAGATAATTTAAATCAATGGAAATCAAGTCATGCAATTGAAACAAAAGATAGAACTTTAGATGATGCTATTGCTAACGCAGATGTTTTTTTAGGTTTATCAGCAAAAGGTGCTTTAACAAAAAGTATGGTAAAAAAAATGGCAAAAAATCCAATTATATTCGCTTGTGCAAATCCTGACCCAGAAATTACACCCGAAGAAATTGAAGAAGTTAGAGATGATGCAATTATAGCAACTGGGAGGTCAGATTATCCAAATCAAGTAAATAACTTGATAGGTTTTCCTTATATATTTAGAGGTGCATTAGATGTTCGATCAAAAACAATTAATGAGGAGATGAAAATTGCAGCTGCACATGCAATTGCAAAATTGGCTAAAGAAGATGTACCTGATGAAGTCATTGCTGCTATGGGAGGTGAAAGACCTCACTATGGAAAAGACTATATAATTCCATCAACATTTGATCCAAGATTAATAAGTGTAATACCTGCTGCTGTAGCTAAAGCCGCCATTGATACTGGAGTGGCAAGAAAAAAAATCAATAATTATGATACTTATAAAGATCAATTAAAACAAAGATTAGATCCAACAGTTACTATCATGCAAGGTGTAAATAGTTATATAAAGAAAAAACAAAAGAAAGTTGTTTTCGCTGATGGTGAAGATGAAAAAACACTCAAAGCTGCCATAGCATTTAAAAACTCTGAATTAGGAATCCCCATATTAGTAGGAAAAGAAGAGCTAATCAAAGATCAAATTAAAAAAATTGGTTATAATGAAAATTTTGATATTGAAATTGTGAACTCAAAAGACAAATCTAAAAGAGAAAAATACGTAAAATATTTGTTTAAAAAACTCCAAAGAGAAAAAGGAATGCTCGAGTGGGATTGTGATAGGCTAATTAGAAACGACAGGGTTATTTGGGCATCATGCATGGTGGCATGTCAGGATGCAGATGCAATGGTAACTGGGAACACAAGAAGATATTCATCTTCACTTGAAAAAATAATTAAAGTTGTTGATCCAAGACCTGGGGAAATAATGTTTGGATTAAATTTAGTTGTAAATAGAGGTAAAACAATCTTTATTTGTGATACATCTGTCATAGAATACCCAGATGCAAAACAGTTAGCTGAAATGGCAAAATCAGCTGCAAGAGTTGCAAAACTATTTGGTTTTGATCCTAAAATTGCTTTCTTATCTCACTCAACTTTTGGAGAACCAGCTACTGATAGAACAAAAAGACTTAGTGATGCTGTTAATATTTTAAAAGCAGACAAGGTCGATTTTAAATTTGATGGTGAAATGCAACCAGATGTAGCTTTAGAGGAAATGTATAAAGAACTTTATCCATTTTCTGAAATTGTTGGTAATTCAAATGTTTTGATCATGCCTAGTCAACATAGTGCTGCTATTTCATATAAAATGATCAAATCGATGAGTAGGGCTAAGGTAATTGGACCATTATTAATTGGTTTAGGCTTACCAATTGAAATAGCTCCTTTAAGATCTTCAACATCAGAAATAATAAATTTAGCATCAATTGCTGCATATTCAGCAGATGTGATTGATTATAAAAAATAAGCTAATTTTTTTTAATTCTTAAATCTTCAACTAACAATATACTCGCTATAACATTTTCTACATCTAAAATTTCTTTAGCTTCTTGAACTACAAGATTTTTTTCCTCTGAATTCATTGCAATACCATAAATGTATATTTTTCTTTTATAAGTATCAATTTGGTAATTTGTTGCTTTAATTTTATCATTAAATATTAGAGCTGATCTCAGTTGAGAAGTGATTAATAAATCTTTGGCAGATTGTTTTATATTAAATTTTTCTTTAATCTTTAAATCATTTTTGACTGATCTTACACCTTGCGTTTCCCAGGCCAATTTAGTTAATTTAAGTTTTTCCTCAGGATCTTCAACTTTTCCAGTGATAAAAATCCTACCATCTATAACTTTGGTTTTGACTGATAAAAAATAATTTTTATCAATTAACAAAATTCTTGCACTTAAATTTTTTTGCATAATAGAGTCATCTATTTGAGTTCCTATAGATCTTGGATCAGTAGCAACACTAACACCTGTCCCAAAAATTCCTGTGGATGAAACACCGAAACATCCTGTTAAAAAAAAACAAATTAGAAGCAATATTATTGTTTTAGATTTCATTTTTTAATTTTAAACAATAATTATAAATTGACTTTTTAGAAATTTTTTTACCTTGATTTAAAAAATTTGTGATTTCTTTTATACTTAATTTATTTATCATCTTTTTAATATTTCTTTTATCTGATTCACTTAATTCTTGTGAGTTTTTTTTATCATTTTTTTCAGAAATAACGATTGTTAATTCACCTTTTAAATCATTTTCAAAAGTTTCTAATTCATCAATTTCCAATCTTATAAATTCTTCATAAAATTTGGTCATTTCTCTACAAATGATTATTCTTCTTCCTGAAAAACTTTTTTTAATAATTGAGATATTTTTATTTAATTTTTTTGCAGAAATAAAAAAAATTAATGAAAAATTTAAATTTGATAATATTTCTAAATCTCTTATTATCTCATTTTTTTTTTCAGGAAAAAAACCATAGAAAAAAAATTTTTCAGAAAAACCACTTATTGACAAAGCCGTTGGAACTGCAGATGCCCCAGGGATAGGCATTATATTAATATTATTTCTTATACATTCCTTGACTAATATTGCTCCTGGGTCAGAAATACCTGGAGTTCCTGCATCGGAAATTAACGATATAATTGTATCTTCTTTTAATAAATTGATAATTTTTGATATATTTTTTTTTTCATTAAACTTATGATTGGAAATTAACTTTGCTTTGATTTCATATTTATTAAGTAAATTTTTAGAAACCCTAGTATCTTCACAAAGGATATAGTCAGATTTTTTTAAAGTCTCTATAGCTCTAAATGTTATATCTTGTAAATTACCAATGGGTGTTGATACTAAATATAAGCCTTTTTTAATATCTTTGGTAGGTGATTTATAATTTACAACCATATTTTTAATTTAGATAATATAACATCATTAAATGTTTAAAATTATAAAAATAATTCTAGTTACAAGTATAATTCTATTTGGGAGTTCTTATGGAATAGCGAAAGAAGAAAAAATTAAAATAGGTCTTTTAGTTCCAATGACAGGTGAAAATAGCAAGTTGGGTAAACTATTAATAAAATCTACTAGAATGGCATTAGATGATATAGGCACAGATAAAATAGAAATTTATCCAAAAGATACGGGATTAGACCCCAATAAAACTCTTCAATCAGCCAGGGAATTAAAAAAAATTGGAGTTAAAATAATCATTGGTCCAGTTTTTTTTAAAAATCTTTCTTATTTGCATGAAATAGAAGATATAATTTTTTTATCATTAACAAATAAAACAGAAAACATTCCAAATAATGTAATTAGTAGTGGCGTCAATTCAGTTTCACAAGTAAACGCAATTAAAAAATTTATTGAATTGAGCGAAATTCAAAAAACAATTTTTTTAACACCTGACCTTAGTTATAAATTAGAGATAAAAAAAGCAATAAAACAATCTAAAATAAAAATTTTTAAACATCATATATACGATACTGAACCAACAAAACTAACTAAACAAATCGAAGATATAACAAATTATAAAATTAGGAAACAAAACTTAATTGATGAAATTACAAGAGTTGAAAAATCAGACATGAGCGATGATGTTAAAAAAAGAAGAATAGAAAAATTAAAAAAAAGATACACAATTGGTAAGGTAAAATTCGACGCTGTAATAATTTCTGATTTCGATGAAAGTTTAAAAAGTGTGATTACTTCTCTTTTATACACCGATGTCTCTCCTAAAGATAAATTCTTTATTACATTTAATCAATGGTTTGATGAAAGCTTATTAAATGAGAAAACTTTACAACCACTATATTATCCTTCAATAAATAAAAAAAATTTAGAAAATTTTAATAAGAAGTTTTTTGAAAAGTACAATGAAGTTCCAAATCATTTATCTTTATTAAGTTATGACCTTGTTGGATTGATATATTATTTATCTTTAAAAATGAATCTTTCAGAAACTAATGAACTTTTTAAAAAAGAAAACTCATTTAAAGGTAAGATTGGTGTATTTGATATCAAAGATAATAAAATATATCATAGATTAAATTTATATGAAATAAAAGATGGTGAAATCAGAGAAATTTTTTGATTTTTTTAAAAGCTTGGTATCTATGATCCATCTTGTATTTTTGAGATGGCTTCATTTCTCCAAAAGTTTTTCTTTTTTTTAAAGGAATAAAAATTGGATCATATCCAAATCCATTCTTACCTCTTGGTTCATTTGAGATATAACCCTCTATTTTTCCCAATACACATGCAATTTTTTTATTTAAATATGAAATAGAAAGAGCACAAATAAATCTGGCTCTAATTTTTTTATTTTTCCAATTTTTATCTTTTTTATTTAACTCCCTATAGACTTTTTTTATTGCCTTGTTAAAGTCTCCATGTCTTCCTCCCCACCTTGCAGAATAAACTCCAGGATTTTTATCCAAAAAATCTATTTCCAAACCTGAGTCATCAGCCATACATATCAATCCTGTTTTTTTTGAAAAGTATTTTGATTTAATTAATGAGTTTTGCTTAAATGTTTTGCCATTCTCAACTGGACTCTTAAGATTAAAACTTGATGTAGAATAAATTTTGATATTTTTTGGTAATAAATTCTTAATTTCAAGTAATTTTCCCTTGTTATTAGTCCCAATTAGCAATTTATTAATTTTTTCTTTAGACATCTAGAAATTAGCAAAATCCTTACCATATAAGTAGCTATGGAAAAAGAAGAAAACCAAAATAGCCCCTCTGCTGAACAAATTCAGGACACAACAAATGAAACTGAAAAAACTGAGGAAAATTTAGCTGAAGAAAATAAAGAAGAAACCGATCAAAAACCCAAAGAAGAAATAAAAGAACTAACTCCAGAGGAAAAAATTGCTGAACTCGAAGATAAAGTGGCAAGAACTTTTGCTGAAATGGAAAATCAAAGAAGAAGATTTGAAAAAGAAAAAGAGGAAGCTTTTGAATATGGTGGTTTTAGTTTTGCTAAAGAAGCATTAAATTTAATTGATAACTTGGATCGATCAAAACATGTTCTTGAAAGTGACGATAAGTTAAAAGAAACAGAAGCATTGAAAAAAACCCTAGAACATTTAGACATTATAAAAAAAGATCTAATCTCAATATTTGAAAAAAATAATATTAAACCAATAGATAGCCTTAACAAAAAATTAGATCCAAACTTTCATCAAGCAATGATGGAAATAGAAGATGATACGAAAGAACCTGGAACAATAATCCAAGAAATTCAAAAAGGCTTCACTATAAAAGAAAGATTACTTAGACCCTCATTAGTAGGAGTGTCAAAAAAAGTTACAGTTAAAGAGGAAAAAACTAAGGAAAATCAAGAAAATACAGAAAATAAATAATTATGAGATTAACTTGTAGTTTCACATTTAAACCCTATATGACGAAGGAGAGACATTAATATTATGAGTAAGATAATTGGAATAGACTTAGGAACAACAAATTCATGTGTTGCTATTATGGAAGGAACACAAGCTAAGGTTTTAGAAAATGCTGAGGGAGCAAGAACTACTCCATCAGTTGTAGCATTTACTGATGAAAGCGAAAAATTAATTGGCCAACCAGCAAAAAGACAAGCTGTAACAAACCCTGAAAATACAATTTTTGCAGTAAAAAGATTAATTGGAAGAAATTTTGACGACCCAACGGTAAAAAAAGATGTAGAAGCCGCGCCTTTTAAAATAATTAATTCTGATAAAGGAGATGCTTGGATTGAAGCTAAAGGTGAAAAATATTCTCCTTCACAAATCTCAGCTTTTATTTTACAAAAAATGAAAGAAACCGCAGAAAAATATTTAGGTCAAGCAGTTACAAAAGCAGTAATTACGGTTCCTGCTTACTTTAATGATGCTCAAAGACAAGCAACAAAAGATGCAGGAAAAATTGCAGGATTAGAAGTTTTAAGAATAATTAATGAACCAACTGCTGCCTCACTAGCATATGGTTTAGATAAAAAACAAAATAAAAAAATAGCTGTTTATGATTTAGGTGGTGGTACTTTCGATGTATCGATTCTTGAATTAGGTGATGGTGTTTTTGAAGTTAAATCTACAAATGGGGATACTTTTTTAGGTGGTGAAGATTTTGACAATGCTATAGTTGCGTATCTTATTAATGAATTTAAAAAAGACAATGGTATAGATTTAAAATCAGATAAATTAGCTTTACAAAGATTAAAAGAAGCAGCTGAGAAAGCTAAAATTGAACTTTCATCAGCAGAGCAAACAGATATAAATTTACCGTTTATAACTGCTGACAAAACTGGTCCAAAACATATTAATTTAAAAATGACTAGAGCAAAATTAGAAGCTTTAGTTGAGGATTTAATTGCAAAGACGATGCCGCCTTGTAAGACAGCCTTAAAAGATGCTGGCATTTCAGCAAGTGAAATTGATGAAGTGGTTATGGTTGGTGGTATGACTAGGATGCCGAAAGTTATTGAAGAAGTTAAAAATTTCTTCGGTAAAGATCCAAATAAAAGTGTTAACCCAGATGAAGTTGTAGCTATGGGTGCTGCAATTCAAGCTGGTGTTCTACAAGGTGATGTGAAAGATGTGTTGTTACTAGATGTAACTCCGTTGTCTTTAGGTATTGAAACTTTGGGTGGGGTTTCAACAAAATTAATCGAGAAAAATACAACTATTCCGACTAAAAAAAGCCAGGTTTTTTCAACAGCTGAAGATAATCAACCAGCTGTTTCCATTAGAGTTCTTCAGGGTGAAAGAGAGATGGCAACAGATAACAAATTGTTAGGTAATTTTGAGCTAGTAGGAATTGCACCAGCTCCAAGAGGAGTGCCACAAATTGAAGTAACATTCGATATAGATGCAAATGGTATAGTTAATGTATCAGCTAAAGATAAAGGTACTGGAAAAGAGCAAAAAATTCAAATCCAAGCTTCTGGAGGTTTAAGTGATGAAGAAATTGAGAAAATGGTAAAAGATGCAGAGGCTAACAAGGAAGCTGATAAAAAGAAAAGAGAGTCTGTAGATGTAAGAAATCAAGCAGATACTTTAATACATTCCACTGAAAAGAATTTGAAAGAACATGGTTCTAAAGTCTCAGATGCTGAAAAAAAAGCTATCGAAGATTCATCCTCTGCTTTAAAAGAAGCTCTTAAATCTGATAATATTGAAGATATAAAGAAAAAAACTGAAGCTTTAGTTCAAGCATCAATGAAACTTGGAGAAGCAATTTATAAATCACAACAAAATAAGAAACCTGAGTCTGATAAAGATGATGGAAATGATAATAAAGGAAAAAAAGACGATAATGTTGTTGATGCGGACTTTGAAGAAGTAAAAGACGAGAATAAAGAAAAAAGCGCTTAACTGACATCTATTTGTCCATATTAAAATGGCTAAAAGAGATTACTACGATGTCCTTGGTGTTAACAAAAGTGCAACCCCCCAAGAATTAAAATCTGCTTACAGAAAGCTGGCTGTAAAATACCATCCTGATAAAAACCCTGGTGATAAAGCTGCTGAAGACAAGTTTAAAGAGGCCAGTGAGGCTTATGGTGTTCTTTCAGATAAATCTAAAAAAGAAAATTATGATAATTTTGGTCATGCCGCTTTTGAAAATGGTGGAGGTGGACGTGGTGGTTTTGGTGGTTTTAGTGGAGCAGATTTTTCAGATATATTTGAAGATTTTTTTGGGGACTTTGGTGGTGGCCGAAAAAGTTCCAGAAGGAACAGTAACAGAGGTTCCGATTTAAGATATGATTTATCTATTTCTTTAGAGGAAGCTTACACAGGAAAAAAACAAAATATACAATTCTCTACTACTGAAAAATGTAATACTTGCAAAGGGAATGGATCAAAACCAGGATATAATCCTGATAGATGCACATACTGTGGTGGAAATGGAAGAGTTCGATCAAATCAAGGTTTTTTTACTGTTCAACAAACATGCCCACAATGTGCTGGTAGTGGGGAAGAAATTACTAATCCATGTAATGATTGTAACGGTCAAGGAAATAAACAATCTTCAAAAAAAATATCTGTAACAATTCCAAAAGGTGTAGATGATGGAACTAGAATAAGACTCGCTGGAAAGGGTGAAGCTGGAACAAGAGGTGGAGCTAGTGGTGATTTATATTTGTTTATAAATGTAGACTCTCATCAAGTTTTTAAAAGATCAGATGTAAATTTATTTTTTGAATTTCCAATTTCAGTGGCTGATGCCGCTTTAGGTACAACAATTGAAATACCAACAATAGATGGTGGAAAAGCTAAAATTAAAATACCCGAAGGTACTCAAAATGGAAAACAGTTTAGACTTAAAGGAAAAGGTATGCCTTTCATGCGTAGGGGCGATTTTGGTGATCTTTACGTTCAAGTCAAAACAGAAATTCCAATATCACTAAATAAAGAACAAAAAGAATTATTAGAAAAATTTAGAAAAATAGAAAATGATAGATCTAATCCAAGTATAAAAAAATTTTTCCAAAAAGCAAAAAATTTTTGGAATAATTAAAGATGGAATTAGACCAAATAATTCCAGCTTTATTTTTAATTGCAGTTCTAATTCTCGTTCTTCCCAGCTTTTTAAGATCAAATTCAAATCCAAAACAACTTATCAAAAATTTATTCGGTTGGTCTATAATTGTTGTATCTGTTATAATAATTTCATATCTTATTTTGAAATGAAAAAAATAAATGTTGCTATTACAGGTTGTTTGGGGCGTATGGGTCAACAACTTATAAAATCTGTAAAAAAAGATAAAGATTTTAAATTAGTTGCTCTAACCGAAAATAAGAAAATGAATAAAACAATCAATGGGTTAAAAATTAATTGTAATGAAGAACAAATATTTAAAAACACACAACTTATTATAGATTTCACAATTCCAAAATGTACATTTCAAGTTCTAAAAATTGCAACAAAATTAAAAAAAAAGGTAGTAATAGGAACAACGGGTTTCACTAAAAAGGAAGAGAATTTAATCAAAAAATTTTCAAAGAAAATACCAATTTTAAAAGCTGGAAATATGAGTTTAGGTATTAATCTTTTAATGTATTTAACAGAAATAACTTCTAGCTCACTAGGAAAAAAATTTCTAAGTAAAGTTTTTGAAACTCATCATAAACATAAAAAAGATTATCCCTCTGGAACTGCATTAATGCTGGGAAGGGGTATTGCTATTGGTAAAAATAAAAATTTTTATAATTTGTTAGGAAAAAAGTACTTAAATAAAAAAAATTTTCCATATGGGAAAAAAATAAATTTTAATTCTGTTAGAAAAGGTGAGGTTATAGGAGAACATGAAGTAAAATTTTCAAGTGGTAAAGAAATAATTACTCTCAATCATGAGGCATTTGATAGAGCCTTATATTCTGAAGGAGCACTATCGGCTGCTAAATGGTTAATGAACAAAAAGCCAGGGCTTTACTCAATGAGAGATCTTATGAATTTCAAATAATGAATGAAATTCAAAGAGCAAAAATAATTAATAATACTCTCAACAAAATTTATCCAAATATAATTGTTCCTCTGAATAGCAGGAATGTATTCACTTTATTAATATCTGTTCTACTTTCTGCCCAATGTACTGATGTAAATGTTAATAATGTAACTAAAAACATTTATCCAAAATATTATAAGCCAGAGCATTTTGTAAAATTAGGAAAAAAGAGAATTGAAAAATTAATCAAACGTATTGGAATATTTAGAATTAAAGCAAAAAGTATTTATAATTTATCAAAAATATTAATTGAAAAATATAACGGAAAAGTCCCCAAAACTTTTGAAGAACTAGAACAATTACCTGGTGTTGGTCATAAAACTGCAAGTGTGGTTATGTCTCAAGGATTTGGTTTTCCTGCTTTTCCAATAGATACCCATATTCATAGATTGGCTCAAAGGTGGGGCCTTACTAATGGGAAAAATGTAATACAAACAGAAAAAGATCTAAAAAGACTTTTCCCTAAAAGAAATTGGAACAAACTTCATTTACAAATAATTTATTATGGAAGAGAATTTTGCAAAGCTAGAGATTGTTATGGATTAACTTGTAAAATTTGTACTAGTTGTTATCCTAAAAGAAAAAAACCAGTTAAAACCAAAAAAGCTTGATGAAAATTTTAGGAATAGGGAATGCGATTGTAGATGTAATTTGTAAGGTTGATGAAAATTTTATAAAAAATAATAATCTTACAAAAGGATTGATGAAATTATTTTTTGATGAAAAAGAATTTAAGCAATTATTAACTAATCTAAAAATAGAAAAAACTGTTTCGGGGGGTTCTGTTGCAAACTCTATTGTTGCATTATCTCAATTAGGAAACGAGGTTGGATTTATTGGAAAAATTTCTGATGATAACTTTGGTATAAAATATGAAGAAGGATTAATAAAAGAAAATGTAAATTATCTATACTCAAGAAAAAAAGAAAATTTACCAACAGGAACTTGCTTAATTTTGGTTACACCTGACTCTGAAAGAACAATGTGCACTTACTTAGGAATAGCAGGTAAAATAAGTAATGAAGATTTAAATTCAAATGATTTGAAAAAAAGTGAAATTATTTTCTTAGAAGGTTATTTGTGGGATGAAGGAGAACCTCAAAAAGCTTTTGAAAAAGCAATATTAAATTCAAATAAAACTGCAATGTCTTTATCAGATCAATTTTGTGTAGATAGGCATAAACCTAATTTTTTAAATTTAGTCAAAAATAAATTAGATATTATATTTGCAAATGAGGGAGAGATAACTTCATTAATTGATGCAAAAAATTTTGATCAAGTTATCACATTTGGTAAAGAAATTCAAAAACATCTAATAATTACTAGAGGTGAAAAGGGAGCTATATCAATTATTAATGGTGAAGTTTTTGAAATTAAAGTTAAAAAAAATTTGAAAATTATTGATCTTACTGGAGCAGGAGATTTATTTGCTGCCGGATATCTTCATGGTTATATCAATGAATTCTCTCCTCAAGAATGTTTAGGCAAAGGTACTGATATGTCCTCCAAAATTATTCAACAAATTGGAGCTAGAATCTAAACTTTTTTAATTCTTTTAAAGCTTCCTTTTCCCTTCTTGGGTTTAACTACTCTTTGTTTATATTTTTTTGAAAAAAGTTCTTTCGCAAATTTATTTTTTTTAGATAATTTTATATCCATTCTTAGTGCTCAAAATTAATTTATCATCTTTAAATTTTTCTTTAATCTTTTTTCGAAGTCTATGAATATGTGTTTCAACAGTATGTGTTTCAAGTTCTGACTGATATCCCCAAACTTTATCTTGTAATTCATTAATACGCACTGGTTTTTCACTATTATTAAGATAAAGTATTGTATTAATTTCTTTTTCAGTCAATTTTAGTTTTAACTTATCTAAAATAATTTCTCTTGAGTTGGTATTTATTAAATACATACCAATATTTATTTTGGATTGTTTATTAAACTTTTGTCTCAAAAAATGTAAATTTATTTTCTCTTGAAGTTTTGAAAATTTAATAGGAAATTGCAGTGACAATATTTGATTAGATATGTTTAATTGTTTTTTGAAGCTCAAAATTAAATAATCATTATATTTTTCAAGATTAGAATTATTCAATTCTTTTTTGGATATATGAGCAACTTTGAAATTTAAATGATCAGATAATTCAATAAGTATTTCATAAAGTATTTGTGATTCATAGATAAGCAAATTTTGATTATTCATATATAAATACAATATGATAATTTATGTAAAAAACAAACATACTCTTAAAGTTGATGACTTTAAATTCAAATGTTGTGTTGGTAAAAAAGGTATATCAAAGAAAAAAATTGAGGGAGATCTTAAAACACCTATGGGAATTTATAAATTAGGACCTCTTTTTTTTAGAAAAGATAAATTAAAAAAACCACTTACAAATTTAAAATCAATAGAAATAAAAAAAAATATGGGTTGGTGCAATGATCTTAAAAGTAAAAAATACTATAATAGATTAATTAAAACTACACAGAATTTGAGGCATGAAAAATTGTTTAGGAAAGACTATAAGTACAATTTATTTATTCCAATTCTTTATAACTATAAGAAAAATGAACTTGCAAAAGGGAGTTGTATTTTTTTACATTTAACAAAAAATTATAAACCAACAGCAGGATGTATAGCCATAAAAGAAGATGATTTTTTAATATTACTTAAATTAATAAATCGTAATACAAAAATTAAAATTATTTAAATTCTCTGACCGAATATTTCAGATCCAATTCTTAAAAACGTTGAAGAATGTTCAATAGCTTTTAGATAATCTGATGACATTCCCATACTCAACTCTGTTAAATTAAATTTTTTATTAAGTTCATTTAATTCACTAAAGAATGGGTCAGGGTCATGATTTGCCGGAGGCAAGCACATCAAACCAATAACATCTAAATTTAAACTTTTACAATATAAAAAAAGGTCTTCTAATTCTTCTCTGTTTACTCCAGATTTTTGATCCTCATTGCCAATGTTCACTTGTATAAAAATTTTAATTTTTTTCTTAAGTTTTGATTCTTCTTCAGCAATTTTTTTTGCAAGTTTTTTAGTGTCAACTGAATGAATAAAATCGAAAATTTTTACAGCAAATTTAACTTTATTGCTTTGTAATTTGCCGACTAAATGTAATTTGATATCTGGTTTTTTACTTTTAATATCACTCCATTTATCCAAGGCCTCTTGAACTTTATTTTCTCCATAATCCAAATGACCATATTCAATTAAAGGTAAAATTTTTTCCAATTTAAATGTTTTGGAAATTGCAATAATCGTTATCTTTTTTAAATCTGGATCTTTAGATTTTACAAGCTTTTGAATTTGTATTAATTTTTGGACTGACTCATGCATAAATATAAATACGAAAAATATTACTTTATAAACGTATTCGATACAAATTTAATTAAATATCAGGATAAACACACTAATATAATTTATAGAAACTATAAATCTGAAATAGATGTAAAAAAAGTTTTGATTTTAAAAGACTTTTGCAAAAAGAAGGGATGTAAATTTTACTTATCTAATAATATAAAACTTGCATTAAAACTTAATTTAGATGGTGTTTATATACCTTCATTTAATAAAGATTTCAGTCATTTATCCTATAATTTAAAGAAAAAATTTGAACTATTAGGCTCAGCACACTCCATTAAAGAAATTAGAATTAAAGAGAAACAAGGTATAAAATCAATATTTTTGTCGTCAATCTTTAAAAAAAATAAAAATTATCTTGGAATTTATAAATTTAGATTAATGAAAAAATACACTGGATCTAAGATAATAGCACTTGGTGGAATTAATAATGAAAACTTGAAAACTTTAAAATTAATTAATGTTTCTGGTTTTTCAGGAATTACTTTTTTTCAAAAAAAAGGCCCCTTAAAAAAGGGGCCTCTTAATATTTTAGACTCTAATTAAATTAGAATGCAAATGATAAACCAATCTCGTAAGACTCTTTATCAGCTGAAGCGTTAGAGTTACCACCAACGTTATCAGTTGAGTTCATGTGTCCACCGATTGTCATTCCACCCGCAGTGTAAGATACTGAGAAACCAGAATCTTCTTGTTCCATAGAGTTAGCAGTGTCTGACGCTGTATTGTCGTTGTAGTCTCTTTGACCGTAAGAGATAGATACGTTATCACTTACTGCATAAGAAACACCCCAAGTCGTAGACTCGTCAGTTGTTGCTCCTGTATGACCATCTGCTTCATGGTATTGGTAACCGATAGTTGCTCCACCTACTGCATATTTAACAAAATATGTATAGTGGTCAATTTCAGTTGTTGCTGTATCTTCCATAGTAGCTTGAGCGTAACCTAAAGTTAAGCCTTCAACCATCTCTGGTGCTACTTGGATACCCCAGTCAGTATATGCTCCTTCGTCAATGTCGTTACCAGACGCTGTAGCAGAGTCTGCAGCTTGCAAGTGTGAAAGCTTGAAAGTAACACCGTTAATTGAAGGTGAATCATAAGCGATCAAGTTGTTACCAGATCTACCATCGATTCTCACGTCAGCACCATTTGTACCATCCCATACTTCTTCAAAAGCATTAGGAGTTACGTCATCCCACTGACCCATAACTGATGAACCACCGTGACCGTGGTAAGTTACAGTTCCCATTGAATCTGTTCCAAATGAGAAAGATTTGTTATCATAAGAACCAGTACCAGCCCATGGAGAACCGTCTAGCTCGTAAGATGCTGATACAGTTATACCACCATCTGTTTCACCTGATGCAGATAAGATAACACTATCGTATTGATAAAAGTCACCTTTTAAATTTTCATCAGATGTTGCAAATGCAGCACCAGCTGAACCTGAAACGCTCATTTCAATAGCGTTAGCAGCTGATATTGCAAGTGAACCAGCTAATGCTGATACACCGATTTTAGTTAGTTTGTTCATATTAAATACTCCTTTTTTAATTGTTTAATATTAAACATCGAATAATTATCAAAAAGCCTGCTGAAAATGTCTATTTTTATCCAATTTTCTAAATATAAATTATCATTGTTGCATTTTTACAACACTATTTTTAGCTTATTTACTGTATTTTTTGTTATATTTGAATATGTTAACATTTTTTTCAACATAATTTAAAAATATGACAAATAAATTGAAATTTCTAAGAATTTTAACCTTTTTTTTAATTCCCTTACTTTTTTTAAATTCATGTGGGGGTTTACCTAAATCTGGTGATGCAAGGAAAGTATCACCTGATCCAAAAGAACGAGTTAAAAAAAATTTAGAAGAAGGTAAAGGTTTTAGGTTAAATACAAAAAAAATGCGTGGTTCTACAAATTTTGAATTTGCAAGTTCTAACGAATTATGGAGAGCGTCATTAGACATTATTGAATTTATGCCTTTAACATCTGCTAATTACAGTGGAGGAATAATCATTACCGATTGGTACTCAACAGATAATAATCCTAATGAGACAATAAAAATTACTATTAGATTTTTGAGTAATGAAATCAGAGCTGATGCTATTGATATAAAAATATTTTATAAAAAGTGCAACGATAATTCTAATTGTATAGTTTCAGAAGACAATGCTAATAAAATAGTTGCAGAGTTAAGAAGAGAAATACTTAAAAAAGCTACCGTATATCAAAAACAAAGAAAAGATAAAGATTTTGAGCCCTATACGGGTGGCATCAAAACTGGAACAGGTGACTAATATTTAAATCTTTTTTAGTGAATAGATACAATTTTAAAGAAGTTGAAAAAAAATGGCAAAATTTTTGGGAGAAAAATAACTCTTTCAAAACAGATATCCAAAAAGATAAGAAAAAATTTTATTGTTTAGAAATGTTTCCATACCCATCTGGGAAGATTCATATGGGTCATGTAAGAAATTATACTATTGGTGATGTCCTTGCCAGATATAAAATTTTAACAGGATACAACGTTCTTCATCCTATGGGTTGGGATTCTTTCGGAATGCCTGCTGAAAATGCAGCAAGACAAAACAATCTGGATCCAAAAAGCTGGACTGAAAAAAATATATCAGTAATGAAATCACAACTAAAAAAATTAGGATTGTCTATAGATTGGGATAGAGAAATTTCTACATGTAAACCAGATTATTATAAACACCAACAAGAATTTTTTTTAGAGATGTATGATAAAGGTTTGGTTTATAGAAAAGAAAATTACGTTAATTGGGATCCTGTTGACAAAACTGTATTAGCAAATGAGCAAGTTATTGATGGTAAAGGTTGGAGATCGGGTGCCCCTGTTGAAAGAAAAAAGTTGAATCAGTGGTTTTTTAAAATTACCAAATTCGCAGACAACCTATTGAGCAATTTAGATAAATTAGATAACTGGCCAAATAAGGTCAAAATAATGCAAAAAAACTGGATTGGAAAATCTTATGGTTGTGAAATTAAATTTCAAATTGAGGGATCAGATAAAATTAAAGATATTGAATGTTATACTACAAGACCTGATACTTTGTTTGGCATGTCTTTTCTAGCATTATCTGTGGATCATCCAGTTTCGAAATTTTACGAAAAAGATCCTAAATTCTTAAAATTTAAAGAACAGTGCTCAAAAACGGGCACCACGGAAGAATCTTTAGCAAATGCAGAAAAAATTGGTTTCAAAACGGATTTATTGGCAGTTAATCCTTTTGATAAATCTATTAAAGTACCAATTTATTTTGCTAACTTTGTTTTAATGGATTATGGTTTAGGAGCTGTTTTTGGTTGTCCTGCACATGATCAGAGAGATTTAGATTTTGCAATAAAATATAATCTTAAAATCACTACGGTTGTAAAACCATCTATTGAGGAAAATAATTTTTTAGTAACCGACAAAGCTTATACTGACTCAGGTTTCATGATAAATTCCTCATTTTTAAATGATTTAAAAGTACCAGAAGAATCAATCGAAAAAGCAATTTCATATTTAGAAGAAAAGAATATTGGTAAAAGAAAAACTAACTTTAGACTAAAAGACTGGGGTATATCTAGACAAAGATATTGGGGATGTCCGATACCAATTGTTTATGATAAAAATAATGTGCCTCATAAAATACCAAAAAATTTATTACCGGTAGAATTACCAAATATAAAAAAATTTGAAACATCTGGAAATCCACTAGATTTCGATGAAAAATGGAAAAATATTACTATTGATGGCAAAGAATATACTAGAGAAACTGACACATTAGATACATTCGTAGACTCATCATGGTATTTTTTAAGATTTTGTTCTCCAAAAAAAACTGATTATGGATTTGAAGAAGATGATATCAATTATTGGATGCCTGTTGATCAATATATTGGTGGGGTAGAACACGCTATACTTCACTTACTTTATTCACGTTTTTTTATGAATGCACTATCTTTTGAGAACAAAAATTTCAATTTTAACGAGCCATTTTATGGATTGTTTACCCAAGGGATGGTTTGTCACGAAACTTACAAAGACAAAAGTGGAAATTGGATAAGTCCAGATGAAATCATTAATGTTAATGGAGAAAAATATCTGAAAAAAGATCAGAGTCAAAAAATTAAAGTTGGACCCTCAGAGTCGATGTCTAAATCAAAAAAGAATACTATAGATCCTGAAAAAATTATTAGCGATTTTGGTGCTGATAGTGTTAGGCTTTTTATTTTGTCAGATAGTCCTCCTGAAAAAGATGTTCAATGGTCTGATGAAGGAATTATTTCTTCATTCAAATTTTTACAAAAATTATGGAACTTAAATTCACAAATTTTAGATGAAATTCAAAAAGATCATAAAAAAGATCATGATGATTTGTTTGATAAAATGACTAACAATTTTGTAGATAAAGTCACAAACAATTTAACAAAATTTACTTATAATAAAATAATAGCCAATTTACATGAAATGCATTCTGAAATTTCATCAATCCTAAAGAATAATTATTCATCAAAAACTATTTTGAATAACTATAAAAAAATTTTAATTTGTATGATACCAGTGGCACCACATTTTGCGAACGAATGTATTTCAAAAATAAGTGATGAAACTAAACTTAAATGGCCTGATATTGATAAAGCCATGCTACTAGAGGAAAATATAAAATATGTTATTCAAATAAACGGAAAAAAAAGAGGATTAATAGATGCATCTCGTGATATTTCGGAAAAAGAACTATTAGATTTAATGACCAAAACTAAAGAAGTAAATAAATACTTAAATAATAAAAAGATAAAAAAACAAATATTTGTTCCAAATAAATTGATAAATATCATAATATAAAACATGATTAAAAAAATCATTTTAATAACCTTTTTTTCATTTCTATTATCAAGTTGCGATTACACACCTATTTATTCATCAAACAATTCTGATTACTTTATAGAGGATATAAGTTTTGACGGAGATATTGAGATAAATAATTTAATTAACAAAAAAATAAAAAAATTTCAAAGTACAAACTCAAGTAAGAAATTTAAAATAAAAGCTACTTCATCATATGATAAAATTTCACAATCAAAAGACAAAACAGGTAAAACTACGGATTTTAAAATTTTTATAAATGTAAAATTTGAAATACAGAATCAAAAAGAAACTAAAACTCTGCTAGTAGCTGAAGATTTCGTAATGAAGAATTTTACAAATAACTTTGAAGAGCAAAAATATGAAAAAATTAAGAAAAACAATATAACAAACTTAATTATCAATAAACTCCTAATTCAATTATCATTAATGTAATGATTATCAAATATTTTGAATTTGAAAAAATTAATATCAAAAAGACAAACTTCATTTTGTTACACGGAAAAAATGAAGGTTTAAAAAATCAAGAAATCAATAAACTAAAAAATAAGATCAGCAAAAAAACTAAAAATTACGATGAAAAACAAATACTAGAAAATACAGACAGATTTATAGAAGACCTAATGAATGGGTCATTATTTGATGAAAGTAAAATAATTATTATCAATAGAGCATCTGATAAATTATTTCATACTATTGAAGATTTAATTGAGAGAAAAATTGAGGATACAATTTTCATTTTTAATTGTGAAATTTTGGAGAAAAAATCCAAGATCAGAAATTTATTTGAAAAATCAAAAGATAAGCTTATTTCTATTGCTTTTTATCCTGATAACTACGAAACTTTATCAAAATTGGCACAATCATTTATTAGAAGTGAAAAAATTTCATTATCAAATGAGAATTTAAATTTGATAATAAACAAATGTAATAATGACAGAAAAAACTTGCTTAATGAGCTAGAAAAAGTTTCAATTTTTTCAAAAACTAAAAAAAATATAACCAATGAAGAAATTCAGAAGTTGGTAAATCTTAATGAGAATCATAGTGTAAATGAATTAATTAATTTTTGTTTAGCAAAAAATAAAAAACAAACTTTAAATATCCTCAATGAAAATAATTATTCAAATGAAGATGTAATAATAATTATAAGAACTATGCTTAAAAAAACTAAAACTCTTCTTAATTTAATCTTAAAATTTAAAATCAACAAAGATTTGAATATCACAATAAATAATTCAAAACCCCCAATATTCTGGAAAGAAAAAGAAATAGTAAAACTTCAAATTAAAGCTTGGTCGTTAGATAAAGTAAAAGATTTGATTAGAGAAATTAATGATTTAGAGCTTCTCTTAAAAAAAAGACCAATTAAACCAATAAATTTTATTTCTAATTTTTTGATAGAAAAATCATCTTAATTAAATAATTAATAATTTCTTTTTATTATATCTATAATCTTATTTAGTTGATCTAAATCATGATAAGAAAAGGTTATTTTTCCCTTATTTTTCTTAGTATTTTTAATTGATACACTTAACCCGGTTTTATCAGATACAGACTCTTCAAGGTTCTTAATATTTGCATCTTTGTACGAAATATTTTTTTTATTTTTTCTGAAAATTTTAACGAAATTTTCAGCCTGTCTGACAGATAATTTTTTTTCAATTATTTTATTTGCAATGAATTCTGCATTATCTAAACCAACTAAAATCTTAGCATGGCCTGCTGTTATTTTTTTTTCCTTGATATGTTTTAAAACTTCTTGAGGTAAATTAAGTAGACGAAGAGAATTGGTTATATAACTTCGGCTTTTTCCTATAAATTTTGAAACTTTTTCTTGATCGTAAGAAAAATCATCAATTAATCTTTTATAACCTTGAGCTTCTTCAAATGGATTTAAATCGTGTCTTTGAACATTTTCGACAATAGCAAATTCCAATGATTTTAAATCATCTGCTTCTGTAACTACTACTGGAATTTCATGAAGACCTGCCTTTCTAGCAGCCAACCATCTTCTTTCCCCAGCTATAATTTCGTATTTGGATAATTCTGAGTTTGATTTTCTCACAATTATCGGCTGAATGACCCCTCTCTCTTTTATAGAATTTGCAAGATCTTCTAGATTTTCTTTATCAAAATTTTTTCTTGGCTGAAATTTATTTGGTATGATGTCACTTAATGAAAGCTTATTAGTTTTAGACTCTATTTTTGTTTCACCAATAAGGGATGATAATCCTCTTCCTAAACCCTTTTTTATTTGCGAATTCATTATGCTGCACTCCCAATTCTATCCTCTTGAGCAACAAATTCATCTGTAAAACTATAATATGATTTACTTCCTGGACAATTTTTATCATATATCAAGACTGGTATACCATGAGATGGCGCTTCTGATAATCTAACATTTCTTGGTATTACTGTTTGGTAAACTTTATCTTTAAAATAATCTCTTGCCTCCTGTTCAACTTGTGAAGATAATTTGTTTCTTCTGTCATACATCGTTAAAAGTATCCCCTGTATCTCTAATTTCGGATTTAAGCTTACTTTTATTCTTTCAATTGTTTTCATTAATTGAGTTAAACCTTCTAAGGCGAAAAATTCTGTTTGAAGAGGCACTAATAACGAATTTGATGACACAAGGGCCATCACAGTCAAAAGACTTAAGGAAGGTGGACAATCTATGAGAACATAATCATATGATCCTCCAGAATCATTTAAATATGCGGTTAATTTAGTCTTTAATATAAATGCTCTTTCACTATCTCCTGCTGTTTCAACTTCTAATCCTGATAAATCAACATTTGATGTAATCAAATCTAAATTTTCAAATTTTGTTTTCTTTAATACATTGGAAATAGAATTTGTTCCATTTAGGATTCCATATATAGTCTGATCGGATTGTTCTGTATTAGACAATCCTAAACCAGTTGTAGCATTTCCTTGAGGATCTAAATCTATAACCAAAATCTTTTTTTTTAGTTGTGACAAAGCTGATGCCAAATTAATGACAGTTGTTGTTTTTCCAACTCCACCTTTTTGATTTATTATAGAAATTATTTTCATGAAACCTTTCTTTTTAACTTTTTAATATTTATTATAAATGAGTTATTATTTGTTAAACTTTTCTTTTCTTCATAATCTAAATCCCAGATTTTTAGTGTATCATTTAAAGTTTTTTTTCCACTATTTCCCATAAAAAATATTATGTTTCTAAATTTTTTAAAATTTTGATTTACTAATTCGAGAACTTTTGGCATTGGTTTAAACGCTCTTGACATTATTGTCCCTGTCTCAATTTTTTTAATAGCAGTAATATCTTTTTGAATTATTTCTGTATTTAAATTTAATTTTTCAGATACCTCTTTCAAAAAAACACATTTGTGATAACTTTTTTCATAAAGTGAAATTTTCATCGTATTTTTTATTTTTTTCATTGCTACAGCAATAATTAAACCTGGCATGCCACCCCCCGTTCCTAAATCACAGGTTGAATTACTATTTAAATCAATAAAATCAATGATTTGAGCAGAATCAATAATATGACGCTCTCTTATTGAATTTTTTTCAGACGTTTTTTTGCTTATTATGTTAATTTCCTTATTTTTCTCCTGAATCATAGAAATTAACTTCTCTAAATCATTACAAGTTTCACGTGAAACATTTAAAGATGGAATTTGTGAGTAAGAATTATAAATTGCGTTATCCATTAAGCTATATGCTTAATAGACTTTCTTTTGACGTGTGACAACAAAATATATACAGCAGCAGGAGTAATTCCATCAATTCTTAGGGCTTGACCCATAGTTTTTGGCCTTATTTCCTTAAATTTAGCCTTAACTTCATTAGAGAGACCTGAAAATTGATCATAATCAATATTATCGGGAATAGTCAAATTTTCATCCCTTTTAAAAGCTAAAATATCAGCCTTTTGCTTCTTCAAATAACCTCTATAGTGAGAATTAATCTCTATTTGCTCATCAATCTCATCTCCATAATCAGAAATTTCGGGCCAAATACTTCGAATTTTAGTCATATCAACATCTTTCTGCGTTAATATTTCTTCAGCTGTTCTAAAAATACCGTCTTTTGCAATTTTTATACCAAATTTATCAGCTTTTGATGGAGATATATTTAAACTAGCCATTTGGAGTGAAATTTTACCCAATTTCTCAAATTTATCCTGAAATTTCATCTTTCTCATATTTGATATTAATCCAATATCAATTCCTTTATGAGTTAATCTTAGATCTGCATTATCAGATCGAAGACTCAATCTATACTCAGCTCTGGATGTAAACATTCTATATGGCTCGGCTACACCCTTAGTTACTAAATCATCAATCATCACTCCAATGTAAGCATCAGATCGGTCTAATATAAATGGCTCCATATTTTTTAAAGAAAGCGCAGCATTAATCCCAGCTATAAGACCTTGAGCTGCAGCTTCTTCATACCCTGTGGTTCCATTAATTTGCCCTGCAAGGTATAAGTTCTTTATTTTCTTTGTCTCCAATGTCAAAAAAAGCTCTCTAGGATCAACGTAGTCGTATTCTATAGCATATCCAGGCCTAATTATTTTAACATTCTCTAAACCATTGATATTGTTAAGTATTTCTTCTTGCACAACCTCAGGAAGAGATGTAGATATACCATTTGGATAAATTGTATGATCATTAAGGCCTTCTGGCTCTAAAAATATCTGATGCCTAGTTTTATCTGCAAATTTCACAATTTTATCTTCTATTGAAGGACAATATCTTGGACCAACTCCCTGTATGCTACCAGAGTACATTGCACTTTGAGATAAATTTTTTTCAATAATCTTGTGAACCTTTTGATTGGTATAAGTCATTGCACAGGATACTTGTTTGTTTAGATTTTTTTTTGTTAAAAAAGAAAAAAAATAAGGATCATCATCTGCAAATTGTTTTTCTAAATTTTCAAAATTAATTGTTCTAGAATCTAGCCTTGGAGGTGTTCCAGTTTTTAGTCGACCTATTTTAAAATTATATTTCTCAAGCTGTTCACTCAAGCCAATACTTGGTTTTTCATTAAATCGACCTGCAGGAGTTCTATCGTCACCAATATGTATCAGTCCATTTAAAAAAGTGCCTGTAGTTAAAATTAACTTTCTACTTTTTACCTTATAACCTTTATTTGTAATAAACCCACTTATTTCATTATTAGTAAATATAAATTCAATTACAGGATCAGAAAAAATGCTTAAATTACAATAGTTTGCAAGTTTTTCTTGCATAAATTTACGATAAAGCGATCTATCTGATTGAGTTCTAGGTCCTCGTACTGCTGGTCCTCTACTTCTGTTTAACAATCTAAACTGTATTCCAGACTTATCGGCAACCTCACCCATAATTCCATCTAAGGCATCGATTTCTCTCACTAAATGACCTTTTCCTAAGCCACCGATAGCAGGATTACATGACATTTCTCCGATGGTATTTTTATTGTGTGTAAATAGGGCAGTGTTAATACCAAGTCTTGCAGATGCTGCTGCTGCCTCACAACCTGCATGACCTCCACCAATTACCACCACATCAAAAGATAAATTTTTTTTCATAATATAAATTTATATTCGATTAAGATATTTACAAGATTTGAGTTTTTTTTCTCTAATCAGACTTAGTTATCACCGAAAAATCAAATAAAATGGCTAAAAATCCTAAAAATCAATGACTATTTTCCAATGCAAAAATCGTTGAAAATACTACCTAATATCTCTTCTATATCAACTTTTCCCACTATCATACCCAAATGTCTAGTTGCTAATCTTAAATCCTCAGCTGCTTTATCAAAATCCTTTTTATCATTTTTATCTAAAAAGTTTGTTAAATGATTTACACACTGTACCAAATGTTGTCTATGTCTCTCTCTTGTAATTAAAATGTCTTCCTCTGATATAAATTTATTTTTAAGATTATTTTTAATTTTTGTAATTAACTTATCTATATTAAAATTATCTTTTAATGAAATCTGTACATGATTAAGTTTAGAAATTTCTGGATCCAGTTTTTCTTCTAGAAGATCTGATTTGTTAACTACTAATATGGCGTTTTTTTTTAACAAGTCATTCAAAAAACCGCTTAAATCAATGTTTTTAGCATCAACTACTACTAACTTTAAATCTGCATTTTCAGCTTTTTTCAGAGATAGTTTAATTCCTTTTTTCTCAATCTCATCTTTTGAGTCTCTTATTCCTGCTGTATCCGAGATAATAACTGGGTAGCCGTCTATATTTAGATGTGTTTCAACTACATCTCTTGTCGTCCCAGCTATCTCTGATACTATTGCAACATCTCTATTTGATAAGTTGTTTATCAGGCTCGACTTACCAGCGTTTGTTGGTCCTACGATTGCTATTTTAAAGCCTTCGCGAATTATTTCTCCTACTTTTTGATCATTCAATATTTTATTGATCTCACTTATAACATCTTTTGAAACTTTTTTTATATTATTCAAATTTTCCTCGGGTAAATCTTCATCAGGAAAATCTATTTTAGCTTCTACAAATGACAAAATTTTTAGTAATTTTTCTCTCAACTCATTAAATTTTTCTGAGGAATTTCCCTTCATTATTTTCACAGCCTGTAATCTTTGAATTTCGGTCTCTGCTGAAATCAAATCAGAAATGCTTTCAGCTTTTAACAAATTTATTTTCCCATTTTGAAAAGCAAGTTTTGTAAATTCTCCTGGTTCGGCTAATCTACAATTTTTAATTTTAGAAATTTCGTTTTGAAGTGCCATCACTACTGCTTTACCTCCATGTACCTGAATTTCGGCCATATCCTCTCCTGTGTAGCTGTGAGGCCCAGGAAACCATAATATTATAGCTTCATCAATTAACTCAGAAGTGTTGATATTGTTGATTTTTCGAAGGGTTGCCATTCTAGGACTTGGCAAGTTCTTTCCAGTAAGTTTTTCTATAACTGACGATGCCTCAGAGCCGGAAATTCTTATTATAGCTACTCCAGATACACCGGGTCCCGTCGATAAAGCAAAAATAGTCATAACTTTTTATTTTTTAATTATATAGTTTTTCTAAAGAAGTAAAAAAATGATTTACGAATTTTTTTTGATCAAATAAAGGTGTTCCTAAAGCATTTTCATAAATTTCATTTCTAATCTCTTCAATTTTATCTATATTTTCAGATAAAAAAATAGCCTTATCTATATAATCTTGCTTATTATTTGCTATTAAATCATTCAAATTAATATTTTTATTAATCGACTCTCCACATCTTGAGCTAAAATTAAAACCTTTCATTGTTAAAACTGGAACACCCATCCAAATTGCCTCAAAAGAGGTTGTAACTCCATTATGAGGAAAAGTATCTAATGCAATATCTATTTTTTTATATTCATTTAAATGATCATTAAAATTGCCTTTATAAGATATAAATTCAATTGAATTCAAAACATCATTTTTTTCAAACTTCTCAGCCATTACGGATCTAAATACAGCGTTCGAAGATTTTAAAATTAATTTTGAATTTTTAATTTTTTTTAATATTTGTGACCAAACAGCAATTACACTATCATTGATCTTATTAAAATTATTAAAAGATCCAAAAGTAATGAATTTGTTTTGTCTAAAAGGGATAGGATATTTTGATCTTTTAAGTTCATAACCAGCATGACAATTCCATATATTATCAACATAGATTATTTTTTCAGAATATAAATTTTGTTCCTCTTCAGGAACAATATTTCTATCAGCAATCATATAATCCATCTCCTTTAATCCGGTAGTATTCAAATATCCACACCACGATATTTGTATTGGGGCTAAACGATTTTTATAAAGAGACAATCTATGATTAGAGGTTAAACCCATAAGATCAAACAAGATATCTATCTTATCATTTCTGACTAAATTAATAACTTCTATATCATCCATAAAAGTTATGTTTGTAGCTTTATTAACATATTCTTTAAATTCATTAGTTGTTTGATCTTCTTTCTTATTTCCCAGATAAAGATTTATATTAAATTTATCTTTATTATAATTAGTCAAAATCGTTTTTAAAAAATGAGTGACAGAATGTTTTGCTCTTATATCAGCTGTGTGAAAACCTATATTAATTTTTTTCTTATCTGACCCTTTTAGTTCAACTAATTTATTTGAAGGATATTTGATTAATTTTTGATCTAAAATTTTAGAACTCTCTAAAAACTTTTTTTGATCCCACTTGTCTATATAATTGTTGAAATATATATATGAAGCCCAAGCGTCGATACTTGAGCTATCTTTGTCTACTATTTCATTTAAATAATAAACTGCATTTTCTATATCTAAATTACGGATTAAAGCTCTTACTAATGCCCTAGTAAGACTTTCATTTTTTTTAAAATATTCTTTATTTTCCTCAAAATATAAAAAAATTTCTTCGAGGTTATTAGTTAAATTTTTTTCATTAGTTCTAAATTCTATATCAAATAAATCAATTGATGCATTTATAAAATTTTTTAAAGCATTAAAGGAATGCTCAGTCTTTTTTTTTTCTCTTAAATATGCTTTTCTAAAATCACTTATTGCGCTTTTTAATGATACTACGGATTTATCAGATAATAATTTACAAGCCCCACATAAATTTATTAATCCTGAATTTAAATCTTTATCATCAAAATTTTCTATAATCGATATTATTTCACTATACTTTTTTTCTTCATAAAGTTTTTTAAAATCAAAATTTTGATAACCCATGATAGAGACAATATATAATAAATTGAAAAAAAAATAATTTTATAATTTACTCTTGATAAACTAATTTAGGCAGGTTTATTCATTGAATTAAAAAATTCTGCATTGTTTTTTGTATCTTTTAATTTTGAGCTTATAAATTCGATAGCATCCATTGTTCCCATTGGAGCAATTATTCTTCTTAAAACATTCATTTTTTGTAAATCATCTTTGTTAAACAACAATTCTTCTCTTCTTGTTCCAGATTTAGTTATATCAATTGCAGGATAGATTCTTTTATCTGCAATTTTCCTATCAAGAACAGTTTCGCTATTTCCAGTTCCCTTGAATTCTTCGAAAATAACTTCATCCATTCTACTTCCAGTATCAATCAAAGCAGTTGAAATAATTGTTAAAGATCCTCCCTCTTCAATATTTCTGGCTGCACCAAAAAATCTTTTTGGTCTTTGAAGAGCATTAGCATCTACACCACCTGTCAATACTTTACCAGAACTTGGTATTACTGCATTGTATGCTCTACCCAATCTCGTAATAGAATCTAACAAGATTACTACATCTTTTTTGTGCTCTGTTAACCTTTTAGCTTTTTCTATAACCATTTCAGCTACAGCAACGTGTCTTTGAGCGGGTTCATCAAAAGTAGAACTAATAACTTCACCTTTAACAGTTCTTTGCATATCTGTAACCTCTTCGGGTCTTTCATCAATTAACAAAACAATAAGATAGCATTCTGGATAATTCTTAGCTATTGAGTTAGCTATACTTTGAAGTATCATTGTTTTACCTGCTTTCGGTGGCGAAATAATTATTGATCTTTGACCCTTACCTATTGGGCTTACGAGATCAATTAATCTTGGTGTTAAATCTTGTTTTTTTTCAGGTTTAGCAATTTCCACTTCCATTACTAATTGTTTATCCGGATATAATGGAGTTAAATTATCAAATGCAATTTTATGTCTAGATTTTTCTGGTTCTTCAAAATTAATTTTACTTACTTGAAGCAATGCAAAATATCTCTCCCCTTCTTTGGGTGCCCTTACTGGCCCTTCAACAGTATCACCTGTTCTTAAACCAAATTTTCTAATCTGACTTGGGCTTACGTATATATCATCGGGACCTGGTAAATAATTTGACTCCATTGCCCTTAGAAAGCCAAAACCATCTTGTAATAATTGCAATACACCTGCCCCGGTGATTTCCTCTTTTTCTGCAACTTTTTTTAAAATAGCAAAAAGAATCTCTTGTTTTCTCAACGTACTTGCATTTTCTATACCAAGCTCTTCAGCCTGAGCAATAAGTTGTTCAGAGGATTTAAGTTTTAGTTCTTGTATGTTCATGATTAGAAATTATTAAGGACTTAATAATAGAAACAATATATATGCTATTATTTATAATTCAACCCTAGATTGGCTTAAAAACTACAACAAAAATGATTAAAATAAGCAATAAAGTAGGTATTTCATTAATATATCTATAAAATTTGGACGATTTTTGATTTTGATCTAGCTTGAATTTGTTGAGCAAAAATCCCAAATAAAAATGATAAATTGTTAATATTAAAACTAATAAGAATTTTAACTGAAGCCATGAGTTGCTTAATTGAGGAAAACCAATTTCATGAACGAGTATTAATCCAAATAACCAGCTCAAAACCATTGCTGGTGTCATTATAAAATAAAATAATTTTCTTTCCATAGTTTTAAAAACATCAGTAATTATTTCATTATTATTTTCTGAGTGATAAACAAAAATTCTTGGAAGATATAATAAACCAGCCATCCAAGAGATTACTGCAATTAAATGAAGGCTTTTAAATAATAAATAACTATTCATAATTTTTACATGGGCATTTTTTGAATTGATTAGGACACTGTAACTTGGGAGGGCATAGTTCTCCATATAAATTTTGATTTTTTTTATATATTATTAATTCTGACAATGACTTTATAAAAAGCTCATTTGTGCCAAGCGCTGGAACTCTAGAATAATTTGTACAACCATTCTTATCGGCTAATTCTTTATATTCTATATCTAATTCTACCAATGTTTCGGAATGTTCTGAAACAAATGCTATGGGTACTAACACTATATGTTTACCTAATTTTGAATTTTCAATTATTATTTCTTCTGTGGAAGGGCCTATCCATTTTAATGGTCCTACACGGCTTTGATAGCTTAGTATCCAATCTAAATTTTTTATATTTAAAGTTTTGATAATTTGATCTACAGATTGTTCTACTTGCCACTGATAGGGATCACCTTTTTTTATATTTTTTTCAGGAAGACCGTGAGCAGAAAATATTAGTTTGAAGTTTTTTAAACCATCTATTTTTTTTAATATCTCATTCCTGTGGGACAATATAAAATTTTTGTCCATTGGATAACAACAAATTGTAGATGTCTTAACATTATATTTACTTTTTTTACATTCATCTTTCCATTCCTTTATTGAAGAACCAGATGTTGCAGCAGAATATTGGGGATACAACGGCATTAAAACTATTTCGTCTGGATTATAGTTTTTAACTTCTTTTAACACATTTTTTGCTCGAGGATGCCAGCATCTCATTACGATAAAACATTTATAATCATTTAATTTATCATTTTTATTTAAACTATTTTCTAATGCTACCGATTGTTCTATGGTCAATTTCAAAATTGGTGACGACCCTCCAAGTTCTTGATAGATTTTTTTTGCTGTTGGAGCTCTGCGGTTTGCAATTAACTTGGCCAACGGAAACCTAATAAATTTTGGTAAATTAAGAATTGCGGGATCATAAAATAAGTTAAATAAAAATGGTTCAACATTTTCTAATTTATCTGGTCCGCCCAAATTAAATAGTATTACTGCTTTTTTCATTTAATAATCTTTTACAAATTTAACTAGATAATCCATCATATTGGGATCTGTCTCTGGCAGTACCCCGTGACCTAAATTAAAAATATATGGATGGTCTTTGAAAATATCTAAATATTTTTTTGCTTGTTTTTTTAAATTTTCTTTATCAGTTAATAATATTTTAGGATCTAAACCGCCCTGTACCGGGATTGAAAGGTTTTTTTTAATAACCAGTGGATCGACATTATAATCAATACATATTGCATTCGGTTTAACGATATCACAATAATTTTTATAATTTTTGATATTTCTAGGAAAACAAATTACAGGAATATTTAATTTCTTTATGAAATCCACTAAATTAAAAGTTGGTATATAAACATAATTTGGTAAATCTCTTTCTTCAAGTAAACCTGCCCAACTGTCAAATATTTGTATAACCTCTGCACCATTGTCGATTTGATTTTTTATATGAAGTTTTAAAAATTTTTCAATTAGAAGTAGCAATCTATTAATTAAAAAATCATCTTCAAAAAAATTTTTTTTTAACTCCAATTTAGGTGACTGTTTATTAAGCATATAAACCAACAAAGTCCAGGGGGCACCTACAAACCCAATTGTACTTTTATTTTTTGTTAAAATATCGTTACTAACCATTTTTATTGCTTTATATACTGGATAAATTTTTTGAACAAAATCTACTTCATCTACTTTTGATATATTTTCTAAATCTATATTACCTAGAACTGGCCCAAAATTTTTTTTAAATTCTACTTTTTGATTTAAACCATAGGGTAACATTAAAATATCAGAAAAAATTATAGCAGCATCTAAATCAAATCTTTTTAAAGGTTGTAAAGTAATTTCTTTAGCTAAATTTGAATCTAAACAAAGTTTAATAAAATCAGGATTTAATTTTCTAATATCTCTAAATTCAGGTAAATATCTTCCTGCTTGTCTCATTATCCATATTGGATTAATGGTTGTATTATTTTCTTTCAAAACTTGATTAATAGGAGTCATTATATAAATATATATTTTAATAGTATTTTTAGTAGGAAATGTGAATTATGGTAATTATATTTTATCAACATTTTATTAACTATTTTATTCATAATTTATAAATTAATTTACTAGTTATTCCTTATTTACCCAGTCATTTGTATATTTATTTTCCACATGTTTAAATTTGTTAATAAAATCCTTGTTTTTCAAGCAATTTTAAAAAAAAATAAATTTGTTTAATTTAATTTAGATATTACAAAGATATTAACAAGATATACATGAGTAATACTTACCAAATTTTCTTAATTTCAGATTCTACTGGGGAAACGTTAGAAAGAATTTTCCTATCATTAAAAGCACAGTTCAAAAACATTGAATATAAAGTAAATTCATATTCTTTTACAAGAACTGAAAATCAAATACTTAAAATACTTGATTTGGCGTATAAAGAAAAAAATGCGATAATTTTGTATACGATTGTAGATAATAATTTAGCAAAGTTTTTGGCGAATACGTGCGACCAAAAAAAAATTCCATGTTTTGGGGTTCTTGGAAGTCTTATTTTGAGTTTCTCTAAACTCTTTAATCAAAAAGCGTCACATGAACCAAGTGGCCAACACGTTTTAAACGAGGAATATTATAATAGAATTGAAGCTATACAATTTACGATGAACCATGATGATGGAAATTTACTAAACGATGTAGAAAAATCCGATATAATTTTATTAGGTGTAAGCAGGACAAGCAAAACCCCAACCTCAATATATCTGGCTAACAAAGGTTACAAAACAACAAATATTCCTTTAGTAAACAATAACTCTTTACCACATATTTTAAAAAAAAACCCGGATGATTTTTGTGTTATTGGTTTAACAACTGAAGCTGAGAGATTGGCAGACATTAGAAAAAATAGAATTAATTCTCTAAAGGATACAAAAAACCAAGGATATACAAATTTAGAAAGTATTAAAAAAGAAGTTGATGATGCAAAAGCAACATTCAAAAAATATAAATGGCCGACAATTGATGTAACAAGAAAATCTGTAGAAGAAACGGCGGCATCAGTTATAAAAATTCATGAAATTTACTTAAATAAAAAAAATGTGTAAAAAAATTATTTTAGCCTCTAAAAGCAAGGTTAGAAAAGAAATTTTGGAAAAAAATAATATTACTTGCGATGTTCATCCTTCTAATGTTGATGAAGATGCTGTTAAAACAAGTCTTGAAAAACAAAACGCCTCTCCAGAAGTAGTATCAAAAAATCTTGCTGAATTGAAATCTAATAAAGTAAGTGCAAAATTTCCAGATAGTTATGTAATCGGAGCAGACAGTGTGATTGATTTAAAGGGGAAAGTAGTATCAAAACCAGAGAATAGAGATGAGGCATTAAAAATACTAAAAAGTTTAAATGGCGAAACACACCATCTAATAAGCTCTGTTTGTATATCTAGAAAAGGTAGCATGATATGGAATTATACTGATAAAGCTGCTCTAACCATGAAAAAAATGGAAGATAGTGAGCTCAAGGAATATTTATCTAAAATCAATGATGAAGCTTTGTATTCTTATAATGTTTATCAAATAGAAGGATTGGGAAGAAGTTTGTTCTCAAAAATAGAAGGAAATGAAAATACTATAATGGGGATACCAGTAGAAAGGATAAAAGAATATTTAAATCAACAAAATGACTAAAAAATATTTCATTATAGGAAATCCAGTGGAACATTCACTTTCCCCAAAGATTCATAATTTTTGGTTTAAACAAAACAATATCGATGCAACCTATGAAAAAAAAGAGATTTCAGAGAGCGAATTGCCAGAAGTGGTTAAGGATATTAGAGATGATAAAATATATGGAATAAATGTTACTGTTCCCTTTAAACAAAAAATAATACCGTTTTTAGACAAATTATCTGATCTTGCAAAAAAAACTGAGTCCGTAAATACTGTTTACAAAATAGACAATCAGGTCGTTGGAGATAATACGGATGTTTATGGATTTAAAATGTCTTTGATCAATCAAAACATCGAATTGAAGGATAAAATAGCTTTTATAATTGGAGCTGGAGGTGTTGTTCCATCAATCATTACTGCCCTAAAAGATTTATCAATAAAAAAAATTTTTTTAACAAATAGAACGTTTTCCAAAATAGAAAAATTGAAAATTAAACACCCTGAATTACAATTATTAAAATGGGGTGAAATTACAAATTTTGATATTGTAATAAATGCAACAAGTGTAGGTCTTAATTTTGAGGACAAAATAGATATTAACTTTAAAAATCTAAAGGATCATAAAATTTTCTATGATACTATATATAATCCACCAATGACTAATTTTTTATCTGAAGCGAAGTTAGGTGGGCATAATTTTTTAAATGGAAAACTAATGTTAATTTATCAAGCTCAAAAAGCTTTTCAAAACTGGAATAATTTATTACCAAATTTAGATAAACAATTTTTTGATTTTATAAAAGATGATTAGAGTAGCTATTGTAGGTGATATTGGTTCCGGAAAAACATACATTTCAAAACTTTTTGGATACCCATTATTTAATGCAGATTTTGAAGTCTCAAAAATTTATAAAAAAGATAAAAATTGTTACCAAAAGATAAAAACTCAATTTCCAAAATTAAATTTTTCTTTTCCTCTTCAAAAACAACAATTGATAAAATGTATTTTATCTAATCCAAACAATTTGAAAAAATTGTCAAAAATAGTACATCCAATTGTTAGAAAAAAATTAAATCTTTTTTTAAAAAAAAATAGAAATAAAAAAATCATAATTTTAGATATTCCACTTTATTTTGAAAATAAAATAAATCTTAAAAATGATATAGTGATTTTTGTTCAAGCAAAAAAAGAAGAAATTAAAAAAAGACTTCAAAGAAGAAAAGAATATAGCAGTAAACTTTTAAAAATTTTCAAAAAAATTCAACTTCCATTAGATGTAAAAAAAAGGAAGTCTAATTTTATTATAAAAAATAATTTTTCTAACAATTCAGTAAAAAAAGCATTAAAATACATTATCAATCAAATTAAAAAAAATGATAGAAGTCGTACTTGATACAGAAACTACTGGCCTCAATGTTAAAGATGGTCATAGAATTGTTGAAATAGGATGCATCGAACTTAATGATTTAATACCAACTAAAAAAACATTTCATTGCTATCTCAATCCACAAAGAAAAGTATCAGAAAAAGCACTCGAGGTACATGGATATACTGATGATTTTTTATCAAAACAAAAAAAATTTGAGGAGGTAGTTGATGATTTTTTATCTTTTGTAAGTGGAAAAAGATTAATTATTCATAATGCGGAATTTGATTTATCACATTTGAATAATGAACTAAAAATACTTGGCAAAGAAACTATCAAGAACGAAATCGTAGATACTTTAATCTTAGCAAGAGATAAATTTCCAGGATCTCCAATAAGTTTAGATGCTCTTTGTAAAAGATATAGAATTGATAACTCAAAAAGGTCAAAACACACAGCTCTTATTGACTGTGATTTATTAGCTAAAGTTTATATAAATTTAACTGATCAAAAAGAACCTACATTAGATTTTAGAAATTCAGAAACACCAAAGAATCAAATTGATATTGACAAAGTCTCTTATTTTAAAAAAATAATTGATATCTCGGAACAAGAGTTAATTCTGCATCAAGAATTCTTAAAAACAAATTTAAAAAAGAATTTTTTTTAATCGATAATTCCAATAAAAGATTTAAACAATTTATTCATAATTATTTTCTATTAAAAAAGACTCAAACTCTGAATTTAAAATTTTAATTTCTTCTTTGGTCAAAATTTTTTTCCATTCCTGAGAAGATGAAGAAGAAATATGATTAGTTTGAAAGCCTGTATTTACATCATAAGATCTATAGTTATCTTTTGAAAAATAAACAATTTCAGTATCTCTATTTATTTCTTTTTTTTCTTTAATCTTATTTTTTAATTTTTCATCATTTATTCTAATTAATTGAGTTATATTATCTTTGCTAAATTTTTCGGAAATTTTTTTTGCTTCATCAAAACTTATTTTACATTCTATAAATTCTGAAATATCTTCTATTGTTTTAACTGTGTCTTTCTCAATGCTTTTTTCATATTTGATAAATTTTAATTTTTCCTTATTATATTTTTCATAAGTATTAAAATAAGTGATCATACTTTTAGAAATATCTAAAGATTGTTGAAAATTTTTTTTCATAAATTTCATACATGAAACACATATATCTCTTGGGTCTCTTATTGTGGTTAAAATCTTTGAATGAGGTATTTCTTGTTTTAAAATTTGATGTACTTTAAAAACATATTTGTTAAGGTGATTTTGATCTTGTAAGGACTTTTGATGAAAAATCTCAAAATGATCTTCATCAAATTTTGGAATTTTATCAGGTAAAACATTGAATTTTTTTAAATTAAGAATTTCTCTTGTAATATTAAATAACCACATCGATCCAGTTCTGACAACTGTTGAAACCCAAATCACTTTCATCTTAATTAAACAGTATATTTTTTTAAAAAGCTTTGTTTATATAATTCATTAAAATCAATTTTTTTTTCAATTTTGATTGCAGGATAACCAGAGTTGTGAAGTAAATTTAATAACGTTTTTTCAATGTTAGGGTAAATTTCATTTTGAACTTCAACCAAAACAATTTTTTCTAAAATATTTCTTTCTTTAATTTTTTCATCAACTTTTACTATAGAAGTGTATATAAATTCAAAAATTGATTTTTTTGTATTTTCCTCTTTATCAATATAACTAATTTTAGTATCCACCTCGATTATTTGAGGTTTAATTGCTTTTGAATCAATATTTATACCTAGTTGATACTTTGGAATATTATCCTTTACGTGCATGTAAGTTTCAATATCAGGGGTTTCACTTGACATATCTTTAATAAATTGTGCTATGATTTTATAATTTTTTGTCATTATCTTCGTCTATATCCTCCGCTTCACCTTCAATAAAATCATTATTTATATTTGTTTTTTGTTTAACATTTTGTGAAGAAATTTTTTTTAAAATAATTTTTCTAGTTAATGGAAATATAAGAAAAAATCCAACTATATCTGTTGCAAACCCAGGTATTATTAACAACAAAGCTGCAAATGCTATTGTTGCCCCCGATAAAATTTCATAAGCTGGTAATTCATTATTTACCAACTGAGAAAAGCCAGATCTTAGTGTATTTAAGCCTTCATATCTTGCGTAAAAAATTCCAACTATGGCTGTAATAAAAACGAGGGAAATTGTATTAAATGCTCCAATTTGAGAGCCAATTTTTATAAATAGATAAATTTCTATTATAGGTATTAAAATTATACTAATTATTACTGTGTTCATTTGTCTTTAATGTAATTGCTAGTTGAAATTAATCAACATAGTAATTAAGTTAAGCATATGAATTATAGTTTTGAATATATTGATATAATTTTACTAGCAATGATTGCTGGTTTTATATTTTTAAGGTTAAGAGGAATATTGGGCAAAAGAACAGGCTTTGAAGGAAAGTCAGCACCTCAATTTGAGGAAATAATCAAGAATATTGATCCAAATATAAAAGCAAAAAAAAATGAAAATTTTGATGAAAATGCAAAAAAAGAATTTTTAACTGGGGCAAAAATTGCATATGAAACAATCATAACAGATTTTAGTGATGATGATAACAAGCTTACAAAATGTAAAACTTTGTTAAGTGAAAAAGTTTATAATCAATTTAATCAGGCACTAAAAGATAGAAGTGATAGAGGTCACTCCGCAGAAATAACATTTATTGGAATTAATTCAGCAAACATAAAAGATCATAAAAAAAATGAAAGTATCTTAAAAGTTACAGTTGATTTTGTGGCTGAAGTTATTACTTGCGTAAAAGATAAGAATAAAAAGATTGTATCTGGAGATCCTGAAAAAATTAAAAAAATTTACGATACTTGGGTTTTTTCAAGAGATGTCAGATCAAATAATCCAAATTGGCAATTAGTCGATATTTTAACTTAATTGAATAAAAAGTTATCAGACAAAGATAAAAAAGATTGGCAAAATTTTCTACAAAGTAAAGAAAAATTACACAACAAAGATTCTCAAATTAGAATTAAAAAATCATCAATTACAAGAACACTAGATTTACACGGTCAAACTCTTGATCAAGCAAATCAGGTAGTTGAGGAGTTTATTAACAAAAGCTATGAAAATGGAATAAGCAAATTAATTATTGTAACCGGGAAAGGCCTTCACTCCAAAAATGAAATTGATCCTTATGTTTCAAAAGAATTAGGTATTTTGAAATATTCAGTTCCTGAGTTTATCAAGAATAATAAAAATTTAATGAAGAAGATAAATGAAATAAAAGAAGCGAATATAAAAGATGGTGGAGGAGGTGCCTTTTATATTTTTTTAAAAAAGTTTAAATAGTGTCTAATGAAAAAATCAAATAAAGAATTAGAGCAAAGATTGAATGAAGCAGAAAAATTTAGGAGAGATGGTAAATATCAAAAATCAATTAAAATTATTTTAAAATTATTAAAAGAAGATCCTGATAATTACTTTTTATTAAATAATTTAGCAATTACATATCAATTAAATAATCAGTTTTTTTTAGCAGAAAATTTTTTTAAAAAAACAATCAGTAAAAATGTAAAATTTGTAGATGCATATATTAATTTATCAAAATTAAAAATAGTTGAAGAGAAAAATTCAGAAGCTTTAAAAATTCTCGAAGACTGTTATCGAAATTGTGAACAAAAAAGTAAATTAAAAATTTTATTTGAATTGGCTCATACAAATAGATCAATGGGAAATTTTGAAAAATCTAAACATTATATTTATGAAATATTAAAAATTGATGAATATGAACCATTTGCACATAAACTTTTAAGCTCTATTCAAAATTATAAAATTAATGATCCTCATATAAAACAACTTGAAGAAATTATAAAATTAAAAAAAAATAACCATTTGAACATTGATAATTATTATTTTGCTTTAGGAAAAGCTTATGAAGAGACTAATAAATTTAATTTATCTGCAAAACATTATTTAAAAGGAAACCAAATCAGAAAAAAAAATTCTAAATTTTTATTATCTGAATTTAAAAATCTAACTGAAAGTATTTATTCATCTTTTGGTCCTATTGATTTTAAAAAATTCAATATCAGCAATAACTCTGATAAAAAAATAATTTTTATTTGCGGTATGCCAAGATCGGGCACTACATTGACTGAACAAATTATTTCAGCCCATAAAGATGTATATGCCACTGGTGAAAATAATTATTTAAGTAAATCTGTTTTTAAGAATTATTGTAAAAATATTATATTAGATACTTATGAATTACATAATGATTTAAATTTAGGAAAAAATTACGTTGCTAAAGAGTATTTTAATAACTTAGATTCAAAAAAAAATTATTATAAAATATTTACTGATAAAACTTATCAGAATTTCTTATGGATTGGGTTTATCAAAATTTTTTTCCCAAAAAGTGTTGTAATAAATTGTAATAGAAATCCAAAAGATGTTTGTTTATCTATCTTTAAAAATACTTTTAAAGATATCGGAATGAATTGGGCTTATGATCAAAAAGATATAGCCACTTACTACAATATCTATTCTGAAATAATAAATTTTTGGGAGAGAAAAATACCAAACTTTATTATTAACCTTAATTATGATCTTTTAATATCTAACCCTGAAAAAGAAATCAAAAATTTAATAAAAAATTGTGGACTTCATTGGGATGATAATTGTTTGAGTCATCATAAAAATAAAAATGTTATTAAAACAACTAGTAGTGTTCAAGCAAGAAAAAAAATTTATACAAGTTCCAAAAATTCATATTTAAATTATGAAAAGTATTTTTCTGAAATGTTTGATGCTCTTAATCTTTAAAGAATGAATTTTGATAAATCTGTATCTTTAATAAGGTTGTCAAGATTTTTACTTATATAGTCTTTATCAATTACAATTTTTTCGCCAGATCTATCTGTAGCTGTAAAACTTATTTCATCCAAAATTTTTTCAATTATCGTATGCAGTCGTCTAGCTCCAATATTTTCTACAGTTGAATTTACCTCTGAAGCAATATTTGCTATTGCGTCAATTCCATCATCTGAAAATTCAAGGTCAACATTTTCAGTTTTTAAAAGGGCGATATACTGTTTTATCAAACTATAATCAGGTTCTTTTAAGATTCTTTTAAAATCTTCGCTTGTTAAAGCTTCTAATTCGACTCTAATTGGCAATCTTCCTTGTAGCTCAGGTAATAGATCAGATGGTTTTGCAAGTTGGAATGCTCCTGACGCAATAAAAAGAATATGATCAGTTTTAATTGGTCCATATTTTGTATTAACAGTTGTACCTTCAATCAGTGGTAATAAATCTCTTTGCACTCCTTCTCTGGATACATCTCCTCCAACTCTATCAGTTCTTCCTGAAATTTTATCTATTTCATCTAAAAAAACTATTCCATTATTTTCAGTAGAAGTTTTTGCAGCTTTTATAATTTTATCTTGTTCAATTAATTTATCAGATTCATCATTTATTAAAATTTCATGGGATTCTTTTACTGTCATTTTTTTCTTTTTCTCTTTTGCCCCCATAGATTTTCCAAGCATTTCACCTATGTTAATCATTCCAACGTTGGCGCCAGGCATTCCTGGAATCTCAAAAGATGTAGAATTATTAGATGTATCGCTTATGGCAATTTCTATCTCATTATCATCTAAATCACCATTTCTAAGTCTTTGTCTAAAACTTTCTCTTGTAGCTGCACTAGCTTTTTTTCCAACTAATGCATCAAGTACTTTTTCTTCAGCAAGTTTTTGTGCTTTCGCTTTTACTTCTTTTCTTTTTTTCACTTTTTCCATTGAGATAGCAATTTCTACTAAATCTCTTACAATCTGTTCTACGTCTCTTCCAACATAACCAACCTCAGTAAATCTAGTTGCCTCTACTTTAACAAAAGGTGCTTCTGCTAACTTTGACAATCTTCTTGAAATTTCTGTTTTACCAACCCCTGTTGGTCCAATCATTAAGATATTCTTCGGTAATACCTCATTTTTCATTTCACCTTTAAGTGCTTGTCTTCTCCATCTGTTTCTTAATGCAACTGCTACTGCTCTTTTAGCTTTGTTCTGGCCAACTACAAATCTATCTAATTCTGAGACTATTTCTCTTGGAGATAACGAAGTTCCTAAAAATGATTCCTTTGACGAATTTTTATCTTTAGGGTGTAATTTTGTGACGTTTGATTTATCCATTATATTTTTTCAATTTTAACATTATTGTTTGTAAAGACACATATTTCAGCTGCTACCTCGATCGCTTTTTTTGCTAGTTGTTCAGCATTCATATCTGTTCCCAACAAAACTTTTCCTGCAGCTAATGCATAATTACCACCTGATCCAATACCAATTACATCACCCTCAGGCTCCAGAACATCTCCAGTTCCAGAAATAATATAACTGTTTTCTTTATCTCCGACTGCCATCAATGCTTCCAGTCTTCTTAAATATTTGTCAGTTCTCCAATCTTTAGCTAATTCAACAGCAGCTCTTGATAAATTCCCAGCGTGTTTTTCTAATTTAGCCTCTAGCCTTTCAAACAAAGTAAGCGCATCAGCTGTTGATCCAGCGAATCCAGCTACTACACCTCTCTTTTCGATTTTTCTTACTTTTGAAGCGGTACTCTTTACGACGGTATTTCCCATACTAACTTGGCCATCACCAGCTACTACTACTTCATTATTTTTTCTTACAAGCACAATTGTTGTCATGGCTTATAAATGGATACTAATTTTGATAGTTCAAGGCTAGGTTTAGTATTATTGCCATAATTGAATAATATATGTATACCTGTTTTAAATTATGAAGCGAAAAGGTAAAATAAGTAGGAAAACTAAAGAGACCAGCATCAGTGTTGATTTAAATATTGACGGTAAAGGTAAATATAAAATCGATACCGGTATTGGTTTTTTAAATCATATGCTTGAGCAACTTTCAAAGCATTCGTCAATTGATATGAATATTAAAGCTAAAGGTGATACGCATATTGATCTACATCACACTACCGAAGACACAGGAATTGCTATTGGTGAAGCTCTTAAAAAAGCTTCTAAAAAATTTGTTGGAATAAGAAGATATGCTCATGCAATGATACCAATGGATGAAACATTAACTAGAGTTGCTATAGACGTTTCTAATAGACCTTATTTAATTTGGAAAGTGAAGCTTAAAGTAGAGAAACTTGGTGAGATGGATACAGAATTATTTAAAGAGTGGTTTCAAGCATTTTCACAAGCAGCTGGAATTACTTTGCACGTTGAAAATATTTATGGTGATAATAGTCACCACATTATTGAGTCTTGCTTTAAAGGATTAGCAAGATCCTTAAGAACCGCTTTAGAAATGGACCCTAGGAATAAAAAATCAATTCCTTCTACTAAAGGTTCTTTATAAGTTTAATGAACGTTACAATTGTTGACTATAATTCGGGCAATATTAGCTCGGTGATAAATTCTTTTAAAGAGGTTGCTCAAGATAAAGTTAAGATCGAAGTTACTTCAGATTTAAATAAAATTAAATCAAGCGATAAAGTAGTTTTGCCTGGTCAGGGCTCATTTAAAAGCTGTGTAGATGCTTTAAACAAGATTGATGGCCTTACAAGTACACTTAATGAATTTGCAATCACAAATAAAAAACCTCTTCTTGGGATTTGTGTTGGCTTACAAATGTTTGCTGATATTGGTTATGAAGAAACTGAAACAAAAGGTTTAGGTTGGATTTCAGGAAAGGTTTCCAAAATTGATAACCAAAATGGAAAGTTTAAACTTCCTCATATTGGTTGGAACCAAATTAATATTATGAAAGAAAGTAGAATTTTTCAAAATATAGAAAATAACTCACACATGTATTTTGTACATAGTTATGAATTTATACCAAATGATAAAAATGTAATTTCAGCCACAACAGATTATTCATCAAATATTGTTTGTTCTGTTGAAAAAGAGAATATATTTGGAACCCAATTTCACCCCGAAAAGAGCGATAAGATAGGACTTAAAATAATTAGTAATTTTATAAATTTATAAAATGATTTGTATTAAAACAGATATTCCGAGTGAATTAAACGAAATAGATGATGAATTAAAAGCAATTTATCATAGCAAGGATACTGTTTGTTTTTATATATTTAAATCACGAGATCTAAGAAATGAGTTTATCGAAAAAACCAAAGGTATGAATAAAATAGAAAGAGAAGAAATTTATAAGGAATATTCAAAATGAAAATATTTCCAGCTATAGATATTAAAGACAAAAAGTGTGTAAGATTAGTTAAAGGAGATTTTGAAAATAAAACTGAATATGAAATGTCTCCAGTTGATCAAGCAGGAAAATATAAAGAGTATGGTTTTAAAAATTTACATATAGTTGATTTAGATGGAGCTTTAACTGGTGAAACAGTTAATCAAGATATTATTAAAGATATAGTTATTAAATTTGATCTAAAAGTTGAGATAGGTGGTGGTATTAGAAACCTTGATAGTATCCAAAAATATATCGATGTGGGTGTTGAGAAAGTCATTTTAGGAAGTGCTGCTATAAAAGATAAAAATTTTTTAAAAGAAGCGTGTGAAAAATATTCAAATAAAATTGCTTTGGGTTTAGATGCTAAAAATGGTTATTTGTCAGTATCTGGATGGAAAGAAAATTCTAATCAATTGACATTAGATTATTTGAAAGAAGTTAATGATTTTGGTGTTAGTAGATTAATTTATACTGATATCAATAGAGATGGTATGAAGCAAAGCCCAAATTTTGAGGAAACATCAAAAGTTGCTGAAATATCAAATTCCCCTGTAATAGTATCTGGAGGAGTTTCATCTATAGGTGATATTAAAAAAGCTAAAAGTTTGAATAATATTGAAGGTATAATTGTTGGTAAAGCCATCTATGATGGTGATATTAAATTAGAAGAATTGGTAAAAGAAGATGCTTAAAAACAGAATAATCCCTTGTTTAGATGTAAAGAATGGACGTGTTGTTAAAGGTATTAATTTTGTTGATTTAAAAGATGCTGGAGATCCAGTTGAGCAAGCCAAAATTTACAGTGATGGTGGGGCAGATGAGATTTGCTTTCTTGATATTACTGCATCAAATGAAAATAGAGATATTATTTATGAGGTTGTAGAAAAAACTTCAAAGAAATGTTTTGTACCTTTAACTGTTGGCGGCGGTATAAGAAGTGTGGAGGATATTAACAAATTACTAAATTGTGGTGCAGACAAAGTTTCTATAAATACTGCTGCAGTTGAAAATTCAAAAGTTGTTGTTGATAGTTCAAAAAAATTTGGATCTCAATGTATTGTAGTAGCAATTGATGCAAAAAAAAATGGAGATAAGTGGGAAGTGTTTACTCATGGAGGAAGAAATAATAGTGGAGTCGATGCATTAGAATATGCAAAAAAAATGGAGGAAAATGGTGCTGGAGAGCTTTTAGTGACTTCAATGGATAGAGATGGAACACAAGTTGGATATGACATTGATCTAATGTCTAAAATTTCATCTAAAGTAAATATTCCGGTAATTGCTTCAGGTGGTGTTGGTAATTTAGATCACTTAGTTGATGGAATAAAATTAGGAAAAGCTAGTGCCGTTCTAGCTGCATCTATATTTCATTATGGAAAATATTCAGTAAAAGAAGCGAAGGAATATTTGGACTCAAAAGGAATACCTGTTAGAATTTGACATGCTTAGTACATTAGAAAATTTATTTAATCTTGCAAGGGAAAGAAAAAAATCTCCTGTAGATGGATCTTATACAAATAAATTGCTTAACGATAAGTCTTTAAGTAAAGAAAAAGTTCTCGAGGAAATAAATGAGTTGATAGAAGCTGTTGAAAATAATTCAAACAAAATCCATGAAGCTGCAGATGTTTTTTATCATTTGATAATGTATTTAGAGGCTAATGAGGTAAAAATTGAAGATGTTATGGAGGAATTAAATAAAAGAAAAAAATGAGTTACGATGATAATAATATCTTTGCAAAAATTTTGAGAGGAGAAATTCCTTGTAAAAAAATTTATGAAGATGATTTTGTATTATCATTTCATGATATTAATCCACAAAAAAAAATTCATGCATTAGTCATTCCAAAGGGTAAATATATTGACCTAGATGATTTTAGTGCAAAAGCTTCACCTGAGGAGATGGTAGGATTAATAAAAGGTATAAATAAAGTTGCTAAGAAACTTAAAATATCGGTAGATACAGGAAAAGGTTATAGAGCTTTAGCAAATATTAGTGAGCATGGTGGCCAAGAGGTACCTCATTTACATTTTCATTTGTTTGGAGGTGAGAGAGTTGGAAAGATGGTTGAGTGAATAAAAAAGTAGATAGAAATTACTTAGAAATTAAATCTTTAAATGAATTGGTTGAATCTAAAAAGCCTTCAAATAATCTTATTCTGGAATTAATTGATCCCCCCAATTTTCAATTAAATAAATTTTTTTATAAAGAAGTTGGTAAAAAACATCAATGGGTAGATAGATTGGTGTGGAATGATAAACAATGGATTGAATATACATCAAATGAGAATGCTAAAACTTATGTGTTAAAAGAAAACAAAGATTTAGTTGGTTATTTTGAACTAATTTTCCATAAAGAAAAAAATGAGATTGAAATTGCTTATTTGGGATTATTAGAAGAGTACCATAATAAAAAATTAGGATCATATTTGTTGTGTAATGCAATAAAAAAGTCATTTAGTGAAAAACCAAAAAGAGTATGGGTACACACTTGCTCTTTAGACCACAAAAATGCTTTAAGTAACTATATTTCTAGGGGTATGAAAATTTTTAAAAAAGAAACCATTTCAATATAAATTAATTTTGATCCGGTAAATTAAATAATTTTTCTTTTACCTCGTTATTTATTCTTACTGAAGATAAATAAGTAATACTTAAATTTTGGTAAATATCAATTGTTTGCCAACCAATTAAGTTCAAATTATTTTTACTAAAAAAAATGTTTATTTCGTTGTTATTTTCATAAAATTTAAAACTCACAAATTTTTCATCACTATAATAGTCACTAATATTATTGATTTTGTTTATTATAAATTCTTTATCTAAAATAAATTCTAAGGGAGTTTTCTTCAATGGATAAATGTAATAACTAGTTACAGTCTTTATTACTAATGATTTTCCATTTGATACTAATATTTTTTTATTACTTTGATTATATTTACAATAAATTTTTTTTGGATATTTTATAGTACATCTTCCTGTTTCTATCTTGTCATTAATATTTTGCTCAAAATTAAAAGATATACTATTAATTTTATTGAGATTTTTAATTATATCATTTTTAATAGATGCTGAGCTTTCAGTTGAAAAAAATAGCAGAAAGAAAAAAAGGTAATATTTCCTCATTTTAGAACATCACGCTTACCAACATGGTTTGCTTTACTAACGATACCTTCGGTTTCCATCATATCTATTATTCTTGCAGCACGATTATAACCAATTTGTAATTTTCTTTGTAAAAAAGAAGTCGAGGCTTTGCCTTCAGATTTTATTATATTAACAGCACTTTCATATAATTCATCTTTATCTCCTTGATTCTTTGAATTCTCAGACATTTCTTTTTCATCTGCAAAACTCAAAATTTCATCAACATAATCTGGTTCAGCTTGTGATCTTAAAAAGTTATTTATTTTCTCTATTTCGTTTTCAGAAACATAAGGGGCATGAATTCTTATAATTCTGTTTGCAGATGACATATACAACATATCTCCTTTCCCTAATAATTGTTCTGCTCCTTGCTCTCCAAGAATAGTTCTACTATCAATTTTAGAAGTCACCTGAAATGAAATTCTTGTTGGAAAATTAGCTTTAATCGTACCAGTAATAACATCGACACTTGGTCTTTGAGTTGCCATTATAATGTGAATCCCAGCTGCTCTTGCCATTTGTGATAATTTTTGAATGTAATTCTCAATCTCTTTACCAGCGACTAACATTAAGTCTGACATTTCATCAACGACTACAACAATATAAGGCATAGGAAGCTTATGCTTAGCATTATATCCATCAATATTTCTGACACCTTCTTTCGTCATTAATCTGTATCGGCTTTCCATTTCTTTAACTACCCAACCTAAAACTGAAGCTGCTTTTTTTGCTTCTGTTATCACCGGGCAGAGTAAATGAGGAACACCTTCATATGTAGAAAGTTCTAACATTTTAGGATCAATTAAAATAAATTTACATTTATCTGGGGTATGCCTGTACAGTAAAGATAAAATAATTGTATTTATGCAAACTGATTTACCAGAGCCTGTGGTTCCAGCAATTAATAAATGAGGCATCGATGCTAAGTCACCTATAATAGGTATCCCAGAAATATTTTTACCTAAAGCTATAGGTAATTTAATTTCTCTTTTTTTGAAATCTTGGTGATTTAATATTTCACTTAGATATACATTTTCTCTGGATAAATTAGGTAGTTCAATCCCTATTGTATTACTTCCAGGAATTGTTGATATTCTCGCAGACTCAGAACTGGTGTTTCTAGCAATATCATCAGATAAGTTTATTATTTTTGAAACTTTAATCCCTGCTGCAGGCTCGAATTCATTTAATGTCACAACAGGACCATGACTTACTTTTTTTATTT
>CACMXS010000005.1 GCA_902617715.1 uncultured Pelagibacteraceae bacterium | reverse complement strand
TATCTTCCCATGTTACATTGTGACAAGATTTTATTTCTGGTTTTTTTTCAAGTTGTGGTATTTTCATTTTAGCAAACAAATATATGAATATAATTATTTATACAGTAGTAATTTTAACTCTTTTTTATTTACTATTGAGATTTATTACAAATATTTCATCAAAAAAATTATCTAAAGGTTTGAGAATTTTAATTATTATTGGATTAATTATTTTAGCAGTATTATTTGCAATAGCAGGTAGATATATATTAACTTTACCTCTTACTCTTGCGAGTCTAGCTTTACTAAAATTAAAAGGATTATCAATATTTCAATTAATTTCACTTTTTAGACTCATTCAAACTTTGAGGAGATCAGGAAGATTCTCGTTTAATCAGTCTCAAAGCAACAATACATCGAATATGTCAGTTGGTGAGGCATTTAAAATTTTGAATTTAGATGAAAAAAAAAAAATTACAAAAGAAGATATAAATAAAGCTTATACAAAAATTCAAAAAAAAATTCATCCTGATGTTTCACCAGAAACTGCTAGGTTGTCGACATTAGTAAATGAAGCAAGAGATGTTTTGTTAAGAGAAATTATATAAAGTTTCTAATTTCATCCATCACCATTTCAACGGTTATTGAATTAGGATCCAGACTTGATCTGTGAGTAATTTTATTTATGTCAGTATCTGGAGGAATGATCCTAAATTGGTTTTTACTGTAATCTGAGTATGCTTTTGGTGTATCAATCAAAATTATAAAGCTAGGTTTATTCATTTGACAGGCAACATGATGTCCGAAAGAGTCATTTCCAATAAAAATATCACTTAAATATACGTAGTAAATTATATCTGAAACATCTTTGGCACTAAGAGACTCACAATTTTTTTTGCTTATTTGATTTATAATTCTTTGAGCTCCTTCTTCTTCATTTGGTCCACAAAGAAGATAAAAATAATAATCTCCAAGTTTATTTAATTTTTTAATTAATGAAGCAAAATTGTCATAACCCCATCTTGTAGTAGGTCCTGACGACCCTATTCCTAAGATAACTTTTTTAAGATTATTTGATTTATATTTTTCAATTTTTGATGGGTTAAGAATAATTTTCGTTTCTGTTGGACAATTTTTAATTTTAAGTGATTTTTCAGTAAAGTTTTTTGCAGTATTTACTAGATGTAGATTTTTTTTATTAAATAGAGGATAATGATAAATATTCTTTATATTTGCAATTTTACTTGCCAAGTAATGTCTCAAACTCGGATAAAATATAAAAATATTCTCAAAATTAAATTTTTTTAAAAATTTAGACATTTTAAATAAATCAAAAAATCTTTTATGAAATTTTTCAAGATAAATAACTTCATCAAATGATGGATCATCTTTTAAAACTCTATCTAAGTTAGGACACAAGGTAATCAAAGTAACAGGCCCAAATTTTTTTGCAATTTCATGACAGTAACTTAAGTGGAGTAAATTCGCACCAAGCCCCTTGTAACTTAAAAAAATACCTGTTTTCATAAAACTAAATTATCTATTATACTTATTAAAAAAAATATATGTCTAAAATTAGTGGAATATATGCTGCGGGTATGTCAATCTTCAATGAGGATTTAAGCCTTAATATAGAAAAAACAATTTTACATGCAGAAAATATAATTGATCAAGGTTGTCATGGAGTTGCAATATTTGGTAGTACAGGACAAGCTCAATTAATTTCTATTGCAGAGAAAATTCAATTTTTAAATAAACTTTCTGAAAGCAAATATAAAGATAAATATGTTATTGGTACTGGCCTAAATTCTTTAGTTGAGGTCATTAATTATATGAAACTAGGTTTGTCACTAAATTTTAAAACATTTTTAATTATGCCACCAGCTTATTACAAATATGGAGATAACGAAGTATTTGAGTTTTATTCAAAGTTAGTAGAGGCTGTCCCAGAGTCACAAATTATTCTTTATAATTTTGAAAAACTGTGTGGTTATAAATTTAGTCTGGATTGTGTGGAAAAACTTGTTTCAAAATTTCCGAAACAAATAATAGGAGTAAAGGACAGTACATATAATTTATATGAGAATTTAAAGTTAGAGAATTTCTCAATTTTTCCAGGCTCAGAAACAAAATTACTAAAAGGATTACAGTTAGGTTGCTCAGGCATAATTACAGCAACATGTAATGTTACAGCTGAATTATCAAGGAAAGTTTATGATGATTTTATCTTAAAGAAAGAACAAACTAAAAATCAAAAATTAATTGATGTAAGAACTATTTTTGATAAGTATAATTTGATTTCTGGTCTTCACACTTACTTCGCGTTAGAAAATAAAATTTATAAAAATATTTTACCTCCATTGGGTCTTTTGAGCAAAGAAGATGAAAAAGATTTAATGGAAAAATTAAAAAATTTAAATTTTACAACTAAATCATCAATGGCAGCTTAACATGCAATTAGCAAGGTTTTTAAACAAGACAATAAAAAAAGGAGGCTTTATTTTAACTGATGCTGACTCCAAAGACTATATTATAGGAAAACCAGATAATAATCCAATCAGATTGAAAATCTTAAATAAGAATCTTCACTATAAATTATTATTTCATCCTGACTTGTATTTTGGTGAAGCTTACACTAATGGAGAAATAAGAATAGAAAATGGCACCTTAACTGATTTTTTAGATTTGGCCTTGATGAATATTGGAAGAAACGAGCTAAACATTTTTAGTTATCTTTTAAATAAACTAAGGGGGTCTTACAGATATCTTACCAATTTTAACTTTATCAAAAAATCTAAAATGAATGTTTCACATCATTATGATATCAAAGATGATCTCTATGATTTGTTTTTAGATCCTAAAAGACAATATTCGTGTGCTTATTTTAAAAATGAAAATGATAGTCTTGAAACTGCACAGAATAATAAGATTCAACATATAATTAAAAAATTAAATATTAAACCTGACCAAAAAGTTTTAGACATAGGATGTGGCTGGGGATCGTTAGCAATTGATATTGCAAAAAATGCTAAGTGTGAAGTTACAGGAATAACCCTATCAGAAAATCAACTAAACTATTGTAATCAAAAAGCGAAAGAAATGAATTTACAGAACCAAGTAAAATTTAAATTGATGGATTATAGAGAGTTGGATGAGAAATTTGATAGAATAGTGAGTGTTGGCATGTTTGAACACGTTGGAAGGAAATTTTATAAAAAGTTTTTTAAACAAATTGAAAAATTGTTGAAAGATGATGGTGTTTCATTAATTCACACTATTGGGTCTGTTAACCCACCAAGAGATCCTCATCCATGGATAACTAAATATATTTTTCCTGGTGGTTATACACCAAGCTTAAGTGAAGTAACGAATCCTATTGAAAAAGCAGGCTTAATTGTAACCGATATTGAAGTTTTAAGACTTCATTATGCTCATACTTTAAGACATTGGAAAGAAAACTGTTTAAAAAATAAAGATAAAATAATCCAAATGTTTGATGAAAAATTTTTTAGGATGTGGGAGTTTTATCTCGCTGGTTGTGAAATGGCATTTAAGTGGGGTGATCAAGTTGTTTATCAATTTCAACTCACTAAAAATTATAGATCAACCCCTGTGACTAGAGACTATATTTATCAATAAATTATTGATAGAATCATTTCTTCTCGGAAATGAAAAAAAAACAAAAAAAATCAAAAAAAAAAAGAAAAATATTAAAAAAAGCCAAATCCTATAAGCTTCGAAGAAAAGGTAAAAAAACTAAAAAGATTGTTAAAAGATTTAAAAAAAAAAGAGTTATCAAAAAAAGGAAAAATAAAGTTAAAAAATTAAAAAAAACTAATTATTTAAAACAAATTAAAAAAACCCAAAATGAAAGTATAGTTTTAAAATTAGTTAAATTACAGCTATCCCTGAAACCTCAATTCAATTTTAAATTCAATTTTAGTTTAGAAAAACATATTCAAGGTTTTTTTGACAAAATTTCAGAGACAATTTCAAGTTATAAAGTTTTAAAACGTGATGAAAAAAGAAGAATTAAGATAGAAAAAATTGAAAGAGAGAGGGAAGAAAAAATTGAGTTGGCTAAACAAAAAGAGGAAGAACAAGCTCTCAGAGTTAAACTAAAAGAACAAACACTTAAAGAAGAAGCTAGATTAGAAAAACAAAGAGTAAAAGATATAAAATTATTCCTAAGAAAAGAGCAAGCACTTTTGAGAATTGAGCAAGCTGAAAAACAAAAACAGTTTTTAAAACAATTAAGACTAGATAAACAAATTGAAAAATTCAGAATTAGAGAAGTCAAGGAACTAGAAAAACTTGAGAAAATTTCTTTAAAAGAAAAAAGAGAAGACTATGCAGGTTTACAAGAAAGAATTGATAAACTTAAGGAAAAATATCGATTACTTCGAGATCAAAAAATTAAAGAAAGGGTTGAAGCATTAGGAGTTAAACTTCAAGGTGATGAAGATAGAGAAACCTTATTAGAAAAAGAAAAAGAATATACTTTAGCAAGACAAAAAATTGAATTTGCATTAGAAAGTTTTTACAGAAGTGCAAGTAGCCTAGTATTTCAGTTAAATAAAAGACATATCACCCGTGACATGTCTATTTTTCGTTGTATAGACAGAAGATTTGAAACAGGTGAAGTTTTTATTAAATGGGATGAGTCACAAGATGATGACTGGTTATTATTGATTTATATTAAAAATAATTCTCCAGATGAAGGAATTGTTATTGAAGATAAAACTAATCCTGAAAAAAATCTTTCTCATGAGTTTAGAAATGTAGATATCTTCAAAGCCTCAGATACAATGGTAGACTCTTTAACGCAACTCATTGCAAGGAAAAGAGCCAAAAATAATAATTAAACATTTATACTAAATTAGGTATTATCTGTAATGATTTTAGGATCTGCCTTTTTAATAATTTTATATTTAATTTTCAGATACATTATTGCGTGGATCACATATTTTAATAGTTTAGACCCAAGACTTGGTGATAGTACATGGCGGTTTACGTATGATTATCCAGTAGTCGGTGAGAGAGATATCTCTGATTTGGATGATAAGGACTTTGTTAGATTAAGAAGAAAAAAGAATAAAATTATTTTATTAATGTACTCAATAGTCTTAGTGATGTTTGTATCTTCTATGTCTCTATTAAGTAAATTTTTATTATTTTTTACAAGTTAGATTTTTTAAGTTGCTTTTTATTTTTTAAGTAAAGAAAAAAAGCTACTATTTCATATATAATTGTAAATATATTAAAGATGATTGGTAATTTAAAAAATTTATAAAGAAACTTATATTTTGGCATTTTTTTCCATAATAATAAAAAAGCTTCTGCACCCCCAATAACTTTTTCACCATCTTTGACATGCAGTCTTCTCAAAAGTTGTTTACTATCTTTAGAGGTTTCTTGTTCAGCTAATTTATTATCTGTAATATCAACCCAATCAATTTCCTCTATTTCTTCCTTCTTATAGAGATCAATTTCTGCCTTACAAATTTTACAAGAATTATTAAAATAAACTTTCATAATTAGATGTTTTATTACTAATTTGTCCCATATATGTACATGCGTAAAATACTCTAGTTGAAAAATCTTTGAAACAATTTATTTAGTGTCTTCTATGAGTAATTTCTTTGAAAAATCTGACCTATCAAGAAGTGAGGCTGAAAATATTATTTCGGATACTCTTCAAAAATGTGATGATGGTGAGTTGTACTTAGAAAATTCTAAATCTGAGTCAATTTTACTAGATGATAATAAGATAAAAAATTCTAGTTATAATTCAGATTTAGGATTTGGGTTTAGAGCTATCTCCGATGAAGTAGTTGCTTATTCTCACTCTAACGAAATTTCAAAAAACTCATTAAAGCAATCTTCAGAAAATTTAAAATCGACACTTAAATCTGTCAAAGGTACCTATAATCATGAAATTCCTAAATCTAATAAGAAATATTATGAAAACATTAACCCTATTGAACAAAAATCTCTTAATGAAAAAATTAAAATACTTAATGAAGTAAATGATTATTTACGATCAAAAGATGACAACATTAAACAAGTTACAGCTAATTTTTTGGGAGAACAAAAATCGGTTGAAATAATTAGATCTGGTGGAGAAACTTTAACTGATGTTCGTCCTTTAATAAGATTCAATGTATCCGTTATGCTTGAGAAAAATGGGAGAAAAGAGACGGGTGTGTATGGTGTTGGGGGAAGACAATCTTATGACTCTTATTTAAAAGATGATAACTGGAAAAGTGTTTGTGATGAAGCTTTGAGAATAGCTTCGGTAAATTTAGAGAGTAAACCTGCACCAGCTGGTGAAATGAAAGTTGTGCTAGGACCTGGTTGGCCAGCAATATTAATTCATGAGGCTGTTGGTCATGGTTTAGAAGGGGATTTTAACAGAAAAAAAACCTCAGCTTTTCATAATTTAATGGGCCAAAAAGTTGCAAGTGAGGGAGTTACAATTGTTGATGATGGTACTATTGATAACAGGAGAGGTAGTCTTACGATTGATGATGAGGGAACCCCTACAGAAAAAACTGTTTTAATTGAGAATGGGATTTTAAAAAATTTTATGCAAGATCGTCTAAACGCTCGATTAATGAAAACCAAATCTACTGGTAGTGGAAGAAGAGAAAACTATAGACATATCGTTCTTCCAAGAATGAGAAATACGATGATGTTGAGTGGAAATCAGACTCAAGACGAGATGATTAAAGCTGTCGATAAAGGTATTTTTGCTGTGAGTTTTGGTGGCGGACAGGTTGATATTACCTCTGGAAAATTTGTATTCAATTGTACTGAAGCTTATGAGATTGTTAATGGCAAAATTGGATCTCCAATTAAAGGTGCAACACTTATTGGAGATGGACCTTCAATTTTAAAAGAAGTTTCTATGGTTGGGAATGACATGATGATGGATCCTGGTATTGGAACATGTGGAAAAGCTGGCCAAGGTGTTCCTGTAGGAGTTGCTCAACCATCTATACTAATTAATAAGATGACTGTTGGGGGCACAAAACTTTAAATGGTCAAAGATCAAGAATTTCTAGAGAAAAAGGCATCGTATTGTTTAGGTTTGGCTAAGAAATTAGGCGCAACCGAGTCTAGTGTGATTGTTAATAACTCTGTATCTGAAACTGTTAATTTTAGAAATAAAAAACTAGACGAGTCTAATAGATCAGATGATCTTGGAATAAGCATTACCACTTACATTGGAAAAAAAAAGTCATCAATATCTTCTTCTAATTTACTTGATGATAACCTAAACATTTTGATTGAAAAGTGTGTTGAGACAACAAAAAATACTCCTGAAGATGAATTTAATTCTTTACCAGATAAAGATTTATTGGCCAAAGAGGTTAAGGATTTGAATCTTTATGACGATACCCATATAGAAAATGATCAAAAAATAGACTATTTAAAAAAATTAGAATCTGCTGCTTCTAATGATAAAAAGATTGTGAATACAGAATCTAGTTTTACTCAAAATAAATCAAATTTTATTTTAGCCAATAGTGAAGATTTTTGTGCTGGCTACAAAACATCTTCATTTACAGCTTCGAGCGTCACAGTTGCAAAAGATGAAAAAAGTATGGAGAGAGATTATGAATATTCTAGTAAATGTTTTCTTAAAGACTTGGATGACGCAGGAGAATTAGGTAAACAAGCTGCTGATCAAACAATTAGAAAATTAAGCCCTAAAAAAATAGGTAGTGAAAAAATTGCTATAATTTTTGATAAAAGAATAGCTAAGGGAATACTAAGTACCTTTGCAAGTGCGATTTCATCATCAGCGATATCAAGAGGAACCTCTTTTTTAAAAGACAAAGTTAACCAAAAAATATTTTCTGATACAATTAATGTCTTAGATAAACCGGATATACTCAAAGGTTTAGGCTCAAGAAATTTTGATAGCGAGGGGGTTAAAACTGATACTCTTAAATTAGTAGACCAGGGAATTTTAAAACATTATTTGATTGATACTTACAATGGAAAAAAATTAAACCTTAAATCAAATGGAAGATGTGGAGGGACAAGTAATCTTTATTTTGAAAATGGAAATATTAGTTTTAAAGATTTATTGTATTCAAAATCAAAAAGCCTTTATATTACAGAAACTATAGGACACGGAAGTAATATTGTAACTGGTGATTATTCTGTAGGTGCAACAGGGTTTTTAGTAGAAAACGGAGAGTTTAAGTATCCTATAAATGAAATTACTATTGCAGGTAATTTTAAAGACATGTTTAAAAATATTACCCTCGCAAATGATTTAGAGTTCAAATATGCAACCAATTCACCTACCATTATGATTGAGGGTATGGTTGTTGCTGGTAAATGAGTGAATTTTGCGTAATCGGCTCAGGTATTTCTGGAGCTACGATTGCGAATCTTCTTAATAAAAAAAATTCAGTAATCCTGTTTGACAAAGCAAGAGGTCCAGGAGGACGTGCATCTTTCAAAAGAATGAAAGACAATATAGGCTTTGATCATGGCACTCAATACTTTTCACCAAAAACCCCGGAGTTTAAAAAATTTACCAAAGATTTAATTAAAAAAAGAATTTTAAAGGTTTGGGGTGGTAAACACGTTTTTCTTAACTCCAAAAAAAAAGAAAATAAAAAACATCTGAAAATTATAGGTAAAAACGGAAACAATGATATTAGCAAGTACTTATTAAAAAAAATTAAGTGTAACTATCAAAGTGAATTAAAAAAAATTCATTATAAAAATAAACTTTGGCATTTATCATTTGCTGATGGAAAATTGAAATCTTTTAAAAGTATTATTTTGACCTGTCCTTTTCCACAATTAAAAAAACTCTCTAAAAGATTCATAAATAATTCTTTTTTAAAAAAATCAATAAAAATGGATGCAAATATCACTACTATGATTGCAATAAAAAAAAACAAGAAATCAAATAGTAGCTATCTTTTCGAAGATCCAATTCTTGGTTGGGCAGGCAATGAAAACTCAAAAAAAAGATTTAAATCAAAATATGATTTATGGACCCTTCAAAGCACTTTTAATTGGGCAAATAAAAAGATTAATCAAAATAAAAATAATAAGAAAGAGAATTCAAAAATTATGATTGATAAGTTCTTTCAACTTTCAAATATAAAAAAAACAAAAATTAATTTTTCTCTTAATCATGGTTGGAAATATTCTTCCAATTCAAAACCTTTCAAAATTAAAAGTTATTGGGATCCAAAGAAAAAAATAGGTGTTTGTGCTGATTGGTTTGTAGGGCCAAGACTAGAGTCAGGGTGGATAAGTGCACAGGACTTATTTAAAAAAATTTCAAGATAAATTATTCAAAGCTTTTTAATCTGTATTCCCAATTACCCATCCTTGAGTAAGTCACTTTCAAAATTCTTAAATTTTCTTGATCATACCAAATATTAAAGTCTAATCGTTTATCTTTAGGAATATTCATATCTTTAGATTTAAGTGTAAAATGATCAGAATCATAAATTTTTCCATAAAGATCAATTTTTTCTTTTCCTATAAAAGTAACAACCTGTTCTTTAATACTTCCAGATATTGGGCTTATTTGAGACCCTGCCTGTAAAATTTTATGATTCCACCAATTTCCAATAACGTTATTAAGGTTCGCTTCGCCATTGAATGAGGAGCCTTTAATATCAAATTTTTTACTATTTTTATTTAAATTTAAATTTACAAATTTTTCTTTATCATTTTGAAGGGTTTTAGAATTATATGATATCAACTGATCTTTGATATATTTTTCTTCACCATAAGATTCGACCTCAAAAATTTTAGCACCTAAGATAACAACAGAAAATTTAAATTGATTTGTTATAATGGTTTCCTCACCATTTCTCTCAAAAAAATAATAATTGTATCCAATTAATTCACCATTTCTAAAAATCTCCATTTCAATTTTGTTATATTTATTGTAGTGACCTATATGTGCCATGGAAATAACTGGAAAAATTACAATAAATAAAATGGCTATAAATTTTTTCATTTGGCTATTACATTAGTGGACTTTATCTATAATAGAAATAACTTATTAAGATGTTTTTAAAAATAAAGAAAATACCAAAAGTAAATTGGAGTTCTGACAAGCCATATAATTTTAAACCAAAATTTTCCACTTTCTTTTTTTTATGTTTTGGTCTGACGTTGTTTGGTCTTGGTGAAGGGTTATTGATTGTTTCTTTTACAGGTGCTTCTCCGTGGAGTGTTTTAGCTCAAGGTATTTCCTTAAATGTTAATTTAAGTATTGGAACAATTACTCTTTTAATAAGTATTGCTGTCTTAATTTTATGGATTCCTCTTGGTCAAAAACCAGGAATGGGCACAATATTTAATGCCTTAATAATAGCCTTTATGATTGATCTTTGTATTAATTTTGTACCAACCCCGTCTAATTATCTTAATCAATTAATCCTAGCAGTAATTTCTGTAATGATGGTTGGAATAGGTGGGGGCATTTATTTAGTTTCTAATCTTGGTGCAGGACCAAGAGATGGATTAATGATTGGTTTACAAAAAGTAACTAATTTACCAGTGGCAGCCGTTAGAGCTTTTTTAGAAATTTCTGTTGTAAGTATTGGCTGGTATTTAGGTGGAACAGTAGGTGTCGGAACTCTTTTGTTCGCTTTTGGTATTGGTCCGTGCGTTGCACTAGGTTTGTTTTTAGTTGATAAAATTTTTGATTAGGCAGCAGCGCCTGATTTTTCACTTCTTTTTCTTTCATGAGGATCAAGAATAGCTTTTCTTAGCCTACAAGACTCAGGAGTTATTTCTAAAGCCTCATCAGTATTTAACATACTTAGTTGTTCAGCAATTGACATTTTTCTAACTGGAGTTAAGACAACATTTTCATCCGTACCTTGTGTACGCATATTAGTTAATTTTTTTCCCTTCATAACATTAATAATCATATCTCCTGGCTTGGGTGATAGTCCTACAATCATTCCTGGATAAACAGGATCGTTATGAGTTACAAACATTTCTCCTCTAGCCTGTAGATTAAAGATTGCAAAAGCAACTGCCTTTCCTTGTTCCATAGAAATTAGAGCACCATTTCTTCTGCCTTCCATTTCACCTTCAAATGGACCATATTCATGAAAAATTCTATTGATGACACCATTTCCTTTTGTAAGTGTTAAAAATCTACTTGTATATCCCATTAAACCTCTTGTTGGCGCATGAAATATAAGTCTCTTTTTATTTTTACCAGTATCTTTTAATTCTATTAGTTTTCCTTTTCTTCTATTCATTGAATCAATTATTTTTGATGAATGCTCTTCGTCAAGATCCATGGTAATTTCTTCTAATGGCTCAAGCTTGTTTCCATTTTCATCTTTTTTATAAAGAACTTTTGGAGGACTCACTGTCATTTCAAAACCTTCTCTTCTCATTTGAGTAAGTAAAATTTCCAACATTAGTTCACCACGACCACTAACCACAAAAGAATCATTTCCCTCATTTTCAGTGAATGTAATTCCAACGTTATTTTGTGCCTCTTGAACTAATCGATCTCTAATCTGTGTACTTGTAAGTTTTTTACCTTCAGTGCCAGCTAAAGGCGATGTATTTACTGTGATTGTAATTGACATAGTTGGAGGATCTATAGGAGTAGCTTCTATTGGATCGTTTACTTCAAGATCACAGATAGTATCTGCAACGTTAGCTTTTTCTAAACCCGCAACAACCACAATATCTCCAGCTTCACCAACTTCAATTGGAACTTTTTTAGTTCCTTCGTATCTAAAAATTTTAGTTAACCTACCTTCATCAACTTTTTCTCCTTTTAAATTGATAGCTTTTATTGCTTGATTAGCTTTTGCTGTTCCTTGTGAAATTCGACCTACTAAACTTCTTCCTAAAAAGCTGTCAGCATAAAGAAGTGTAGAAAGCATAGCAAAAGGTTTAGATTTATCCAATTCAGCTGGTTTTACATGGTCTATTATTTTATCTAAAAGTGGATTAAGATTTTCTCTTGGACCATCAACTTCAAGATCAGCCCAACCAGATCTTCCACTGGCATATAAAACTGGAAAATCTAGTTGTTCTTCATTAGCGTCTAAACTTACAAATAAATCAAATGTTTCATCTAGAACTTCATTGGCTCTTTGATCTGCTTTATCTAATTTATTTATAACGACTATTGGTTTTAAGCCTTGTTTTAATGCTTTTGCTAAAACGAATTTTGTTTGAGGCATTACGCCTTCAGCAGAGTCTATAAGTAATAAAGCTCCATCAGCCATACTAAGCACTCTTTCAACTTCAGCAGCAAAATCTCTGTGGCCGGGCGTATCAATTATATTGATCCTTGAGTCTTTCCAATTAATCGAGGCAGGTTTAGCTAATATTGTAATGCCTCTCTCTTTTTCTAATTCTCCAGAATCCATCAGCCTTTCATCTACAACCTCATTTTCTCTAAATGAACCACTTTGCTTCATTAGGTTATCAATTAAGGTTGTTTTGCCATGATCAACATGGGCAATTATGGTGATGTTTCTTATAGTATTATTCATAAATCTGGGTTCTTATACATATTTAAACACTTTTGAAAACTTAAAAAAACCTTTGCTAGGCTTGAATAAATTAAGTGTTTTTTTTTTAATTTGTATTTTTTCGTTTTTCGCGTTTTAGTTTTCTTTTTTCTTTAAAGCTTAATTTAGGTTTTTTTTTAATACTAGAGTCTTTAAATGATTTTCCGCTGTATCTTTTCGACATAATGATGGTTCTATATTACAAATTTTTTTAAGTAAAAAAAAGGGCAGTAAAAACTGCCCTTTTTAAATTTTGATTAGAAGTTATTGGGTTACATTCCCATGCCGCCCATACCTCCCATACCACCCATGCCGCCCATTCCACCAGGCATTCCAGCGGGAGCCGCATCTTTTTCCTCTGGCTTGTCAGCTATCATTGCTTCTGTTGTTACTAATAATCCAGAAATTGATGCTGCATCTTGAAGTGCAGTTCTAACAACTTTAACTGGATCAATAATACCCTTAGCAAACATGTCACAATATTCCTCATTTTGTGCATCATAGCCGTGAGTTTTTTTATTCTGTTCTAACAATTTACCAACTACAACTGAACCATCTACACCAGCGTTTTTGGTAATTTGTCTAATAGGAGCCTCTAACGCTCTTCTAACTAAATCAACACCAGCTTTTTGATCTTCACCTTTTGCTTTTACTTTTTCAAGCTCTTGAGCAGCATATAACAAAGCACATCCACCACCAGTTACAATACCTTCCTCAACAGCAGCTCTTGTTGCATTAAGTGCATCTTCAACTCTGTCTTTTCTTTCTTTAACTTCAACTTCTGTAGCACCACCAACTTTTATTACAGCAACACCACCAGCTAGTTTAGCTAATCTTTCTTGAAGTTTTTCTTTATCATAATCAGATGTTGTTTCATCAATTTGTTGTTTGATTGATGAACATCTTGCTTCGATATCAGATTTTTTACCACTACCATTTACAATAGTGCTATTATCTTTATCAACTTTTACTTTTTTACATGATCCAAGATCATCTAACTTAACATTTTCAAGTTTAATTCCTAAATCTTCAGAAATTACACTACCGCCTGTTAAAATTGCAATATCTTCAAGCATAGCTTTTCTTCTATCACCAAATCCTGGAGCTTTTACAGCTACTACTTTTAAACCACCTCTTAATTTGTTTACAACTAAAGTTGCTAAAGCTTCGCCCTCAACATCTTCAGATATAATCATTAATGGTCTACCAGCTTGTACCACCGCCTCTAAAAGAGGAACCATTGGTTGTAGATTTGTCAATTTCTTTTCATGTAAAAGAATAAAAGGATTGTCTAACTCTGTCGTCATTTTATCACTATTCGTGATAAAGTACGGTGATAAATACCCTCTATCAAACTGCATACCTTCAACGACATCAAGTTCCGTTTCAATTCCCTTATTTTCCTCAACTGTAATAACACCTTCATTACCAACTTTTTGCATTGCTTTTGAAATCATACTTCCGATTTCTTTGTCACCATTTGCAGAAATTGTTCCTACTTGAGCAATTTCATCGCTATCTTTTACTTTTTTAGCTGAAGAAACTAAGTTCTGTTTTACAACATCTACTGCTGCATCAATACCTCTTTTTACATCCATTGGGTTCATCCCAGCTGTAACATATTTTACACCCTCTTTAACAATGGCTTGAGCTAAAATAGTTGCAGTTGTGGTTCCGTCACCAGCTTCATCATTTGTCTTACTAGCAACTTCTTTAACCATTTGAGCACCCATATTTTCAAACTTATCCTCAAGGTCAATTTCTTTTGCAACTGAGACACCATCTTTAGTAATTCTTGGAGCACCATAAGATTTATCCATCACAACGTTTCTACCCTTAGGACCTAACGTTACCTTAACAGTATCAGCTAAGATATTTACTCCTCTTATCATTGCTGATCTTGCTTCAGCATCAAATTTAACAACTTTTGCCATTATACTTTCTCCTTTAACTTATATTATTTACTTGAAATACCCATAATGTCTGACTCTTTCATTATGCTGTATTCTTTACCATCAATTTTGACTTCAGTTCCTGACCATTTGCCAAATAAAACTTTGTCTCCAACTTTAACATCCATCGGAATTTTTTTTCCATCTTCAGTTTTTGCACCACCTCCAACAGCTACAACTTTACCTTCTTGTGGTTTTTCTTGCGCTGTATCTGGAATGATTATTCCACCAGCAGTTTTTTCACTACTATCTAAAACCTCAATTAGAACACGATCGTGTAATGGTCTAAATTTCATAAATTCTCCTTTATAAATATGGACTTCATATAGAGATTGGTGAAACTATTTCAAGATATAGTTAGAAATAAGTTCGTTAAAAAATATAGGAATTTAAGGATTTTTTGGTTTATAGATTATTTTGATGACTAAAAATTTGGATAAAATAGGACTTAATTCTATAGCAGACAACTATCAACTTTTTTATATTGATTTATGGGGAGTTGTTCACAATGGTATTAACTTACATAAAGAGGCAATCAATGTTTTAAAACAAATTTCTAAAAAAAAAAAGGACTATGTTCTTTTAACCAATGCACCTAGACCCAATAGTTCAGTAAAAAAATTTTTGGAGAAAATGGGTATGGAAAAAGAAATTAGAGATCACGTTTTCACATCAGGAGAAGCAGCATTAAATTACTTGAAAAAAAACTTTCTAAATAAAACTTTTTTTCATGTTGGACCCCCAAGAGATTTTGATTTATTCAAAAATTTTCAAAATAACAAAACATCTGATATTGAAAAAAGTGAGTATATTTTATGTACTGGGTTGTTTGACGATCATGATAAAGATTTAATTTTTTACAAAAATTTGTTTGAAAAACATCTCAAAAAAAAAATGATTTGTACTAATCCAGATCTTATAGTTGATAGAGGAAATGTAAGAGAGTTCTGTGCTGGATCGGTTGCTATGGTCTTTGAAAAAATGGGTGGTGATGTAGTGTATTTTGGTAAACCATATCCTGAAGTTTACAATCAATCAATTAATAATAAATATAAGAAAATTCTTTCTATAGGTGATAACTTAAATACTGACATTAAAGGTGCAAATTTGCTAAACTATGACTCATTAATTATCTCTAATGGAATTCATAAAAACGAAATTGAAAAAAATGGAATTGAAAAAACAGCGAAGTCTTATGAAACTATTTGCAATTATATTCAATCAGAACTTAAATGGTAAAATCAATTAAAATATATAATAATTTTAATATCAAATTTAATCATAAAAATTCGATACTGTTGATAGGTAATTTTGATGGATTACATTTAGGTCATCAAAAGTTATTCCGCTTAGCTCAAAATTTTAAAAAGAAATATTCTTTAAAGATTGGTGTTTTAACATTTGAGCCAATGCCAAAAATGTTTTTTGATAAAAGTTTAACAAATTTTAGAATTTCAAACCAAAACCAAAAAATAACTCTATTAAAAAAATTTAATGTTGATTTTGTGATAATTAAAAAATTTGATAAAGAATTTTCAAAAACAAAGTCAATTAATTTTATTAAGAAAATTTTATCAAAAAAATTAAAAGCAAAATTTATATTTGTAAGTAATAATTTTAGGTTTGGTAATAAAAGAGAGGGAAATGTAAAACAATTGATAAAGTTCGAAGCTTTATGCAAATATAAAATTATCAAACCTCAGCCATTATCTCAAAGTAGAAAGGTTATATCCTCTACTCTTATACGAAGGTTGCTAGAAAATGGAAATTTAAATAAAGTAAATAAGTTTTTAAATAGACATTGGTCTATTTACGGGAAAGTAATCAAAGGCAGACAATTGGGAAAAAAAATTGGATTTCCAACGGCCAACATTGATATAAAGGATTATGTGCTAGCTAAACCAGGAGTTTATGCTGTAAAAGTTAAAAAACAAAATAGTGAAAAATTTATAAAGGGAATAGCAAATTTAGGATATAGGCCCACTTTTAACCAAAAAAAAATATTATTAGAAGTTCATCTATTTAATTTTTCTGAAAATCTATATAATAAGTATTTAACAGTAAATTTTTTAAAATTTATTAGAAAAGAAAAAAAATTCAAAGACATAGGTCAATTAAAAAAGCAGATTAAAATAGATTTACAAAAAGCAAAAAAAATATAATGAGCAAATTTCAAATTAATTTACCTAAAACAGCTTTTTCAATGAAGGCAAATTTACCAACAAGGGAGCCAGAATTTTTAAAATTTTGGGACAAAATAAATCTTTATAAGGAATTAAGAAATTCAAGAAAAGGTAAAGAAAAGTTTGTTCTTCACGATGGCCCTCCTTATGCAAATGGAAACATACATATGGGAACAGCACTTAACAAAATTTTAAAAGATATAATTGTAAAATTTCACCAAATGGATGGTAAAGACTCAGTATATGTTCCTGGATGGGATTGCCATGGTTTACCTATTGAATGGAAAATTGAAGAACAGTATAAAAAAAATAAAAAAAATAAAAATGAAGTTCCTATAGTCGAATTCAGAAAAGAATGTAGAACTTTTGCAGAGAAATGGATCGAAATTCATAAAGAACAATTTAAGAGATTAGGCGTTGTGGGAGATTGGGAAAACTATTATTCCACAATGAGTTATGATGCCGAGGCGCAAATTGTAAGAGAGCTTGGAAAGTTTTTAAAAGAGGGTAGCTTATACAGAGGCTTTAAGCCTGTATTATGGTCTACCGTTGAAAAAACTGCTTTAGCAGATGCAGAAGTTGAATATCAAGATCATAAATCTGATACTATTTATGCATCATTTCAAGTAAAAAAATCAAATATTAAAGAATTAAGTGATAGTGACATGGTTATTTGGACCACTACCCCTTGGACGATACCTGCAAATAAAGCTTTAGCTTACAATGAGAATTTAGATTATTTATTGATTAAAATTTTTGACAACACTGATTTCAAAAACAGGAAGATAGTTGTAGCTGATGAATTATTAGAGTCTGTTAAAAAGGATTGTAATATTGAAAAATACGAAATTTTAAAAAAGATTAAAGGAAAAGAACTAAAAGATACAGTTTGTAAACATCCTTTTTTTGATTTGGGTTATGATTATGATATCCCACTTTTAGAAGCTCGTTTTGTTACTACTGAACAGGGGACAGGAATAGTACATTGTGCTCCAAGCCATGGACCTGACGATTTTAATTTATGTTTAAATAATGGAATTAAAGCCATCGAAACAGTAGATGGGGATGGAAAATATACAAAAAATGTGGCTATGTTTGAAGGAATACACATTTTTAAAGCCAATCATTTAGTTATAGAAAAACTTAAAGAACAAAAAAAACTTCTAGCAAATGGTGAGCTTGTTCATTCTTACCCTCATTCTTGGCGTTCAAAAGCACCCCTAGTTCATAGAGCAACCCCACAATGGTTTATCTCTATGGAAAGTCATAAACTAAGAAATAAAGCATTAAAAGCTATTGATGAAACAACTTTTTATCCAAGTAAAGGCAAAGATAGGTTAAGATCAATGATTGAAACTAGACCTGATTGGTGCGTATCCAGACAAAGAGTTTGGGGAGTTCCATTACCAATTTTTGTAAATAAAAAAAATAATAAAATTTTAATTGATGAAGATGTATTTGAAAATATAGCAAGAATTTATGAAAAAGAAGGTTCTGATTGTTGGTTTTCGGATGATCCTCAAAAATTTTTAGGAACTAAGTATAAAGCAGATGATTACGATAAGTTGAGTGATATTGTTGAAGTATGGTTTGATAGTGGTTCAACACATTCATTTGTTTTGGAGAAAAGAGATGATTTAAAATGGCCTGCATCAATGTATCTTGAAGGATCAGATCAACATAGAGGCTGGTTTCACTCATCATTGTTAGAGTCTTGTGGAACACGAGGTAGAGCACCTTTTGAATCTATTTTATCTCATGGATTTGTAGTTGATGGTAAAGGTCTAAAAATGTCCAAGTCTCTAGGAAATGTAATTGCTCCAGAAGACATTTTGAAGAAATACGGAGCAGATATTCTAAGAATTTGGGTAGCATCATCTAACTATGCAGAAGATTTAAGAATTGATTATTCTATTTTAGATCAACATGCTGAATCTTATAGAAAAATAAGGAATACATTTAGATACTTGCTAGGTAATTTAAATGATAAATTTGAAAATATTGATCTTGAAAACTTAAATTTGGAAAGTTTACCAGAACTTGAAAAATTTTTATTAAACAAAATTTATAATTTAAATGAAAGATATATTAAATATTTTGAGAATTACGATTTTCACAACCTTTATAAAGAATTGTTAAATTTTTGTACTGTAGATTTATCAGCGTTTTATTTTGATATTAGAAAGGATACTCTTTATTGCGATTCTTTAAATTCAGAAAAAAGAAAATCGTGTATAATTATTCTAAATATTTTATTAGATTCATTGTTAAAATGGTTTGCACCAATACTTTCATTTACAACCGAAGAGATATATCAGCTAGTTTCGAAAAAAAATAAAAGTATTCATTTGGAAAAATTCCAAAATTTCCCAAAAAAATTTAAAAATGAGGAATTAGAAAAGAAATGGTCAGAACTAATCAAAATTAGAAATATTTGTAATGCAAGTATTGAGGAAAAAAGAGCTAGTAAAGAAATTGGTTCAAGCTTAGAGGCTGAAATAAATATTCAACTCAATAATAATTATAAAAAAATTATTACTGATATTGATTTATCAGAACTGTGCATAACTTCTAAGGCGAAAATTATATATAATGATGGTGAGGACATTGTTGTAAATACTCAAAAAGCTTCAGGAGATAAATGTCCAGTATGCTGGAAAATAAGAATAGATAGATGTGCAAGAGAAATTTGCGGTCTTCACTCAAATAATGTTTAATTTATTCAAAAAAAATTTTTATATAAATTTCTTTATAGTAATTTCAATCTTTATTTTGGATAGAGTCTCCAAAGTAGTGATAATTTATTTAAATGATAGAAATTATGGCCAAGATTTATTTAACTCAAAGTTTTTAAATATTACCTTAGTTTGGAATGAAGGAATTGCATTTGGTTTATTTTCATTTGATGAGAAAATTTTTTATCATCTTTTAACGTTAATGATTGGAATTGTTATTATCTTAATTTTTTTCATGATTAAAAATAATGAGGGTTTTAAAAAATATTCTTTATTAATGATTTTGGGTGGTGCAATTGGTAATTTTTATGATCGTATTTTCTTTAATGCTGTTCCAGATTTTATAGATTTTCATATTAAAAATTTTCATTGGTTTATTTTTAATGTTTCAGATATATTTATTACTTTAGGTGTTATTTTAATGATTGTTTTAGAAGTATTTTCAAATAAAAGAGAAACCACTAATGAAAAAATTTAAATTTATAATTTTGATGTTAATTTTAACATTAACTTTCCAAAATTGCTCAACAATAAAGGAAGGCTTAGGTTCTCAAAAAAAGAATAGTACAGATGAATTTTTAGTAGAAAAAAAATCACCTTTAGTAATGCCTCCAGAATTTAATGAACTTCCTGAACCTAAAATTTCAAATACGGAAGAAAAAACAGATGATTTAAAGATTAAAAAATTGATTTCTGATAATGATAAGTCACCAGAAAACTCAATAAGTAAAAATAAAAATTTAGAGAACTCAATTATAGATAAAATCAAACAAAATTAATGATTACAAATGGCATCTATTTTAAAAATTTTAATTTAAAAAAGAAGAAATCTCCTAAAGTAGCAAATATTCTTAAGGTAATTCTAAAAAAGAAAGATCCAATTATTCAGTCATTAAGTAAAAATTTTAAAAATATTTTTGACACAAAAATATTAAGAAAATTTAATTCTTCAAAAAATTTTCGTATAATAGGCATGGGTGGCTCCATACTTGGAGCTGAAGCCATCTATAATTTTTTAAGAGACAAAGTTAAAAAAAAATTTTTGTTCATTAATGATTTAGATGTGAGCATTATGAATAAAAAAAAAGAAAAATACTCAAATTTGATAGTATCTAAATCTGGTGAAACAATAGAAACAATTGTTAATTTGAACATTTTAACAAACAAGTCAGACAAAAATTTATTTATTACTGAGAATAGAAAAAGTTATCTTTATGAAATGGCAGAAAAATTAAAAGCAGAAGTTATTCACCATAACAATTTTATTGGTGGAAGATACTCAGTGTTATCAGAAACTGGAATGTTGCCTGCAGAATTAATGGGATTAAATTCAAAAAAATTTAGGCAATTAAATACTTTAATTAATAATAGAAAATATTTAAATTCTTTAGTTGCCAATGTTGAGTCAATATTGTTTTTTGTTAAAAAAAAGAAATATAATTCTATAATCTTGAATTATGATAAAAAATCTGAGGGACTATTTTATTGGTATCAACAACTAGTAGCTGAAAGTTTAGGAAAAAATAAAAAGGGTTTACTTCCTATAGTTTCAAATATGCCTAAAGATAATCATAGTGTGATGCAACTTTATTTAGATGGATTTAATAATAATTTTTTCACTTTTTTTTATGTGAATGAAAATAATTCATCAAAGATTATTTCAAATACAATTTTATCAAAAAAAAAATATCTTAAAAATAGAAAACTAACAGATATAATTTTTGCACAAAAAAAAGCTACAGAAAATGTTTTTACTAAAAAGAAAATTCCCTTCAGAAGTTTTGAAATTTCAAAAAGAGATGAAAAAACACTGGGAGAGTTGTTTTGTTTTTTCATTTTAGAAACTATTCTACTCGGTAAAGTAATGAAAATTAATCCTTTTAATCAACCAGCAGTAGAGTTAATTAAAGATGAAACAAAAAAAATTCTATCTTAATTGAATACACCAAATATAATTTTGGATATTCCATATTTTTTAATTTCTAAAATTTTAAAATTTTCAGTGTAATCATCTTTTTCTTTTTTATGTCGATGAATTATAATTATACCTTTATCTTTTAATAATTTTTCATCAAAAATTTTATCGATTAAAAAAGAGATTTTTTTTTCCTTGTATGGTGGATCTAAAAAAATGATATCAAATTTATATTTATTATTTAAAAAGTCTAAATTTTTAAAAATATCTTCTGTAATTATCTCGTATTTTTCATTAATTCGAAGGTTATCTAAATTTTTTTTTAAGATAGGTAAAACTAACCTGTAATTCTCAATAAAAGTAACAAATCTTGCCCCTCTAGATAAACATTCTATCCCAAAAGATCCAACGCCAGAAAATAAATCTAAAATTTTTGAATTTTTAATATTAACCTTAAATTTGTTGGAATGATTAATTATGTTAAAAATAGATTCTTTTGTAAGATCTTTTAAAGGTCTTGTCTTAATATCTTTTGGTTCTAGTATTTTTTTTCCTTTAAAATTTCCAGAAATAATTCTCATTTGTCTATAACTTTATAACCAATATCTTTACGAAAAAAGCCTCCAGACCAATTTAAATCTTTTAGATGTTTTGTAATATTTTTTTTAGCATCAACAAATTTTTCTGATAAAGAAACGAAATTTAAAACTCTTCCCCCTATGGCAACAACTTTGTTATTTTTTTCATCTGTGCCAGCATGAAAGATAAAATCATCAGAATCTAATTTGATTTTTTCTAAATTTTCAATTTCAATATTTTTAGAGTATTCATCAGGATAGCCGTTTGAACATAAAACCACGCAAAGACTTTTCTTTTTACTCCATTTAATTTGAATTTGACTCAGTTTATTTTCGCAACAGGATAAAAAAATTTCAGTAAGATCAGTTTTCAGCATTGGGAGGATTGTTTGACATTCAGGATCACCCATTCTCACATTATATTCAATTAAATATGGATTGTTATCAACAATCATTAATCCAGCATATAAAAACCCTTTATAATTAGTACCAATATCTGCCAATGCCTTTAGAGTTGGGCTTATAATTTTTTCTAATATTTTTTCCTCAAGTTGATTTGTAATTAATCTTGAAGGAGAATAAGCACCCATGCCTCCAGTATTTTTCCCTTTATCACCATCTAAAACTCTTTTATGGTCTTGAGCTGTCCCAAATTTTTGAATAGAAATTCCATCACTAATAATAAAAAAACTCATCTCTTCACCATTTAAAAATTCTTCAATAAGAACATTTTTTGCAGGTCCAAATTTTCCATCAAAAATTTCTTTGATAGCATTTATTGAGTCTTTTTCATTATTGCAAATATACACACCTTTTCCTGAAGCAAGATTATCTGATTTTATAACTATTGGGTGAGTTGATTCTTTTAAAAATTGATTTGCTTCTTTAATATTATTAAATACTCCAAACTTTGCAGTGGGAATATTATATTTTTTACATATTTCTTTAGTGAAAATTTTAGAACCCTCTAACTGAGATGCAATTTTATTTGGGCCAAAAACCTTAATTCCAAATTTTTCTAAATAGTCTACTATACCATTTACTAAAGGCTTTTCAGGTCCAATAATAACTAGTTCAATTTTTTTATTTAATATAAAATTTTTTAATTTTTCAAAATCGTCTATATCCAACTTTATATTCTTAGCTATTTTGGAAGTCCCTGCATTTCCAGGAAAACAATATAACTCAGATACTTTTTTTGAGTACTTAAGCATTTGGCATATTGCATGCTCCCTTCCTCCACTTCCTATAATCCCAACAATCATGTATAAGTATATAAACTAAAAATGAATAAAAAATTAGCAAAAATAAAATATTTACCAAATAATTTTCAAATATTAGAGCCAGGTGATCATGTGATTTGTGCAGTTTCAGGCAAACCAATTAGTTTAGATAAATTAAATTATTGGAACGTAGATCTCCAAGAAGCTTATTTTTCTTATATTGAAGCATCACAAAAAAAAGAGAAATTAGAAAAAAAATAAATTCATTTCCATCTATTATGTGACCATATCCAATATTTAGGATTTTCTCTTATCATTTTTTCAAGAACCTTATTCAATTTTAGCGTTATATCTTCTGCTGATTCATTATCTAAAAAACTTAAGGGTTTATGAATTGTTATCTTAAATTTTATACTATCAAATCTGTCTATAAATATTGGTACGACAGGAGTCTTAAATTTCTTAACTAATTGTGCTGGTATAGTTGTTGTAAAAGCTTCTTCACTAAAAAAAGTTGATTTAATACCTTCAGAAACTCTTTGATCAATCATTAAGGCAGTAGAATAACCCTCTTTGTTAAGTCTCACTAATTCTTTAACACCGCCAATTCCTTTTTTAATTTGATTTTTGCAGATATAGTTTTTTCGAATTTTTTCTATTAAAAAATTCAAAAAAATATTGTTTAAAGGCCTATAAATTGCCGCAAGATTTATCCCCGCTTTTTCTATTTCCATTGCCATTAACTCAAAGTTACTAAAGTGACCTGATATAAAAACAACTTTTTGATTATTTTTTTTTATATCCTCAAGTATTTCTTTACCATCAATTATGATGTTTTTATTTTCTTTTTGGTACCTAAATTTTTTAATAAACATATATTCGGCAAAAACTCTTCCATAATTATTCCACATCGAGGATGTTATCTCGTTTAAATTAATTTGATCAATATCAGGAAATACTCTTTTAATATTTTTTTGTATCAACCTTTTTGATCTAAATATTGGGCCTATAATTTGAAAAAGTTTTCCCCCAATAAAAGATGAGATTTTTAAACCTAAAATTTTAAAAATTGAGAAAATAAAAATTATTATAATAAATTGAAAAAAATATTTAATTTTGTTCATAGATTTTTGTTAATGCTTCGAAAAGCTTTTTCTCATTTAATACCTCAAGTTTTGAAGAAATAAATTCAATTTTGTCTGACATATAATTTTTTGATCTAAAGAAATCTTTTTCAGTCGTCAAGATTTTACAATTATAATTTTTTGAAATTGAAATAATTTTATTAATATCTTTTTTTGAGTAGTTATAATGATCAGGAAATTCAATATCTTTAACAATATTAAATTTGTTTTTTTTTAACATTGATAGAAATGTTTTATGATTACCTATTCCAGAAAAAACTAAATATTTTTCATTTATATTAAACTTTTTAAGATTTTCTGGAACATATTTGCCGATATGGATATTTACTTTAGGATTGGTCTCTAAAATTTTTTTTTTGATATTATCTATGTTTTCCAAATCACCATTTATAAAAATATGATTACAATTTTTGATATTTCTAAAATTTTCTCTAAGAGGTCCAGATGGAATTGTAAGTCCATTACCTATCCAATTTAAATTGTTAAAACATACAAATTTTAAATCATAATTAATTGTTTCATCTTGAAAACCATCATCAAATATTGCTACTTCGTAATTTTCACAGATAGCATTCTTAAGAGCAAAGAGTCTTTTTTTTGATTTAAATAGTTTTCCTTTTTTTTCCAAAATTCTTTGTTCATCTAATTGATCAATATAATCTTTCTTTATAAAACAGGTTTTAAATTTTTTTTGGCTTAAGATCTCATATATTTTTAAGCTTAAAGAAGTTTTACCAGTACCACCAATATAAATATTTCCAATACAGATTGTTTTGATATTTTTAAATTTTTTTTTAGAAATAAATATTTTCTTAAATGAATTTAAGAATTGTAAGGTAATTGAAATGGGCCATAAAAAGTAGGCAATAATATTTGGTTTTTTATAATCCCAAAATTGGGGTTTTTTTAGTTTCATAATTAATTTTTTTATTTAATTCTTTTATAGTATTTTTAAAAATTACATTGCCTATTTTTCTAATCTTTTTAACTTTTGCCATATTTTTCTTAAAGACAACTTGATTTGCAAGTTGCACTGGGTCTTTTATTTTATTTGAAACTTTGAGAGACTTCAGAAAGTTATAAACTTCTGTAAAATTTTGTATGTTAGGTCCATGTAGAATTTTTGCTCCATATCGTGCAGGTTCTAATGGATTTTGCCCCCCTTTATTTGATACTGACCCTCCTAAAAAAACAGTCGTCGCGATTTTATAAAATTTTTTTGATTCTCCAAAAGTATCTACTATGTAAATATCTACATTTTTTAAGCTCTTAGTTTTAGAACTATGATGAATTATTTTAAGATTTAAATTTTTAAGTTCATTGTTAATTTCATTTACTCTATTTATATGTCTTGGAATTAAGATTGTTATGAGTTTTTTGTTTTTCTTTTTTAATAACATATGAGTTTTAGCTGCAAATAATTCTTCATTTTCATGTGTACTAGCTGCAATAAAAATCTTATGTTTTTGAAATTGTAACTTAAGCTTTTTATCAATATCGTCTTGTTTATTTTTATGATTTTCAATAAATTTTATATTACCAATTAAGTTAATTTTTTTAACACCCAAGTGTTTTAAATATTTTTTTGTCTCATGATTTTGTGGATAAGCAATATCTATTAAATTGAAAATTTTTGATGAATGTTTCTTAAACTTATTCCATCTTTTAAAAGTCTTTTTAGTTATCCTGGCATTTAAAAGTATTAAGGGGATTTTTTTCAATTTAATCTCTCTATACATGGAAGGCCAAATTTCAGACTCTAAAAAAATTGCCAAATGTGGCTTCCAGTAATTCAAAAAAATTTTAGAAAAGAAAAAATGATCTATTGGAAAAAATTGATGTTCTACTTTTTTAAATCTATATTTTTCTAAAATTTTTGATGAGCTTAAAGTACTTGAAGTAATTAAAATTTGATCAATTGAATTGTTATTATCATATTTATTCACTATGGGTAGTACGCTCATAATCTCGCCTACACTCGATCCATGAAACCATATTAATTTTCCTGACCTCCGTTTTCTGGATATCAAGCTAAATTTCTCTTTAAATCTAATTACATCTTCTTTACCTTTAAATATTCTAAATATTATAATTAAAGGTGATACTAAAATTGCGAATGATAATATTAATTGATAAATAAAAAACATATCTATTTTTGAATTTGTTTTTCATAAAAGTTTTTATAAAGATCTGAATTTTTAATTAGATCATCGTGTTTACCATTAGCTACTATTTTGCCTGAGTCAATTACATAAATATTATTAGAATTAAGTATTGTTGAAAGCCGGTGAGCTATGACGATAGTAGTCCTATTTTTTGTTAAAATTGCAAGTGCATCCTGAATTTTTGACTCAGTTTCGCTATCTAAAGATGAAGTTGCCTCATCTAATAAAATGATTGAACTTTTTTTCATCATTGCTCTAGCAATAGAAATTCTTTGTTTTTCTCCTCCAGATAATCTAACTCCGTTTTCACCAATCAAAGTTTCATATTTATTTGGTAATTGATTAATAAATTCATCACAATGCGAAAGTTTTGCCGCCTCAATGATTTCTTCATCTGAAGCATCTTCTTTTGCATATTTAATATTATTTTTTATTGTATCATCAAACAGAGTAGTTTCTTGACTTACTAGTGAAATATTATTTCTTAGTGATTTAATTTTTGTTTTATAGATGGATTGATTATCGATTAAAATATCTCCAGATTCAGCATCATAAAATCTTGGTATTAAGTTTAAAATTGTAGATTTACCAGAACCACTATGACCAACTAAAGATGTCATTTTCCCTCCAGTAAACTCTAGACTTATTGTATCAAGAACTTTACCTTCTTCTTTATCATAAGAAAATTTTATATTTTCAAAATTTATTTTAGCTTCCTTTAAATTTAACTCTTTTGCATTTTCAACGTCATTAATTTTATTTTCATTATCAATGATAGGTAAAATTCTCGAAGCAGCTGATAAACCCTGATTTAAAACCATATTAAGTGTAGACAAGGATCTTACTGGTTGGTAGGCAAGCATCATTGCTGCTAAAAATGAGAAAAAGTTATTAATATCAAGTTCATTTTGCGCCATTAATTTTCCTGAATAAAAAATTAACACTGCAATCATTACTCCAGTTAATGTTTCCATTATTGGAGACATCCTAACAAAAACGACTTGTATTTTTTTGTTCTTATCTTTTAATTGTTCCAAATAAAGATTTGCTCTTGAGCTTTCATAATTTTCTTTTTGAAAAATTTTTATAAGTTTGTGATTTTTGAAAAGTTCAACAAGATAAGTAGTTAAAAAACCTGATTTTTCTTGAGCTTGTGTTGTTACTTTTCCAACTCTTTTACCCAAAGTTTTAGCAGAAAGGCCAGCTAAAGGAATCATTACAATTGAGATTAATGCTAGTTTCCAATTTTGAGTAAACATGACAAATAATAATCCAATTAAAGTTAACGAGTCCTTGAATAGAGTTAATAATGCATGACTAAGTAAATTTGTAATATGAGTAACATCATAAGTAAGGTTTGAAATAAATTTTCCAGAATGTTTTTTGTCAATAATTTGAGTATCAGCTTTAATTAAGGACTTTGTCATATCAAACTGGAGTTTTTTTTTTACCTCTTCTCCAACACTTATCATTGTCGCTTTTGCAAAATAAAGAGATAGCCCTTTAGTAGTAAAAGCAGCAATAATCAAAAGCGGTATAAAAAAAATTAATGATTGATCTTTGTCTATAAATAATTTTTTAATAGCAGGATCTAACAACCAAGCTATAGCAGAAGTACTACCTGCTACAAGTATAGAAAAAAAAGCTGATATAAGTATTTTATCTAAATATTTTTTTGAATAATCTTTATAAAGTCTTTTATAAATTTCAGTTTTTTTCATTAAAAGGCTTTTCCTATTATTATGTTGATTAGAATAATTAAACCAAACAAATTATTACTTTTAAATAATTTTAGGCAAGTTTCAGGGTTTTCTGATTGAAAACTTTTTATTTGATAAATAAATAAATGTAAAATTGGTATTATTAAAAATATGAAATATATCCAACTAAATCCCATTAGATAACCACCAAAAATTAAACTTAGACTTAAAACTAAATAACATATAGATAAAAATTTTTTTGAATTACCTTTAAACTTTATTGAGGTTGACTTTAATCCTATTATTTCATCGTCTTTTATATCTTGATACCCATATATTGTGTCGTAACCGAGTGTCCAAAATATGGCTCCAAAATAAAATATTAATGCAATTAAACTAATTTCCTCAGAAACCGACGTCCATCCAAGAATTAAACCATAGTTAAATGTTATTCCTAAAAATAGTTGGGGCCAATATGTGTATCTTTTCATTAATGGATAAGTAAATGCAAAGGGCATTGACCCCAAAGCAAGAATAATTGTGAATAAATTAAAGTTTAACAGAATAAGTAGAGCCAGAAAACACAAGATACCAGAATAGAGTAGAGCTATTATCCAAGAGATTTTTCCTGAAGCTAATGGTCTATTTTTAGTTCTTGAAACTTTTTTATCATATTCTTTATCTAAAATATCATTAACTATACATCCAGCAGATCTCATTAAAACTGATCCAAGAAAAAAAAGTATCAAATAAAAAAAATAAATATTCAGACTCTCGTTAAAATTATAAACTAGGGTTAGACCCCAGGCACATGGCCAAAATAATAGCATATAACCAATTGGTTTTTTTAGACGTGTAAGTTCAATAAAAAGATTAATTTGGGTCATAAATTTTACTTGTAAATAACAAAGGCAACATTGATAATCAAACTGATTCGTATGAATATTGATTACACAGTAACCGCATTAATGTTTCCTGCAATTCCTTTGATAATGGGAGTTTATAGTAACAGATTTCATTCTCTAAGTGCTCTGATAAGAGAACTTCATGATGAGCATGTTTATGAAAAACATGTGCCACCTGAATGGAAAAAGCAGTTTATTAATTTAAGTGGAAGAATTACTTTGCTGAGATGGTCAATTATGTTCGGGGCATTTGGCTTTTTATTCAATATGCTAACGGTCTTAGGCCTTTATTTGAATGAGGTTTTTATAGCAAGATTAATTTTTGGATCTTGTTGTCTATCAATGATGATTTCAATTATTTTTTTTATAAGAGAAATTCATGTCTCAACAAATGCATTAAGATTACATATGTCAGATATGGATGTTAAGGTTGATTAAGGAATAATGACAGCAGGACCTAAAATTTTTCTTCCCTCTAAATCTTGGTGAGCTTTAACAATTTCGCCTAAGGAATATTTTTTAAAAATGTTTAATTTAAATTTTTTAGTTATAAACATTTCAAAGACTTTTTTAGCAGCTTCATCTAACTCCTCTTTCGTTGTTGTATAGTGAGCAATACTAGGTCTGGTTAGATATAATCCTTTTGGTGCTAAAGATTTTCCAACATTACATGGTTCTATTGGACCAGATGCGTTTCCAAAAGAAACCATCATACCTCTAACTTTTAAACATTCTATCGAACCATCAAAGGTTTTTTTTCCTACACCATCATAAACTACTGGAACACCAACTCCATTTGTTATTTCTTTAACTTTCTCTGCAAAGTTTTCTTTTGAATAATTAATTACATGATCACAACCATTTGCTTTAGCTATTGAAATTTTTTCATCAGATCCAACTGTTCCAATTACAGTACAACCTAAACTTTTAGCCCACTGACAAAATATTTGTCCAACACCTCCAGCAGCTGCGTGAAATAAAATAGTTTCACCTGATTTGACTGGATAAGTTTTATGAAGAAGATAAAAAACAGTGAAACCTTTAGTCATCAAAGTCACAACATTCTCCAATTCAATTTCATTTGGAACTTTTACTAATTTTTTGGTTGGAAAAATTCGATGAGTTGCATAAGAGCCAATTGGCATTGATGCATAAGCAACTTTATCTCCAATATTAAAATCTTTTATATCTGGACCAATTTTTTCAATAATTCCCGCACCTTCAATTCCAATATTTGATGGTAATTCAACAGGGTATAGGCCTGATCTATGATAGGTATCAATATAATTTAAACCAATAGCCTCATTCTTAATTAAAACTTCTCCAGATTTTGGTTCACCCAATTTAATATCTTTTAACTCCAAAACTTCTGGACCACCATTTTTTGATATTGTTACTGCTTTCATTTAACAAAGTTACCATTATGATAATCTTGGATAGCCTGCAAGATTTCTGCTTTAGTATTCATTACAAAAGGGCCACCTCTTGCGATTTCCTCATTAATTGGTTTACCTGATATCACTAAAAATTTTGCTTTTGTTTTTGCTTTTACTTTTAATTCATCACCTTTTGTGAGTAATATTAAAGTACTATCTGTAACATTATCGTGTTTTTTAGAACCAATTTCTATTTCACCATTAATTAAATAAACGAAAGTATTATGTGTAGATGGTAAATTAAAATTAAATTCTTTGTCTTTATTTAACTCAACATCAAAATACACAGGCTCAACGTTGTGTCCTTTTACAGGGCCTTCAGCTTTTTCAAATTTACCAGCTATTACTTTTACTTGCTTATCTTCATCTTGATGCACACTCATTTTATCTGCATCAATATAAATATATTCAGGTTTACTCATTTTAAGTTTGGCTGGCATATTAATCCATAACTGAAAACCATGAAGTTTACCTTCTTTCATAGCGGGCATTTCAGAGTGAATTATACCACTTCCTGTTTTCATCCACTGAACATCTCCAGCTGTCATCCTCCCTTCACCACCAGTGCTATCTTTATGTTCGAAATCTCCTGCTAACATGTAAGTAACCGTTTCAATACCTCTATGTGGGTGAGGTGGAAAACCAGCAATATAATCTTCGCTATTTTCAGAACCGAATTCATCTAACATTAAAAATGGATCAAAGTAGTTAGGTTCAACTCCTATACTTCTTTTTAACTTTACCCCCGCACCATCGGAGGCAGAGATAGGATCTATAATTTCTTTTACTTCAATATTTTTCATTGTATTGAAATTAATTATTTAAATGATTTATTCAAGATTACTTTTTATCTAAACAATAGCCTTTAGCACCATTAACTACTAAAAATAAAAAACCACCAGCTAAAGCAATATTTTTTAAGAAAGCATTTAATTGCATTTGATCACTAAAATTGTTATGAAATATTATGGCAGTAGCAATACAAAATAAACTTAAAGCTCCTGCAGCGATTCTAGTTTGGAAACCAATAATAATTAAGATTGGCCCAATAATTTCAAGAATTATAGCTGGAATAATTAGTATACCTGGTAGACCGAAGCTTTCCATCCAACCAACAGTTCCCTCGTAATTATTTATTTTAAAAATACCATTTAAAAGAAATAAAATAGAAATTGAAATTCTTGCAATTAAATCAAAAAATTTTGTCATTAGTATTATTTATATATTAAAATTTACTTAATAATCCAGATAAATCTTTAATTTCAAAGTTGGGCTTAAAGTCTAAAATATCAAAGATATTATTATTTCTATTTACCCAAATAGATTGATAACCATAATTTCCACCACCGGAAACATCCCATGTGTTTGCACTTAAGAAAGCAACTTCGTTTTTTTCAATTTTATATTTTTTTATTGGCATGTCATAAACTTTAGAGTTTGGTTTATAAATTCCTACTTCTTCAATTGAAAAAACATCATCAAATAAATTTTCTAAATTATTACTTTTAACTAGTTCATTGAGTAAAGACGGCGTTCCATTTGAAAGAATTGCTAATTTAAATTTTTTTTCCTTAAGAGTCTTTAAAGTTTTGTGTACTTCTTTAAAAGGTGAAAGAACTTTATAGAGATTTAGTAAATCATCTCTCATAGAAGAGTCTATTTGGAAAACTTTCATAGATTTATCTAAGCTATCTTCGGTAATTTGCCAAAAATCTTTATGCCTCCCCATTAAACTCCGAAGCCAAGTATATTCTAACTGAGTTGTTCTCCAAAAATTTGCAAATGGCTCCCATTTATCACCAATTTTATCTTTACATTTTTCTGCAGCAGAATTGACATCAAACAAAGTACCGTAAGCATCAAAAATTATTGCTTTAATATTTTTCATAAATTAACTTAGCATAAATGAGTAATATAAGATTATTTTTTTCAAACATATTATCAGAGAATATGACTGAAAAATTAGATAAACCACAATCTCATTATTTAACTAAAGTGATGAGAGTAAAAGAAAATGAGGTGTTTTCGCTTTTTAACAAAAATGGAGAATGGGAAGCAAAAGTTTTAGAAATATCGAAAGGTATTGTTGAATTTAAAATAGTTAAACAAATAAGAAAAAAGGAAAGTTCAAAAGAATTGTGGTTAGCATTCTCCCCAATTAAATCAAATTTTCAAAATTTTATGATACAAAAAGCAACTGAATTAGGAGTGACAAAATTTTTACCAATTATTTTTGATCGAACAATTGTTAGAAAAATTAATAATGAACGGTTTCAAAAGATAGTAGTTGAAGCAAGTGAACAGTCTAACCGTCTTAATGTACCTGTCATTGAGAAAGCTCAAAATTTAAAAAATTTTTTAAAATCAAATTCAATGGATTTAATTTTAACTGATTTGAACTCTAACAATAAAAAAATTGATAAATCAAAGTTAACAAACAAACCTATTTGTATTATAATAGGTCCAGAGGGTGATTTTTCAGAGTCTGAAAGAGAGGAGATTCTGTCTTTTAACGGTGTCCAGGCTCTAAAAATTAATGATAATATTTTACGATCAGAAACTGCTGTGATATCAGCTATTTCAATCTTAAATTATGTGATTAATTGATAAATTGTCGCGAAAACTAAAGTGTAATTTTTATAAAAGAGCTTTATATAGCTAGTTATAAATGAAAATTTTTTTTTACATATTTCCAGGAATTTTTATATCGCAAAATGCTTTTGCAAATCAGCCAGTTGATTGGCAATTAGGTTTTCAAAAAGCCGCATCGGAGTCTATGAGAGATATAGTTGCTTTTCATGACAAACTTTTATTACCAATAATAATTGCAATCAGTGTGTTCGTTTTATTCTTAATGCTTTATGCATGTGTTAGATTTAGAGCTTCAGCTAATCCAAATCCTTCAAAAAGAACTCATAATGTTACTGTAGAAGTTTTATGGACTTTAATTCCATGCTTAATCCTAATAGTAATGGCAGTTCCTTCGTTTAAAATTTTATATAAACAAGACACAATACCTAAAGCAGATTTAACAATTAAGGCTATTGGTTATCAGTGGTACTGGGGGTATGAATATCCAGATGAAAATATTATTTTTGACTCTTACATGATAGAGGAAAAAGATTTGAAGGCAAATCAACCAAGATTATTAGCCGTAGATAATGAAGTAGTAGTGCCAGTTGATAAAGTAGTAAAAGTTTTGATTACAGCAAATGATGTTTTGCATGCTTGGGCCTTACCATCGTTTGGAGTGAAAAGAGATGCAGTACCTGGAAGAATTAATGAAACATGGTTTAAAGCTGAAAAAGTTGGAACATATTATGGTCAATGTTCAGAGCTTTGTGGAATAAAGCACGCATTTATGCCAATAACAGTTAAGGTAGTAAGTGAAGAAGACTATCAAGAATGGTTATCTGAGGCACGAGTAAAATTTGCAAAAGATGAAATTGAAAATGATAAACTTAAATTAGTGAGTAAATAAATTATGTATACACAAACAGCATCACACGACGATCATCATACCCCAACAGGTTGGAAACGTTGGGCGTACTCTACTAATCACAAAGATATAGGTACAATGTATTTGATCTTTGCAATTGTTGCAGGAGTCATAGGTACAGCATTCTCAGTTTTAATGAGAATGGAATTAATGCATCCAGGTGATGGCATCTTAGGTGGTAATTATCATTTATATAACGTGTTGGTAACTGGTCATGGTTTAATTATGATTTTCTTTATGGTTATGCCAGCCATGATTGGTGGATTTGGTAATTGGTTTGTACCAATTATGATTGGTGCGCCTGATATGGCATTTCCTAGAATGAATAATATTTCTTTCTGGTTGTTGCCAGTGTCATTAACTTTACTAATCTTATCAATTTTTGCTGATGGCCCTCCAGGACAAACAGGCGTTGGTGGTGGTTGGACTATTTATCCACCTTTGTCTTCCAAAGCAGGTCAACCCGGGCCAGCTATGGATCTAGCAATTTTAAGTTTACACTTAGCAGGAGCTTCATCAATTTTAGGAGCGGTAAACTTTATTACAACAATTTTAAACATGAGGACTCCAGGCATGACATTACACAAAATGCCATTATTTGCTTGGTCGATTTTAGTAACAGCTTTCTTATTATTATTATCGTTACCAGTTTTAGCTGGAGCGATTACGATGTTATTGACAGACAGAAATTTTGGAACTGCCTTTTTTGAGGCACAGACAGGTGGTGACCCTGTTCTGTTTCAACATTTGTTCTGGTTCTTTGGTCATCCCGAAGTTTATATTTTAATATTACCTGGCTTTGGAATGATTAGTCATATTGTATCTACATTTTCAAGAAAACCTGTTTTTGGTTATTTAGGCATGGCCTATGCAATGGTTGCAATAGGAATAGTAGGTTTTGTTGTCTGGGCACATCACATGTATACTGTCGGATTAAGCACAGATACAAAAGCATACTTTTTGGCAGCAACGATGATAATTGCAGTGCCAACAGGAATAAAAATTTTTTCATGGATAGCAACTATGTGGGGTGGATCGATTTCATTTAAAACACCAATGATGTGGGCACTAGGCTTTATATTCATGTTTACTGTAGGTGGGGTGACAGGTGTAGTTTTAGCTAACGCTGGTGTAGATACAGCGATGCATGATACTTATTATGTAGTAGCACACTTTCACTATGTATTGTCATTAGGAGCAGTTTTCGCAATTTTTGCAGGCTTCTATTATTGGTTTTCAAAAATGTCAGGATATGAGTACTCTGAATGGATGGGTCAATTACATTTTTGGTTAACATTTGTGGGTGTTAATTTAATTTTCTTTCCTCAACATTTTTTAGGTTTAGCTGGAATGCCAAGAAGATATGCAGATTATCCAGATGCATTTGCTGGATGGAATTATATTTCTTCAATAGGTTCTTACGTAGCTGTTGCTGGATTAGCAGTATTTTTTGCAAATCTTATTTATGCTTTTGCAAAAAAGAAAGCTGCCAAACAAAATCCTTGGGGAGAAGGGGCTACGACTTTAGAATGGACTGTACCATCTCCACCAAATTTCCATACATTTGAGGAATTGCCAAAGTTTGTTGATGATCAAGATACAGAAAAATCACACGGTTAAAATAAAAGCTAAAAAAATTGATGGATAATTCAAAACTAAAAAAAAGAAGTGTATCACAAGAAGATTTATTCAATTTCTCTGAGCTATTTAAATTGATGAAGCCCAGAGTTATGTCTCTAGTGATCTTTACATGTGCAGTTGGTTTGTTGACTGCTCCAAATCTTGTTTCGACAAAAGATGCTATAATTGGAATTCTGCTGGTCTCATTAGGTGCAGGAGCTGCTGGAGCATTGAATATGTGGTATGAATCCGATCTTGATGCTTTAATGACCAGGACCTGCTTAAGACCTATCCCGACAGGAAAAGTCAACAGAAATCAGGCTCTTATATTTGGAGTTAGTCTATCAATTGTTTCAGTAGTAGCATTAGATTATTTTACTAATAGAATTTCGGCTGCAATATTACTTTTAACAATTTTGTTTTATGTTTTTGTTTATACAATCTGGTTAAAAAGACGAACACCACAAAATATCGTCATTGGTGGAGCTGCTGGAGCATTTCCTCCTGTGATTGGATGGACAATTGCAACCGGTTCACTTTCAATTGAACCGTTGGTCTTTTTTCTAATAATATTTTTTTGGACTCCCTCTCATTTTTGGGCTTTAAGTTTGTATAAGTCAGATGATTATAAAAAAGCTAATATACCAATGCTTCCTTTAACAAATGGAGTTGAGAGTACAAAAATAAATATATTTGTTTACTCACTATTAATGCTTCCAGTTATAATTTTTCCATATTTAATAAGTTTTGTTGGATTAACTTTTTTAGTACCTTCATTATTATTAACATTTTATTATAACTTTTTATGTTACGAATTATTTAATTATAAGAAAAATAAGTTTAATTCAAAAAAGGCCAAATCAATATTTGGATATTCAATACTTTATTTGTTTTTAATTTTTGTCCTTTTTCTGATAGATAAAATATTATGATAACGCCAGATAAAAAAACGAAAAAAAAAAATATAATTACTGCACTTGCAATTATTGCTTTTATGATTTTCCTCTTCTTTTTTACTTTATATAATACAGGAGTATTTGATAGAGCCATATGATTGAAAGAAAGAAATTAACCCCAATAGTCTTAGCTGGTATTTTTGTTATAATGTTAAGTTTATCTTATGCAGCAGTTCCTTTATATGATCTTTTTTGTAGAGTTACTGGCTTTGGTGGGACTATCCAAGTATCAAATAATGCTCCAAAAATAGTTTTAGATAAAGTTGTTAGTGTCAGATTTGATACTAATGTAAATAACTTACCATGGGATTTTGAGGCTAAATCAAATGTTATCGATGTAAAAGTTGGTCAAGTTAACAAAATAGAGTTTGAAGTAACAAATTATAGTGATGAGCCAACAGCTGGAGTAGCAAGTTTCAATGTTTCACCTGCCAGCTTTGGTAAATATTATAGTAAATTAGGATGTTTTTGTTTTGAAAAACAGGAGTTAAAAGCTGGAGAAAAAGCTACATATGTAATGACTTTCTATTTAGACCCCGAAATGATTAATGATCCGACTGTGAAAAACTTACAAGATGTAACTATGTCGTATACTTTTTTCTCGACAGATTACTATAAACAATCATAATCCGAAAAATGTCAGCTGAAAAAAAACATGATTATCATTTGGTAGACCCAAGTCCTTGGCCAATCTATGTTTCGTTTTCTTGTTTAGTTTTAGCACTAGGTGCAGTTTATTATATGCATTCAGATGTATCGTGGGGAATGTATTTGGGTTTTGCTTTATTAATTTACGGAGCATACATGTGGTTTAGAGATGTTGTGATTGAGGCTGAGCATCAGGGACATCATACTCCAGTAGTACAAATTCATCATCGTTATGGAATGACATTGTTTATTGCATCGGAAGTAATGTTTTTTGTGGCATGGTTTTGGGCCTACTTTGATGTAAGTCTTTTCCCTAATGAGTTTGTAGGTAATGTCTGGCCACCAAAGGATATTGAAACTTTTGATCCTTGGGATATTCCATTAATAAATACTCTGGTTTTATTATTGTCAGGTACAACAGTTACATGGTCACATCATGCTCTTCTTGAAGGTGACAGAAAAAGTTTTATAAACGGATTAATTTTGACAGTAATTCTTGGTGTTTGTTTTACAGCTCTACAAGCGTATGAATATCATCATGCAACATTTGCCTTCTCTGATCATATTTATGGATCAGTTTTTTATATGGCAACAGGATTTCATGGTTTTCACGTGATTGTTGGGACTATATTTTTAGCGGTATGTTTATGGCGTGGAAAATTAGGCCACTTTAATAAAGACCACCATTTTGGTTTTGAAGCCGCAGCTTGGTATTGGCATTTTGTTGATGTAGTATGGCTATTTTTATTTGCTGCGATATATATTTGGGGAAGCTAATTTTGAGTTTTGAAGTATAAATTTTTATTTTCAGTTTTTATAATTTTTTTCATATTAGTTTTCATTGCACTAGGTTCTTGGCAAATAATTCGATTAAATTGGAAGAATAATCTGATTTTAGAAATTGAAGAATCATTAAAAAATCCACCAATAGAACTTTCTCAATCAGATAAGAAAAATTTTCTAAAAATTAAAACATCAGGTATTATTGATTTTGAAAAACAAATTTATTTATATAATTTGAACGATACTGGAATACCAGGATTTGAAGTAATTAATCCAATTTTAATCAATAATGAAAATTACTTGATTAATCGAGGCTGGATACCATTTGAAAAAAAGGATAATCCAGAAATCAATATATTTGATCAAAATAATATAATTGGAATTCTCAAAGCTCAGGGAAGAAAAAACATTTTTAAACCAGACAATGATATTAAAGAAAATTACTGGTTCAGCTTAAACAGAGATGATATCTTAAAATTTACTGGCAAAAAATTTTCCAAATATATAATTTATTTGGATGGAAATTATCAATTTCCAAGACCAAAAAAAATTACTGCCAATATTTCAAATAATCATAAAAAATACGCGATGACATGGTTTTCATTAGCGATTTCAATTCTTTTGCTATATTTATATTTTAGAAAAAAGAATTATTAAATGAATTACATTAGTACAAGGAATAATCAGAAAAACTTTACTTTTAAGGATGTTTTTCTCAAAGGCCTAGCAGATGATGGAGGGCTATTTGTGCCTCAATTAATAAAACCATTTAATAAAGAGGAATTAGATAATTTAAAAAACCTTAGTTACAACGATTTGGCAGCTGAAATAATTTATCCATTCATAGGAGATTTCATGTCTAAAAATGATTTAGCCTCTTTGATTTCAAAATCATACTCAAATTTCAGATCTAACAATGTTGTAAAAATCTCCAAGCTAGGAAATTTAAAAGTTTTAGAGCTATTTCATGGTCCTACACTTGCTTTTAAAGATATCGCAATGCAATTGATAGGTAATTTTTATCAATATCATTTAGGACAAAATCAAAAAAAAATTAACATTATAGTAGCAACTTCAGGCGACACAGGTGCAGCTGCTATAGATGCTTTAAAAGGAAAAAATAATTTAAATGTTTTTGTATTACATCCAAATAAAAGAATTTCACCAGTACAAAGAAAACTAATGACAATACATGAAGAGAGTAATGTTTTTAACATTGCAGTAGAGGGCAACTTTGATGATTGTCAAAATTTGGTAAAAGCAATGTTCAATGATGAAAAATTTTCTAAAGCAATTAATATGTCTGGTGTTAATTCAATAAATTGGGCAAGAATTATTGCTCAAGCTGTGTATTATTTTTATGCTTATTTTAAAGTTGGAAATGGTCAACCTCTATCATTTAGTGTTCCAACAGGTAATTTTGGAGATATTTATGCGGGTTATTTGGCAAAAAAACTAGGACTTCCAATTGATAAATTGATCGTTGCTACAAATAAAAATGACATACTTCATAGGGCAATATCAGGAGGTGATTATACTCAAAAGAAAGTTGAGGAAACAAATACTCCAAGTATGGATATACAAATAGCAAGTAATTTCGAAAGACTTTTATATGATATAAAAGATTGTAACTCAGAGGTTATAAAAGATGTAATGGCTGAAATAAAAAAAAATACTTATAGAATTGATAAAAATGATTTAGATATAATTAAGAAGAATTTTATATCTGAGATGCTTGATGAAAATGAAACTATTGAAATAATAAAGATTATTAATGATGAACATCAGATGGTAGTCGATCCTCATACTGCGGTAGGCATTGGTGCTGTGAGAAAATTGGGATTAGAAAAAAATTGTGTTGTATTATCAACTGCTCACCCGTGCAAATTTCCAAAAGCAATAGAAGATGCACTCTCAAAGACTGAAAATTTACCAGATAGTCTTCAATATGTTAATGACAGAAAAGAAAAATTTGAAATTCTTTCAAATGATATTGAAAAAATTAAAAAATATGTAATGAATTCTATATGAAACTTAAAATAAAAGATCAAATACCAAATACAGAGATTTTTCAACTTGTTGATGGAGAGCCTCAAAAAAACAAATTAAAAGAAGTTATAGGTAATGGAAAAATTGTTTTGTTTGGATTACCTGGAGCATTTACATCAACTTGTTCAAAACTTCATCTACCAGGTTTTGTAGCAAATGCAGACAAAATCAAAGCTAAAGGAATTGAAAATATATTTTGTTTATCAGTAAATGATCCTTATGTGATGAATGCATGGGGAAAGATTAATAACACTGGAAATAAAATTAAAATGTTATGTGATCCTTATTTACTATTTACTAAAGCAATTGGTGCAGAGGTTGATCGAAATGCAAAAGGAATGGGAATTAGATCAAATCGTTATTTGATGGTTATTGAAAACTCTACAGTTGTTAATATTCATGTAGAAAAAGAAACTAAAGAATGCGGTTTAACATCAGCAGAAAATTTGTTAAATAATTTATTATAAGTTTGCAGCATTTTTAGCTAGCAAATCGACTTTATTATTTAATTCATCAGTTGAGTGAGCTTTTACCCAATTCCAACTTATTTCGAATTCATTATTTAGTAGATCTAGTTCTGTCCAAAGTTCTTTATTACTTACATCTTTTTTATTTGAAGTTTTCCATCCATTTTTTTTCCAATTATGTATCCATTCAGTTATTCCAGATTTTACGTATTTAGAGTCAGTAAAAATTTTAACTTTGCTACCTTTTGGAATTTCTTTAAGAGCTTTTATAGGTGCTAATAATTCCATCTGATTATTTGTAGTATCATTTTTACTTCCTTTTATTTCAGTTTTCTTCCCATCATCTAATATTATTGCTGCCCAACCGCCTTTACCTGGATTTCCAATACATGAACCATCAGTATAAATTTTAATCATTAAACTAAATAATCTTTATATTTTTTTAAATTATTGTGCACTATCAATTTTTGATAATATTCTCTGGGATCTTTAATTTTAATCAAAGCTGTTTTTGGGGTATTTGTGTAGTCATAAAGCCTTGTAAGAAAATATCTCATTGCGGCAGCTCGACATAAAATATTTAGTGATTTTTTTTCTTTAAGTGAAATTTTTCTTTTACTTTCATACCCTTTTATCAAATTTTTTACCTTTTTTTTATTCAATTTAAATTGTGGGTTTTTTTTATCAAAACACAATGCGTTTATACATATTGCAATTTCATACATAAAATAATCATTCGCAGCAAAATAAAAATCTATGATTCCAGAGATCTTATTTTTTTTGAAAAAAATATTATCTATGAATAAATCTCCATGTATTATTCCACTAGGTAATTTTTTTGGCCAATTATTTTTTATATCTGTAAAGTTTATTTTTAAAAATTTTTCTAAATTAGTAAATTTTTTTGATTTAAATTTAATTTTATTTAAAAGAGGTCTTAGGTTTTTTATTCCCATCGAATTTTTTCTGTAAAGTTTGATCTTTTTAGTTGATGAATGCATCTCAGCAATTATCTTACCAACATCATAACAATTTTTACTATTAAGTATTTTTTTGTCTTTTCCCTTAAGAAAAGAAACTATACATGCACTTTTATTTTTTAACTTGATCAAATAATTACCCTCATTATTTCTAAGAGGATTAGGACAATTTATTTTAGAATTATTTAATTGATCCATGAGTTTCATAAAAAAAGGCAATTCTTTTTTTGACACTCTTTTTTCAAAAATCGTCAAAATAAATTTTTCATTCTTTGTTTTCAGTAAATAGTTTGTATTTTCAATTCCTTGTTTAATTCCTTTGAAGCTGATAAATTTTTTAGATTTAAATTTTCTATTTATATATGAAAGATTTTTTTTATTTATTTTTGTGTAAACAGCCATTTTAATTCAATTTTTTTGGAATCTTGAAAACCACATTTTCTTTTATTGCTTCTACTTCATCTATATTAACTGTAAATTTTTTTTTTAAACTATCGATAAAATTATTTACTAAAACTTCTGGAGCTGATGCCCCAGAGGAAATTCCTACAGTGTTTGATTTTTCAATCAGTTCATAAGGAATTTCACTTTGAGAATGAATTAAATGAGAATTAATACAACCAGATTTTTTAGCTACCTCAACTAGTCTAACTGAATTAGAAGAATTTCTGCTCCCAATAACAAAAAACAAATCACACTTTTTTGCAATGTTTTTTACAGCTAATTGTCTATTTGTTGTTGCATAACAAATATCTTCTTTCATTGGCTCTTTAATATTTGGAAATTTTTCTTTCAGGATTTTTATAATTTCTTTCGTATCATCTATAGATAATGTTGTTTGAGTGACATAAGAAATTTTGTCTTGATTTTTTGTTTCGTATATTTTTGCCTCTTCTTCGTCTTGAATTAGATCTATTGATCCATTCGGTAATTGACCCATTGTACCAATAACTTCAGGATGGTTTTGGTGACCAATCAAGATTAAATGATATCCAGCTTTATGAAGATTTTCAGCCTCTCTATGAACCTTTGAAACCAAAGGGCATGTAGCATCAACGTAGGTCATGTTGTAATTTTTTGCATCTTCAGGTATTTTTTTTGGAACACCATGAGCAGAAAAAATGACTGGTCTAGATTTATCTTTTATTTCCTCAAGTTCTTCAACAAAAATTGCTCCTTTATTTTTTAAATCATCGACCACATACTTATTATGAACAATTTCATGTCTAACATAAACAGGAGTCCCATACTTTTGTATAGATTTTTCAACTATTTCAATAGCTCTTTCAACACCAGCACAAAAACCTCTGGGTGCGGATAATAATATTTTAATTTCTTTATTTTTCATTTTTTTCCAAAAGATATTCCAGCAATATATGTGGAAAGGTTAAAGACGCCAAACCTATAAATATAATTTTAAGAACTGAACTGTCAAAAGTATAAGTATTATTTATAAAATAAAGAAAAATTAAACAAAGAGAGGCAGTTAAAATTGTCAAAGGTAAAGCTTTTTTTGTAAACATCTTTAAACCCAAATTTAAGTCATTTTTTTCAAGCTCAAGAATTAAAGTAATGATGTGTCGTATTGAATGTAGAAAACAAAAATACATTGTAAATGCCAAAAGGGGAGAAAAATAATAATTAAGAATTAGGATTGAAAAATAATCTAAAAAAATAGCAAATTTTTTAATTTCAAAGTTTTTAGAGAATAAAATGATATTTGCCAAAGTGCTTAAGATAATACCAAAAAGTAAAATTTTATTTGTTTCAAGAAAATTTAAAAATTGGTAAAAATTTTCATTATCAACTAGCAGTAATTTAAAAATATTTACTGTTTCATCAAAATGAAAATAAATAGGTGCTAGGATAATTAAGGTTCCTTTCATAAAAAATAATAATTGATTTAAATATGAGTTTTCAACCACTAGAAATTGTGTATCCTCTTTTCCAAAGTGATAAGAAGCTACAATTAAAAAAATTATTAAAGAAATAGAGGGCATAATTATCCATAAAACTATTACCAGTATTGCTATCAAGATATATGATATATAAAAAATAAGTAAGTTGTTAATTCCGAAAATTTTTAAAAGTTTTTCTCCTTTGACATTATCAAGTGAACCATGAGAAATACCAATACTTAAAATCAATAATAAACAAATTAATGGAGATACTGTAAAGTTATTAATCACAAAAGTTATTAAAGATAAAACGTTGCAAAATAAAAAGAAAATAAATGAATGATTAAAATTTAATTTTTTGATTTTATTTTCCATCTTAATAAAATAATGCTTTAATAAAAGTCCATTTGGGCATTCGTAAAATTATTTTTAAATCTTCATAAAAATTACTTGTATTAGATAAAAATTTTATAACAGTCTTTGGAGATGTGTTAAACATGCTAAAGAATATATTGGACATCTTTTCAGGATTTTTATTCAGGACCCGTAGAAAAATATCATCTAAATATTGATATTTTTTACCTATTTCAAATCTTTCTAAATTAGAAATATTTTCAATATTTTCTCTTAAATATTTACTATGTTCCTGAATATTAAGAAATGTATAACCAGTGCTTAATCTTGTCATTCCACCAGCAGTTCCAATATTAATTCTATTTTTTTCTTTTTTGTATATGGGATAAAATAGGGGAATAGCACCTTCTTCTTTGTAAGTAATTTCATAATTTTTTATCTTTAGATGTTTTTCAATATATTTTTTTATTTGATTATCATAATCTTTTTGTGAATTATCGTTCATTTTTGATAACCAGGTAGTTTCAATTAAAGCCTTATTTTTTGAATAAGGAAGTGTATAGAAAAAATGAACACTTTCTCTTTGCTCACAATCAAAATCCATTAGATTGAAAATTTTTTCATCAAAAAAATTATTTTCTGTTTCAATTTCAACACCACAAAAATGTTGCCAAAGATTAAGATAATTTTTTTTTATTTCAGGAACACTATTAAAAATGAATGAATTTTTTGTTTTGATTTCTGAAATATTTTTAAAGAAAGAAATATTTTTGTTTTCTTTTAATCTATTATTTATTTTTTCGTAAAATAAACCACTGTCAATACTTTGATATGGATAATTTTTACATTCAAGATAATTTGTTTTGCCAGGTATATTTATTGAAAAATTTTCCCAATTTTTCTTTACACAATCATCAAAATTATGAGGCATTACTTTCCAGAAAGACCAAGTTTTATCTTTTTTGTACTCTTGTCTTGGTTCGATAATTGCTAAAGTTTTATCTTTTAATTTTTCGTGAACTTCAAGTTCATATGCAAGTGATAACCCTGCACATCCGCCACCAATAATTATATAATCAAATTCTTTCATCGAGATCTACTTCTTGACAAATAATAACATGTTCTTTTGCTCTTTGATGGGGTTCTAACTCCTTTAAATAAATTAAAATTAAATCAAATATAGAAATAATTGTTTGATAAATTTTTTCAAAATTGTTCACATAGATTTTTCCCGATTTTTCATAATTTTCCATATTTCCTTTTTGTAAAATTTTCCTTCCAATCTGTCTGTAAATTCTTCTAGCAACAATGATTGAAAATTTATATCTAAATGGGATTTTCTGGATTGAACTAAATGAGCTTTCATAGAACATATCCGCAAGTTTTAAGGTTGCTTGAATATTTTCAAAATCTGGCTTGATATATTCTCTGTTCATTTCCTTATCTTCAATTACGTCTCTAGCGATATTTGTTAATTGCATAGCAATACCTAAGTCGATCGCTCCTTTAAAAGCTCTTCTATCGTTCACCATTAAAATTTTTGACATCATTAAACCAACTGTTCCAGCTACTCTATAAGAGTAAATTAATAAGTCTTTTACAGATCTAATATAAATTTTTTTTTTTAAATCTGAGGCAACCCCATCAACCAAATCATCTAAAATTATTTTTTTTATATTATTATTTTTTGCAAGAATAATTATATCATGAACAATTTTTTTAATTTCGTCAGATGAATGAACTTCTAAATTATCTGCATCATAAGATTCATCAAGAAAATTTCTTATTTCATCAAATCTTTTAATTTTTGAATTTAAATCAGTTTTTTCATCTGCTATGTCATCTAGAACTCTACAAAATGCGTAAAGTTTAGAAGAATCTTCATAAATATTTTTCGGTAAAAAAAAACCTGCCCAATTAAATGATTTAGCAAAAATAGCTAGATAGTTTTTTTTATTCATTAAATTATTTTATCTAAAACTTTTGCGGACGATAAAACTCCTGGCACACCTGCACCAGGATGTGTTCCTGCTCCAACAAAATATAAACCATCATAAACTTCTGATTTATTATGAAATCTAAAATAAGCAGATTGCGAAAATTTTGGCTGGATAGAAAAACCTGAACCATGTTTAGTATTTAAATCTTTTTCAAAATAATTTGGAGTTAAATAAAAATCCTCAACAATATTTTCTTTTAGATTCGGCATTAAATCATTTTGCATTTTATCAATTACCAAATTTTTCATTTTTTCTCCTTCATAAGACCAATCAATATTTGATTGATTATTTGGAACAGGCACAAGAACATAAAAACAATCTTTCCCTTCAGGAGCCATAGATTTATCAGTTGAAGATGGTCTGTGTAGATAATAGCTAATATCATCATTTAATTTTTTGTTATTAAATATATCATCTAGATGTTCTTTATATTTGTTACCAAATTTAATTGTATGATGTTCAACATTTTCATATTTTTTTTTTGTACCAAAATAATAAACAAATAATCCCATAGAATATTCCATTCGATTTTTTTTCCATTTAAATAAAAATGAATTGTTCGCATTTCCATTCAACATTTTTTCATAAACCGCAGGTGGGTCTGCATTACAAATAACATTATTAGAGTTTATAATTGTTTGATCATTAAGTTGAACACCAGTAATCTTTTTTTTATCTGAAATAATCTTTGTTACTTCATGACCTTTGATCACTTTAATTCCTTCTTCATTCATAAGTTTTTCAAATCCTTTTATTATATTTCCAGTTCCCCCCATCGAATAATGAATACCCCATTTTTTTTCTAAATATAAAATTAATCCATAAATCGAAGTTGTGGTGAAAGGATTGCCCCCAACTAATAGTGGATGCATGCTCAACATTCTTCTTAATTTTTCGTTTTTTATGTAGGATGAAACTAATGAATAAACTGATTTGTAGCTTTTAAGCTTTAAAAGAGCTGGTAATTGTTGCATCATTACCAATGGTTTATCAAATGGTACGTCAGCTAGCTCAGTAAAACCTTTATCAAAAATTTTTTTAGTAAAATTTACTAATTTTTCATAGCCTTCAACATCATTTTTATTTAATTTTTCAATTTGCCTTTTCATTTCGACTTCATCACCAGAATAATTAAATTTAGTTTTATCCTCGAAGATAAATTGATACCAAATTTTTAGAGGAGAGAGTTTTATGTAATCTTTTGGGTTTTTTTTAAATAATTCAAACAACTCATTAATTAAATATGGTGCGGTAATTACAGTTGGTCCTCCATCATATATAAAACCATTTTTTTTAAATACTCGTGCTCTTCCTCCAAGATCAGGATGTTTTTCAATTAAAGTTACATCGTGACCTTTCGCTTTAAGGCGTAATGCAGCGGCTATACCCCCAAAACCTGAGCCAATTACAACAGAATTCATTATGATAATTTATATTTTTTTTTAAAAAATGTAAGAGGATTATGAGTTTATTTTTTTTAACTCTTCCTTAGTTTCATCTAAATTTTTTTGAAACAATGTATCTAATTTAGATTTATCTACTGAAGTAGTGATAATCTTTTTTACAGAGTCTATTGCAATTTTAACTGATGCATTTTTTATCTCTTTTATTGCCGTATTTTTCATTTGTGCAATTTTAGTCTCAGCAGAATTTTTTTTAATTTCAGAAGATTTATGAAATTTATCATTAAGCTCTATAATCAATCTGTCACTATCTTTTTTGGCTTGTTCTATAATTTCACTACTTACAGATTGAGCAGTATCAAGTTTTTTCTGAGCATTATCTAATAATTTTTTTGCCTCAGCTCTCAATTTCTCGCTTTCATCTATTTCATTTTTAATATCGGAAATAAGCTTGTTTAATATTTCATTTATTTTTTGTGGCACTTTAAAATATATTAGTACTCCAAAAAAAATAAAAAATGAGATCGCTACCCAAAAAGTTGAATCAATTGTCATAGTATTTACTTCCGTTTCTTTTTGATAAATCATTTACCATTGCTGATATACTACTATTATTGATCTCAGTACCTATCAAATTTTTTAGTATTTCAGAGGAGGCTTCGATTGCAATTTTATTAATTTTTTCTGGTGCATTTTTTTTTAGAGCATTAATTTCAGCTTCTGCTTTTTTTATCTCCTCATTTATTTGATCATCTAGAGAGTCTTTTTTTAAATTTATGTCCTTAAGAGCTTTCTCTCTAGTTTCTTTGAAGATTTTTTTTGCATTTAATTTACTTTTTAAAATTATTTCCTCATATTCTTTAAGTTTTGTTTCACTTTCTTTTCTTTGCTTATCCGCAGCCTCAATATTTTCTTGTATTTGAGATCTTCTAAGTTCAAGATTTGCACTAATTTTTGGTAATATAAGTTTTGATAAAACTATGTACAAAATACCAAAAGTTAATGTAAGCCAAAAAATTTGAGAAATCCAAAACTCAGGATTTAATTGAGGCATACCAGCGCTTTCAGCTGCAAAAACCTCTTTTAAAAAAAAGAGGTTAAAAAATATTAAATAAACAAAATATTTTTTAATCATCAATTTAAAATGCAAAAAGAATGATTAATGCAACTACCAAACCAAATAATCCAGTAGCTTCTGCAAGGGCGAACCCTAAAAGCAAATTAGGAAATTGTTTTTGTGCTGCAGATGGATTTCTCATAGCCCCTGATAAATAATTACCAAAAATTATTCCAATACCAACACCAGCACCAGCTAAAGCGATTGCCGCTAAACCTGCTCCGATCATTTTTGCTGCTTCTAATTCCATTATATCCTCCTATGTTTATTAATGGTGTAGATTTAATGCATCGTTTAAATAGATGCATGTTAAGATTGCAAAAACGTATGCTTGGAGAAAAGCAACTAATATCTCCAGACCAGTTAATGCAACCGAAAAACTCAGTGGAAGCCATCCACCGACTATTCCAAGACTTATAACAAAGCCTCCGAAAACTTTCATCATTGTGTGACCTGCCATCATATTAGCAAAAAGTCTAACTGATAAACTTATAGGTCTACTTAAATAAGAAATAATTTCTATAATTATTATTAAAGGGAGTAACACAATTGGCACTCCACTTGGAACAAAAAGTTTTAAATAACCAAAACCATGTTTGATAAAACCTATAATTGTTACACCTATAAAAATAAATGATGCCAAGACAAATGTAACTATAATATGACTAGTAACTGTAAAGGTGTATGGTATCATTCCAAACATATTACAAAATAAAACAAACATAAATAATGAAAATATAAAAGCAAAATAAGGTTTAGCTTTTGATCCAGCAGTATCACTAATCATTTTTGATACAAAAGAGTAGCTTAGTTCCGCTAAAAGTTGAACCTTACTAGGGATTAATGAATTTTTTTTGGATCCTAAATTAAAAATTATTAAGATTGCTAAAGAGCTTATAACCATAAACAAACTCGCGTTTGTAAAGGAAATATCAAATGACCCTATTTTTATTTCTGGCCCAATTCTGTAAACTTCGAACTGAGTCATCGGATTTGCTGCCATAATTTTTTTATCTATTTTTGCATATTTTTTGCAGATTTAATAACATTTGTAATACCAGCAATTACCCCTACAAAAAAAAATATTAAAATTAACCAAGGTTTAGTACCAAAGGTCTTATCTAAAATAAACCCAATAATTGTCCCCACTGCGACTGCTGATACAAGTTCTGTACTTAGCTTAAAAGCTATTCCAATTGATGATGAGTTATGATTTTTATTGTCTAAATTTCGTTTTGAAGCCTTTTTTTTTGCAATCTCTAAGCGAGTTTTGAACTGATCTTTTGGCATTATTATCTACTTAGGCGACCATACTTTCTGCTTTTTGTAAATCTACTGCAACTAACTGACTTATTCCTTTTTCTGGCATTGTGACCCCATACAATCTGTTCATTTTTGACATAGTTAAAGCATGGTGGGTAACAATAATAAATTTAGTGTTAGTAATTTTAGTTAGCTCATCAAGTAAATTGCAAAATCTAGTGACATTTGCGTCATCAAGTGGTGCATCAACCTCATCTAAAACACATATTGGCGATGGATTAGTTAAGAAAACTGCAAAAACAAGTGATAAAGCTGTCAAAGCTTGTTCTCCGCCTGATAATAAAGTAATTGATTGCAATCTTTTTCCTGGAGGACTTACCAACATTTCCAAACCAGCTTCAAGTGGATCATCAGAGTCTACCAATTCAAGTTTGGCATTTCCACCATTGAATAATTTAGTATAAACTTCGTTAAATTTTCTATTAACTTTCTCAAAAGCCTCTACTAATCTCTCTCTTCCTTTTTGATTTAATTCATTGATGCTATCTTTTAACTTTACAATAGCCGTCACTAAATCTGATCGATCTTGTTCCATTTTTTTTATTTCTGCTTCGTATTTGTTTGTTTCCTCATCAGCTTTTAAGTTTACAGATCCTAATTTTTCTCTCTCTTGCTTTTTTTTATCTAATAGATCTTCTTGGTTTATAGCATCAGGTAGTTCTTCAACTCCATAAAGATTAGAATTTTCTAAAATATTTTTTTCAGTTAAATTTAATTCAGAGTCTATTCTATCTATTAAATCACTTTTTCTTTTTTTTAGACCATCAATTGTAGCACTAGAGCTTGCTTTTCTTTCTCTAATCTTTATTGATTGCTCTTGTATCTCGTTAAGTTGGGTTCTTAATATTTCTATTTTTTTATCTGTTTCACTAATAATTTTTTCATTTTCATCTTTTTCTTGTTCAGAAATTCTTAAATTTTCAGAAATTTGACCTTTTTTCTCAGCATGAATTTTTGGTTGGTTGTCTAATTTTTCTAATTGTGTGTTAGATTTGTTTTTTCTTTCTAATAAGTCATTCACCATTTTTTCCGAATTTGATAGTAAATTTTTCCAACTTTCAATTTCTTTTTCTATGATATTAATTCTCTCCTTTCGTTTGACTGACTCTTTTTTAATATTTTGATTTTGACTATAACTATCTGCATATTTCTCTATGCTGTTTTCAAAATTATTTAATTCATTTATTGCTTCATCATTTTTTTGAGAAGAAATCAAATTTCTGATATTTTCAATTTCAGTTTTTAATTTAATTTTTGTCTGACTTAGATCCTCATTTGATAGTTTTTCAGTTTCATAATATTTTGAGTCAATTTCTATTAAATCGTTTTTTTCTTCTTTGAGTCTTTTTTCGTTTGAATTAGCATCAATTATTATTCCTTTTTCTCTTGAAATATCTTCATCAAGTGTTTGAAGGGATTTTTTTATATTTTCTATTTCTTCATGAGTTCGAGTATTTTCTTCGTCAAGACTTTGAAGCTCTAAGTTAAGTCTTTGGATCTTTGATAAATTTTCAATATTTTTTTCTCGTAAAGGCGTAACTTTTTCTGTTTCAGATTTAATTGTTTTTTCTAAATTAGTAATTTTTTCATTGTATCCACTTACTTCTCCTTCAGCTTCAGTATTTATTTCATTTTCAACATGAATTTCCTTGTCGATTTCGAGTAATTTCAGATAATAAAGTCCTGCCTCCATTTTTTTTATTTCATCAGAAATATTTTTATATTTTGTAGCTTCCTCAGCTTGTTTTTGAAGATTTACTAATTGTCTTTCTTGCTGCCTTCTTAATTCGTCAGCTCGTTTAAGGTTATTTTCTGCAGCACTCAATCTTAATTCAGCTTCATGTCTTCTAACATGTAGCCCTGAAATCCCTGCTGCTTCCTCTAGAATAGCTCTTCTATCCGTTGGTCTTGCTGTAACAAGTGCACCAATTCGTCCTTGACTTATCATTGAAGGAGAATGAGCACCTGTAGATAAATCTGCAAAAAACATTTGAGCATCTCTTGCTCTTACTTCTTTATCATTTATGTAAAATTTTGACCCTTTATCTTTTTCTATTTTTCGCCTAACATTAACTTCATCAAGTTTACGATATTGAATTGGCCCTTCATTTCTTTCATTTTGAACTGTAACAGAAACTTCTGCAATATTTTTTGAAGACTTATTTGATGTACCTGAAAATATTACATCCTCCATTCCTGATCCTCTCATGCTTTTTGCTGAGGTTTCTCCCATAACCCATCTTAAGGACTCAACAATATTTGATTTTCCACATCCATTAGGACCGACGATACCTGTTAAACCATCTTCAATTAGGAAGTTGGTTTTATCAGCAAATGATTTAAATCCATTTAGTTGGATTTTTTTAAACTCCATAAGTTAACTTATATCAGTTTTTCTAATGATTTTTTTAAATTTTTGTAATTAAGGGATTTTTCAAACTTTTTGTCATTAATAATTATCGTAGGAGTAGCATTTACATCGAAGTTTTTAGTTCCTTCGATTCGATCATTTAAAACAAAATCTTCAATCAGTTTGTCGTTTATACATTCTTCAAAATTAATTTTAAAACCTTTATTTTTCAAATATTTTTTTAGATTGTTATTAACATCCTCAATTGTGCTTCCTTTTATCCATTCTTGTTGATTTAAATAAAGGCTTTCTAAAATCTCCAAACTTTGATCACTTTTACATTGAGCAATTTTTGCTGCATTAAAAGCTGCTACATCTAATGGAAAGTGTCTAAATTCTATTTTAGCCAATCCTGTATCTATGAAATCTTTTTTAAGTTTAGGATAAACATTTCTATGAAAATCTGAACAGTGACTACAGGTTAATGACTCATACGCTATAATCGTAATTCTAGCATTCTCTTTTCCTGAAGTAATGCGAACGGTTTCAGCATTTGAATTAAAAGCAATTGCACAAAAAATAAATATTGATAAGCAAAGTTTTTTCATTTTTCTTTAAATACTTTTGTTAATTCTAATAAAGATTTCTTAATTTTCTCATTTTTAACATTATCAATTTTATTTTGGTATTTATAATTTGTCACATTATTCTTTGAAGATCCAATTTCCATAGTATCTTTTGGATCTCCTTCGAATGTTGTAAATTTAATTTTTTCTACGACTGCCTTTTCAAAAAAATTATTCATTCTATCCATAATTTCTTTTTTTGAATATTCAAGATCTACCTCATGACCTCTTTTAACCATTACTAATAAAGTGCTAACTCCAAATTTATTTGAATTTTTAAATGATTTTGGATAACAAACTTTAAAAAGACTTTCTCCAGCAATAAGTTTCCAGTTATTTAATGTTTCTGAATAAATATGACCTCTGTTATTAATTACTTTCTTAATATTTTTTGGCAAAGTGTCCTTTAGGGATCTTAAACCTTGAATGGTATTAAATCTCTGCTTAGTATTATTTTTGTATTGCATATGAAAGAAAAGATAATAACAAAAAAAATTCTTAAATGGTACGATTTAAATAAAAGATTATTGCCATGGAGAAAAAAGGTTTCTTTAGAAAAAAAACAATATTACACATTAATAAGCGAATTTATGCTGCAACAAACTCAAGTGACAACTGTAATTCCTTTTTTTAATAGATTTATTAAAAATTTACCCTCAATAAATTCTCTTGCAAAAGCTAATGAGAAAAAATTAATAAAACTTTGGCAAGGCCTTGGGTACTACTCTAGAGTAAGAAATCTAAAAAAAACTGCACAAGCTATCATTGAAAATTTTGAAGGAAAACTGCCTAATAATTTAAAGGATTTATTAACACTTCCAGGTGTAGGAAATTATACTGCAAATGCAATTTTAGCCATTGCATTCAACAAACCTTATATTCCGTTAGATGGAAATATTGAGAGAGTTTTAAAAAGATATCTTTATCTAAAAAAAAAGAAAGAAATTCAGAAAGATAATCTCTTGCAAAAAAAAATTATATTTGGAGCTAGTTCAAGATCTAGTGATTATGCTCAAGCTTTAATGGAATTAGGAGCCTTAATATGTAAACCAAGTAATCCAAGATGTGATGAGTGCCCTATAAAAATAAATTGTAAATCTTTTATAAATAAAGATTTTAGCTTAACTAAAAGAATAAAGAAAAATAAAGAAAAATATTTTATACTCAAGGTTTATAAAAAAAATCAAAAATATTTATTAATTAAAAACACTAAATTTAACTTTTTGAAAAATTTATCTATATTTCCTATGAAGGAATTATCTAATCCTAAAAATTTTGATGAAAATTTAAATATTAAGATGTCCAATATGAACATGAATATAAAAATTCAATATTCAAAAGATAATCAAAAATTTTCATCTTATTATTGGCTGGATAAAAAAAAATTGGATAGTTATATGTTGCCTACATTTACGAAAAAAGTTGTTCAATATTTAGAGAAAGATTAATGAATAAGGTTGGCATTATTGGAGCTGGTATTTCAGGACTATTTATTGCTAACTTATTTAAAAGAAATCCAAATTATCAAATTTCAGTTTTTGAAAAAAACAACTCAATTAATTTAGAAGAAGGTTATGGAATTCAATTATCAGTTAATAGTGTGAGACTGTTGAATCAAATTGGATTTAATAAATTGAAAGATAATAAAAAGTTCAATCCAGATAAAATAAATTTCTATTCTGTCAAAAGCTCAAATAAAATATGTGATTTGGGTATTTCTGACTTTAACTCACAAGACTGCAAATATACTACTTTGAAAAGGTCTGACTTAGTAAATTTTTTAAAGATAGATTTAGGAGACTTAATAAAAACTAATCATAATATTTCGAAGATAGATCAAGAAAATCAAAAGATTAAACTTACTTTTGAAAACAATGAAGTTTATGAATGTGATTACTTAATAATCTCAGATGGAGTTTTTTCAAAAAGCAAAAGTCTTATCTCAAATAATCAAAATCAACCAAGGTTTAATAAAACCTTAGCTATTAGAGGTATGTTACCTAATACTGAAAAAATTGACTGTAAAGGTATTTCCTTGTTTTTAGGTTCTAATTTTCATCAGGTAATTTATCCAGTTAATCCTAGTGGTGATTTAAATTTTATAGCGATATTGAAATATGATCTTTCAACAAATGAGCAAAAAAATCACTTATTATTTAATGATGATAATTTTATAAAAAAAATTTTAGATGATATCCCATTAGAAATGAGAGAATTTATAAATGAAATTAAGCAATTAAAGATATTCCCAGTATTTGTCAGTAATAATTTTTTTAAATTAAAAAATGATAATATTCATTTTATAGGAGATGCCCTTTTTGCTTTTCCTCCATCATTTGCCCAGGGTGCATCACAGTCAATAGAGGGAGCCTATGAATTATTCAAAAGTATAGAAAACAAATCAGAAAATAGTTATCTTAAAAATAGAGTTAGTAAAATTAGAATGGTTAATAACAGATCAAAATTTAATCAATTTGCATTCCATCTATCTAATCCTTTAACTACATTTTTAAGAGATATTTTCTTGAAAAGATTAGTAAAAAATAAAAAGTTTTTAGAAAGTTATTTGGGTAAAATTTATAGATGATTTTTATCATCAAGGAATTTTTGTCTTAAATTATCTATTGGCACAAAAGAACTACCCAATTTATAATGCCAATAAGTCCACCCATTACAACTTTCAGCGCCTAAAATTGCAGCAGCAACTTTGTGAATTGAGCCCTCTGTTTGAGCATGTTTAATGCTGCCATCAGCCATAATTTTTGCACTAATTTTCATTTTATTGTCAAAAATAGTGGTGCCAGGTTTAATTATTCCCATTTCAACTAATGAGCCAAAAGGAATCCTTGGTTTAGATCTATTGTTTTGAAGAGTATCTAAATAATCATCCTCTATTGGAATTGTTCTTTTTATTCTTTGTTCTGCAGCTTTAAAATAGTTTTTTTCCTTCTCAATTCCATAAAAGTTTCTTCCCAATTTTTTTGCAACTGTTGCTGTAGTCCCAGATCCTAAAAAAGGGTCTAAAATTAAATCATCTTTATTTGAGGTTGCTAACAAAATTCTGTGAAGTAGAGCCTCTGGTTTTTGTGTAGAATGTATTTTTTTACCATTTTTTTTAAGCCTCTCTGAGCCGTTACAAATCGGTATTTCCCAGTTAGATCTCATTTGAAGATCATCATTTAAACATTTTAAGGATTGATAGTTAAATGTGTATTTTGATTTCTCAGATTTAGATGCCCAGATCAAAGTTTCATGAGCATTTGTAAAACGTGTTCCCCTGAAATTTGGCATAGGATTTTTTTTGTTCCAAATAACATCATTTAAAATCCAAAAACCTAAATTTTGAATTGCTGTTCCAACTCTAAAAATATTGTGATAACTACCAATTACCCAAATAGCTCCATTTTTTTTTAAAATTCTTTTACATTCAGTTAACCATGAATATAAGAAATCATCATATTTTTTAAAATTTTCAAATTGATCCCATTTATCATTTACAGCACTAACTTTTGATCTATCTGGTCTTGTAAGTTCACTTTTTAATTGCAAGTTATAAGGTGGGTCTGCAAAAATTAAATCTACTGTTTCGTCTGGAATTTTTTTTAGTTCTTGTAAACTATCTCCATTAATTAATTTATTTTTTAGATCTAAATTCATTTTTTAAAAATAAATTAGACTCCAAAAAGATTCTTGGGTCAACCTACGATTGAATTATTTGAATTCGATTTGTGTAGGATCTTTATAAAACAACAAGATCTTGTGTTTCTACGTGAAACCTATCTCAATTTATTAATAGGTGAAAAAGTTTTCCTATGATGAGGCGTTATTCCTAATCTTTTGATCGCTTTTATGTGTTGTTTCGTACCGTAACCATAATTTTTGTTCCAATTGTAGTCTTTAAAGTTTTTGCCTAAATTTGAGATAATTTTATCTCGAGTAACTTTTGCAATTATAGATGCCGCAGAAATTGATGGTATTTTTTGATCTCCTTTGATTACAAAATTAATCTTATAATTTTTAATATTCGGCAATTTGTTTCCATCTACTAAGACAAGAGAGGGTTTTTTTTTCAACTTTATAATTGCTCTTTTCATAGCAAGCAAACTTGCTTGTAATATATTTATTTTTTCAATTTCTTTAACAGTAGCTTTGCCAGTGGCCCATATAGAGTTTTTTTTAATATATTTCGCTAAAATTTCACGCTGAGATTTACTTAATTTCTTTGAATCTTTTAATATTTTTTTGTTAATTGATTTGTTTAATATTACTGCGGCTGCGTATACTGGTCCTATTAAACTCCCTCGACCAACTTCGTCAACTCCAGCAATTATTTTCATCAAACTTTTATATTAAGATCTTTGATTTTTTGTTTAATTTTTTTTAAGTCTTCCCAAGAATATTTCTTATTTTCAGGAAATCTAATTAAATATGAGGGGCTAAATGTTATCATCAAAGGATAGGTTTTATTCTCAATAATTATTTCTTTCCAATTACCTCTCTCACTTGAAATTTTATTGTTTATTCCAGTAAGAGACTCCATTGCTGTACTTCCCATTAAAATTATAATTTTAGGATTAATTATTGACACATGTTCTTTTAAGAATGTTGAATAGCGTTTTATTTCTTCAGTTGTGGGCTTTCTATCTTCAGGAGGTCGAAAGTTGACAGAATATGATAAATAAACATTTTCTATTTTGATGTTAATAGCAATCAACATTTTTTTTAAAAGTTTACCAACTTCACCCTGAAATACTAAACTTGATAAATCTTCATCTGAACCGGGAGCTTCACCAATTAGCATAATTGGACTATTTACATTCCCATCACCAAGAATGAGATTTTTAGAATTGTTTTTTAAATTACAATTCTCAATTGAATTAATTTTTTTTTTTAACTCTGATAATTTTTCAGCTTTATTGAGAATATTTTTAGCTTCATCTGAATTGGAGATTTTTAATCTATTTAAGGGTTTATTGCTAAAGATAAAATCAGGCTCAAAAGTATCAATTAAATCTGGTTTGATTTTGTCATTTTGATTTAATTCTTTTTTAGACATAAAATGCAATATGTTTGATAAAATTATAAAAATTATTTTAATTATATTATTATATCAAACTCCTTTATATTCTAAAAATACAAGTTTTGATAATTTTAATTCAAAAAATTTTTCTGACTATTTCTCAGGAATAGTTGCACTTGAAAATAGACATAATTCAGATTCATTAAAGTTTTTTGAATCATCCAAAATTTTACTTAAAGAACACAATTTATTTTTAAAAAGATATATAACAACTTTGGTTTTGGAAAACAAAATTCCTAAAGCAATAAATGTTGTTAAAAATAATTTAAGGGGATCAAATACAGATTTTTTTGATGCCTATTTGTTATTAATTATTGATAGTTTTAAAAGTAATAACTTCGATCAGGTTGAACTATACTTAGAGAAAGCAGCTATTTTTTCAAAAAATGATAGATTTAATACTGCTATAATAGAAACTTTAAAACAATATAATTTTGTTTTTAAAGAAAAAAAATTAATTGAAAATAAAAAAAATTTTGGAACTTTATCTGCGATAGCTGAAACATTTCAAAGATGTTACCTAGACGACACAAAAACAGAAAATTATTTTCTGAATTTAATAAATAAGAACAATGCTGATTATTCAAGATACATATACTTTTATATCACTTATCTAATTCAGAATAAAAGAATTACAGAGGCAAAGGCTGTATCAAATAATATTAATTATATAAATTCAACATTACTTTTGTCTCAAGGTAAAAGTTGGATTGATAAAGAAAATTTTCAAAAATTTATTCAAGTATTTTCATGCCAAAATCATAATCATATTTTAAGTGAGTTTTTATTTTTAATTTCGAATCTTTATTCATCAGAAGATACCTTTGAAAGATCAAATTTTTATTTATATTTATCAAATTTTTTAAATTCAAAATTCATTTATAATCTTTCATTGGTAGTAGAAAATTATTATCTTAATAAAGATTATGAAAAAGCAAAAAAAATTTTAAGAAATTTTAAAAAAGAAGATAATTTTTATTATTGGAGTCGAAAAAAAAAAGAAGCTCAAATTATTTCAGCTCAAAGAAATAAAAAAGAGTCACTTAAATTTATTATCTCAGAGTATGAAAAAATTGAAAAACCAAATAATAAAATGACTTTTGATTTAGCTAATTTTTATAAAAGATCAAAAGATTATAAAACAGCTATAAAATATTATTCAGAAGTCATTGAAAATTTGGATGAAAACTCAGAAATAAAATCAGATATCCTTTATAGAAGGGGTGGCAGTTATGAGAGAACTGGAGATTATTTGAATGCGGATAAAGATTTAATTGAGTCTTTAAATATAAATCCTGATGATGCGTACGTTCTGAATTACTTAGCATATTCATGGTTAGAAAGAGAATATAAAATTGAAGAAGCCATGGAAATGTTAAAAACCGCCTATGCTGCGGAAAGTGAGGATCCGTACATAATTGATTCTATTGGTTGGGCTTATTATTTGATAGATGATTATCAAGAAGCGGAAAAATATTTAAAGCGTGCAGTAGAAATGATGCCTTATGATCCTATTGTTAACGATCATTATGGTGACATTTTATGGAAATTAAATAGAAAAATTCAAGCCAGATATTTTTGGAAAAATGTTCTTGAAATGGAGGATGTTGAGGAAGAAATGATTAGAAATATAAATAAAAAATTAATTGCAGGTCTTAAAATTTCTTAAAAATGAGTTTTGCAAAGATTAAATCGAATGCTAAAATTAATTTAGCTTTAAATGTAGTAGGAAAATCTAAAAAATTACATAAAATAGAAAGCTTAATTGCCTTTATAGAACTTCATGATTTAATTTTTATAAAAAGAATTAGATCAAAAAATCACCGTATTGTATTCAATGGAAAATTTTCCAAGAATATCAGTTCATCTAATACTATTTCAAAATTACTAAAGCTTTTGGAGAGAAAAAAATTAATTCATCAGAAATATTTTATAAAAGTGACTAAAAATATTCCTCAAAAGTCTGGTTTAGGTGGAGGCTCAATGAATGCAGCTAATATTTTAAGGTATTTTATAAGAAGAAAAATTATAAAATTAAATACAAAACAAATATCAAAAATTGCAGAATATATTGGATCAGATGTTATATTGGGATTAGACCCAACCAATTCCATTTTGAACTCTAAAAAAAAAATAAAAAGATATAGAAATTGTAAAAAATTATTCACATTAGTTGTCAAACCTACATTTGGTTGTTCGACCAAAGAAATATATTCATGTGTTAAGAAATTTGATAAAATTAAATTTTACAACCCTCAAAAAAAGATGTTCAACTTTAACTATTTGAAAAAAGCGAATAATTCACTGGAAAAAATTGCATCAAAAAAATATCCAATTTTAATTAAAGTTAAGACTTATCTAAGAAATTTGGAAAAACCAATTTTTGTTAGAATGTCAGGTTCTGGATCTGCTTTTATTGCTTATTATGCATCAAAAAGACAATGTGATATTGCCCAAAAACAGTTTAATAAGGATCATAAAAAATATTGGTGTATCAGTTCAAAAACTATATAAATTTTATTTTTTATGTTATACGAATTTATTATTGGGGCGTAGCCAAGCGGTAAGGCACGGGTTTTTGGTACCTGCATCCTAGGTTCGAATCCTAGCGCCCCAGCCAAATATGAAATACTTATTAGATAAATTATTTTTAAGAAGCAATAATCTAGATAATGTCAGTCACGATTTAAAAGATTTAACTTATAAAACTCCAGCAAATAAAATTTTTAAAGCAATAAATTCTTACTCTGACGTAAGTGAGATTAGATATGTAGGAGGGTGTGTAAGAAAAATAATCAATAAAGAAAAAATTGATGACATTGATTTAGCTACAAACTTGGACCCAAAAGATGTTTGTGAGGCTCTGAAAAAAAGTGAAATAAATTTTTATGAAACTGGCATTGAACATGGAACTATTACAGCACTAATTGATGATTATAAATTTGAAATCACAAGCTTAAGAGAAGATATTTCTACAGATGGAAGACATGCAGAAGTAAAATTTTCAAAAGATTGGAAAAAAGATGCGTCTAGAAGGGATTTTACAATTAATGCAATTTATTCTGATAAAGAAGGAAATTTATTTGATCCTTACCATGGGAAAGAAGACTTAGAAAAAGGAGAGGTCAATTTTATTGGAAATCCTGAAAAAAGAATTAAAGAGGATTATCTAAGAATATTAAGATATTTAAGATTTTTTTTAAATTATTCAAAACAAAAACACAAGTCAGAAAATATCAAACACATAAAAATGAATCTTGATGGTATCTCAAAACTATCAAAAGAAAGATTGTTGGATGAATTAAAAAAAATACTTAGTCCAAAAATTTTAGAAAATATTAACAATGACAAATTCTGCTTAGAAATTTTAGAGGCAATATTTCCTCAATTAAAATATTTTAAGATATTTACAAAATTAAATTCCTACTCAAGTCAAGTTTTAAAAGAATTAGATTTTATTTTTATAATCTCACTATTAGTAATTGATCAAACTGACAATGTGGATTATTTTTTGTATAAATTTAATATTTCAAAAAAAGATCAAATAAGACTAAAGAATATTCATGAATTTTATAATGAAAAAATAACTTCCAAGACTTTCTCAAAAGAAAATTTGAATAGAATCTTTTATTTTAAAGGTAAGGAAATTTTAATTGATATTTTAAGTTTTAGAATATTTAAATTGAAGAAATTAGATAATAATTTGATTGAGCTAATTAAATTCTATAAAGATATGATCAAACCAATTATGCCAATTAAAGCAGATAATTTAATGGCTAAATATAAAATTACTGAGGGTAAAGTATTGGGGGATAAACTTAGAATGATAGAAAAAGAATGGGTAAATAATAATTTTAAGATATCTGATCAACAAGTTGAAAATATTATAAATAATTAGAGATATTTGACATCTTTAATTTCAAAATTCTTAATTCCTGCAGGAGTATTTATTTCTACTAAATCATTTTTATTTTTTCCAATCAAACCTTTTCCAATCGGCGATTGAAAGTAAATTAATTTATTTTTAAGATCCGCCTCATCTTTGCCAACAATTTTATAATTAATTTTTTCCCCTGTATCTAAATTTTCTAAAAATACTGTTGATCCAAAAATAATTTTACCTTCATTATTCATTTTGGTTACATCAATAACATTTGCTCTTGCTATGATATCATTTATTTCAGTAATTCTTCCTTCATTGTGTGATTGCTCTTCTTTCGCAGCGTGATACTCCGCATTTTCTTTGAGATCACCATGTGATCTGGCTTCAGCAATAGCCGCAACAATTTCGGGTCTTTTTTTTTCTTTTAGAAAAACTAGTTCTTCTTTAAGTTTATTCAATCCATTTAAAGTAATTGGTTCTTTTTCCATATCATTTCCATTTAGCTAATGGTGGAAGTGACATTAATATACCATCAATATTTCCACCAGTTTGTAATCCAAATTTTGTTCCCCTGTCATACAATAAATTGAATTCAACATATCTACCTCTTTTGAGATATTGCATTTCTTTTTCTTTATATGTCCATTTTTTTTTTATTTTTTTTCTAATAATTTTTTCAAAAATAGATTGAAATGTAATTCCAATATCCCTAGTAAATTTAAAATCTTTTTCAAAATTATTTTTTTTATAATCAAAAAAAATTCCTCCTATTCCTCTTGTTTCTTTTCTATGAGGTAAATAAAAATATTCATCACACCATTTTTTATATTTAGCGTAATAATTTTTGTTATGACGTTCACACATTTTTTTTAGTATTTTATGAAATTCCTTTTTCTCATTTTCATCTTTTATTGATGGCGTTACATCTATTCCTCCACCAAACCAATCTTGTGTGGTACAAATATATCTTGTATTAAAATGCATTGCTGGAATATGGGGATTTTTCATATGCATTACAACGGAAATTCCTGATGCCCAGAAACTAGGATTCTTTTTTGCTCCAAGTATTTTTTTTTGGAAATTTTTAGGAAATTTGCCATATACTTTTGAGTAATTGACCCCAACTTTGTCAAATATTTTTCCATCCTTTAGAATTCTAAATTCACCTCCACCCTCATCTTTTTTCTTATTTTTTTTCCATCTAGTCGATTTAAAACTAATATTATTATTCTCCAAGTCACTTATTGAATGACAAATTGATTCCTGAATCATTTTAAACCAATTACTTGTTAAATCTTTTTTAATTTCTATATTCATTTTAAGTTAGCTTTATTTGTCTTAAGCATTCAGCTAAAATAATTGCAACTGATGAGGCGACGTTAAGAGAACGCATATTTTGTTTCATGGGTATTCTTAATCTATCTTTAATCATTTTGTGTACTTTATTAGGAACACCGGCACTTTCTCTTCCAAACATAATAGTATCATTAATATTAAATTTAAATTTTGTATAAGATACTGTTGCTTTTGTAGTCATCAATATAATTCTTTGATTCTTTTTCTTTTCAAAGAATTGATTTGAGCTTTCGTAGAATTTAATCTGGTTTTCATCCATATAATCCATCACTACCCTTTTAAACCTTTTATCACTAAGCAAAAAGCCACAAGGCTCTATAATCTCTAATTTTGCCCCTAGGCAAGCACAAGTTCTTATTATTGCAGCGGTATTTTGAGGGATATCTGGTTCAAATAATGCAATATTGGGCCCATCGTTTACAAGATTATGTGTCATTCTTTCAGTAGAAAAATAATATTTTCTTATTATATGTAATCATATATTAACTATCTAAATCAATATATAGAATTATATAGACTTTCAAATGGCGGAAAAAAAAACTAATAGAAGAGATTTTTTATTTACAGCTACGTATGCTGTTGGAGCGGTTGGGGTAGGCGCTACAGTTTGGCCGATGATCGATCAAATGAACCCAGATGCTTCTGTAAAAGCGTTAGCTAGTACAGAAGTAGATGTGAGTTCCGTAAATCCAGGAAAAACAATTACAGTTCTTTGGAGGGGAAAACCAGTTTTTATAAGAAGAAGAACAGATGACGAAATTGCGGAAGCAAGATCAGTCAAATTGGAAGATCTAAAACATCCTGAAAAAGATGAAGATCGTGCACAAAATCCAGAGTGGCTTGTTATGCTTGGAGTTTGCACTCATCTTGGATGTGTGCCCCTTGATCAAAAGGGAGATTATAACGGTTGGTTTTGTCCATGTCATGGATCACATTATGATACGTCGGGTAGAATTAGAAAAGGACCAGCCCCAACAAACATGGAAATACCTAAATACGAATTTGTAAATGCAAATACAATCAAAATTGGATAGATATAATTATGAGTGATCACGAATATAACCCTAAATCGAAATTTGGAAAATGGTTTAATGACCGACTACCTCTCTTAACACTTGCAAACCATCTAACAGATTATCCAACTCCAAAAAATTTAAACTATTGGTGGACCTTCGGTGGAATTCTCACTTTTTGTTTAATCACACAAATTGTAACAGGTTTAGTGTTGGCTATGCATTACATTGCCCATGCAGACATGGCTTTTGATAGTGTTGAGCACATTATGAGAGATGTTAATTATGGTTGGTTGATTAGATATATTCATGCAAATGGTGCTTCAATGTTTTTTTTAGCAGTCTATATTCATATATTTAGATCTCTATTTTACGGTTCATATAAAGCTCCAAGAGAAATTATTTGGATCATAGGTATTATAATCTATCTATTAATGATGGCAGCTGCATTTATGGGTTACGTCCTTCCATGGGGGCAAATGAGTTTCTGGGGAGCAACAGTAATAACAAATTTATTTAGTGCAATTCCTTTAGTTGGAGAAGGAATAGTAACCTGGTTGTGGGGTGGATATTCAGTAGATAACCCAACATTAACTAGATTTTTCACACTTCATTATCTAATTCCATTTTTAATTTTAGGTTTAGTTGTTTTGCATATTTGGGCTTTACATGTTCCAGGAAATAATAATCCTATTGGTATTGATGTAAAAAAACCATCTAAAGACACAGTACCATTTCATCCTTACATAGTAATCAAAGATGGTTTTGCTTTATTGATGTTTATGATTGTTTTCGCGTTTTTTGTTTTTTATACACCTAATATATTGGGACATGCAGATAATTATATTGAAGCAAATCCTTTGGTTACACCTGCACATATAGTTCCAGAGTGGTATTTATTACCTTTTTATGCAATTTTAAGATCGGTCCCCGATAAGTTATTAGGAGTTGTCGCTATGCTTTCTGCAATTTTTATCTTAGCAGCACTTCCTTGGTTAGATACTTCTAAAATAAGATCAGCAGTATTTAGACCTTTATATAGACAATTTTATTGGATACTTGTCGCTGATGTTTTAATTTTAGGTTACGTGGGAGCAATGCCTGCTGAAGGATTATATTTATTGATAGCTAGAATAGCTACAGCATATTATTTTTTACACTTTTTAGTAATATTACCTCTATTAGGATTTAAAGAAAAGACGCTACCAGTTCCATTAAGTATTACTGAGCCTATTTTAGGTGGGTCTCCTAATTTAGCTGCAGCAAAAAATAAAGAAAGTTTTGAAAAATAAGTGAAAAACTTTATTAGAATTTTATTCATAATAACACTCATTTTTGGATTTCAATATAGTTCTATTGCTGCCGAGAAAGTAGAATATTTAAAAACAGACTGGAGTTTTAAGGGTCTATTTGGAAAATTTGACCGTTCTGCACTTCAGAGAGGATATCAAGTTTATACTGAAGTGTGTTCATCTTGTCATTCTATGAAATATTTGAGTTATAGAAATTTATCAGAAAAAGGTGGACCAGAATTTTCTGAGGCACAAGCTAAAGCTATTGCAGCGTCTTTTGAGGTAAAAGATGGACCGAATTCTGATGGTGAAATGTTTACAAGACCAGGAAAACTATCTGATAAATTTGTTATGCCTTACGATAATGTTAAAGCTGCTCAAGCTGCCAATGGAGGTGCTTATCCTCCCGATATGTCTGTCTTAGTTAAAGCAAGAGGAGGTGGGGTAGACTATATATATTCACTTCTTCAAGGCTACGAGGATCCGCCTGTTGGATTTATGCTGGAAGATGGAGTTTATTATAATAAGTACATGTATGGAAATAAAATTAAAATGTCTAATCAATTATCAGATGGTTTAGTGGAATATTCAGACGGGACAAAAGCAACAGTTGAACAAATGTCAAAAGATGTAACAACATTTTTGATGTGGGCGGCAGAACCACATTTAGAGGCAAGACACAAGATGGGCTTTAAAGCTATTGTTTATCTAATTATTCTTACAACTCTAGTTTATTTTAGTATGAAAAAAATTTGGTCACGTATTGAAACGAAAGTTTAATATATCACCATCTTTCACAATATAATCTTTACCTTCTAATCTCATTTTCCCATTAGCTTTTGAGTTTGTCCAACCTTCGTTTGAAATAAAATCATTATATGAAATTGTTTCAGCTCTTATAAATCCTTTTTCAAAATCTGTATGAATTTCTCCAGCTGCTTTGGGAGCAGAACAATTTTTTTGGATAGTCCATGCTCTAGTTTCTTCTGGTCCTGAAGTAAAAAATGTTTCTAATTCAAGAATTTTATATCCTTTTTGAATCAATATATCTAAACCAGTTTTTTTTAAACCTATCATTTCCATATAATTTTTTTTTTCATTTATATTAAGTTCATTTATTTGATTTTCAATATCAGCTGAAATTATTAATGTATTTTCATCACCATACTTTTTAATAAATAAATTTGTATAATTATTTCCCATTTGGACGCTTTGTTCGTCAACATTACAAACAAATATTTTTGGTTTTATAGATAATAAGCCGCTTTGATTTAATTTTTTTCTGTCAAATTGAGATTTTAACAAAGAAATATCTTTATCATTATTGATGCAGTCCAGAGCAATCTCGAGGATTTTTATTTGCTCTTCATCCATATTTTTTTTGTTATTTTTTTCCAATCTTTTTTGGATGGATTCTAAATCAGATAACATCATTTCTGTCTGAATTATTTCAAGATCTCTCACTGGATCAACATTTGGATTAACATTTTGGATATCATCTGAATCAAAACATCTAACCATGTTTATAATTGCATCTACTTCTCTTATATGAGATAAGAATTTGTTTCCAAGTCCTTCACCTTTTGATGCACCTTTTACCAAGCCAGCGATATCAACAAATGATATTGTGGTATTAATAATTTTTTTTGATTTTGAAATTTTCGCTAAATTTTCTATTCTTGGATCTGGTACAGCTACAACTCCAACATTTGGATCAATGGTACAAAAAGGAAAATTTGCAGCTTGAGCCTTATTTGAATTTGTTAATGCATTAAACAATGTAGATTTACCAACATTAGGTAATCCAACAATTCCACACTTAAAACTCATTATTTATTATTTACGGTACTAGAAAACAAATCTAATTTTTTTTCTACAAGAATTGAAATTGACTCTGTTATATTTTTAGAAATTTTTTCTATTCCTAAAGTCTCTTCTTCATCAAAATTTTGCAAAACATAATCAGCAACTTCTATTTTACTTTTCGGCTTTCCAATGCCAATTCTTACTCGTGAATAATCTTTTCCGATAAACTTATCGATAGATGCTATTCCGTTATGGCCAGCACTAGAACCCCCAAACTTTGCTTTAATTTTTCCAAATTCTACATCAAGGTCATCATGAAAGACAAAAACATCTTCAGCTTCGATTTTGAAATATTCAATTAATTCTCTAATGCAGATACCAGAGTTATTCATGAAAGTTAGAGGCTTTATAGCATAAACTTTTTTGTTATTAATATTGCCAGTTGTTAACAAACCTTTAAATTTAGGTTTTTGTTTTGAAAGACCAAATTCTTTATTTATTCTGTCTATAATCTTAAATCCAACATTATGTCTGTTATTTTCACTATCAGGGGTTGGATTGCCTAGACCTACAAATAAAAGCATAAATTGAAAAGATAAATATAAAATCTTAATTGATTATTTTTTTTCTTCAGCAGGTTTTTTATCAGACGATTTTTTATCATCACCTTCTTTTTTATCACCATCAGCCGCCGGTTTTTCTCCATCAGCTGCTGCTGCGGTTCCCTCTGTGCCTTCAGCTCCTTCTTCACCTTCACCTGCTTCTGCCTCAGCAGGTTTTTCAGGTTCTTTCATAACCGTTGGAGCTGCAAGTGTTGCAATCACAAAGTCTCTGCCTTGAATAGTTGGAACTACTTCTGGATCTAATTTGACTGATGAAATTTTAAAACTTTCACCTATATCTATACCATCTAGGTCAATAGTTAAGTTTTCAGGTATTTTTTCACTCGGACATTTTAATTCCACTTTTCTTCTCACTATATTTAAAACACCACCTCTTTTTAAGCCAGGAGATTTTTCATGATTAATAAAATTAACTGGAACTTCGATTTTAATTTTTACTCCTGGTAATACTCGCAAAAAATCAACATGAGTAGGTTCATCACTAATTATATGGTATTTAACTTCCCTAGGTAACACATTTTGAGATTTTCCATTTATATTTAGAGTAATAATGCTGGATAAAAAATTTTCTTTCTCGATTAAAATTTTTAACAATTTTTTTGATATAGAAATTTTTAGATTTTCATCTTTACCACCATAAATGATTGCAGGCACACTTCCATTGCTTCTTATGGCGTTCAATTGACCTTTAGTTTTATTTTCTCTAATGCTTGCTTCTAAAGAGTTCATAAGTGACAGGGTTTTAACTCATGTTGATAAATAATCAAGGTAATTATTTGAATAAATCTGACACTGAGGTTGAATTTGAAATTCTTTTAATAGCCTCTCCCATAAGAGCAGAAATTGGCAAAACTTCTATATTTTTTACATTTTTTGTTCTTGTATAGTTATCAATTGTATCTGTTATTACTAAATTTTTTATCACTGAATTTTTGATTTTTTTTACAGCCTCACCACTCAATACACCATGGGTAATATAAACATAAACATCTTTAGCACCTCTTTTTTTTAAAGCAGCTGCAGCATTAACTATTGTACCTCCTGAATCAATTATATCATCAACAAGTATACAAGTTTTGCCCTTTACATCTCCGATTATGTTCATAACTTGTGATTGGCCTGGTTTAGGTCTTCTTTTATCTACAATTGCAAGCCCAACATTTAAAATTTTCCCCAATGCTCTTGCTCTTTCAGTTCCTCCAACATCTGGTGCCACACAAATCATTTTTTTACTTTTAACTTTTTTCTTAACATGTCTAGCGAAAATTGGAGTCGCAAAAAGGTTATCAACTGGAATATCAAAAAAACCCTGTATTTGTCCTGCATGTAAATCTACAGTCACTACTCTATCTGCTCCAGCTTTAGTAATTAAATTTGAAACTAGTTTTGCTGAAATAGAAGTTCTTGGAACAACTTTTCTATCCTGTCTTGCGTATCCAAAATAAGGAATTACCGCAGTTATATTCTTCGCCGATGATCTTTTAAGAGCATCGATACAAAGTAGCAACTCCATTAAATTATCATTGGCTGGTGATGAAATAGACTGAATTATAAAAATACTATTACCACGAATATTTTCATTAATTTCAATATAAATTTCTCCATCAGCAAACTTTCTGATGCTAGAATTTACAATTTTAGTTTTTAAGTATTTTGCAATATTTTTGCTTAATGCTTTATTACTATTTCCAGTTAATAATTTCATTGAAAAGTTTAATTAATCATAATTATTGAAATATTTCTACCATAATCATCATGATTTAGTCTTAAAGATCGTCTAGCGCTGAAAAAATTATTTTTGTAATCGTAAGTGTCTATATTTATATGGTCAATATTTGATATTTTGTTGGATATAAGTTGTGATTTTACATATTTTGGTAAATTAAAATATATTAAATTTTTTCTTTTTTTAAAAAATACTTTGTTTTTTTTGTTTTTTTTTAAAAATCTCTTCAAAAAATCCTTTTTCACATTATAGTTTTTTTGTGAAATAGATGGGCCTATTGCAGCATGAATATTTTTTATTTTACTGCCTTTTTTAATCATAAATCTGATAACATTATCTATAATACCTTTGTAAGCACCTTTCCATCCAGCATGTATTGCAGCAATTATCTTTGAGGTATCATCGTAAACTAATATTGGAACACAATCTGCTGTTAAAATCGCTATGGGTAATTTTTTTTGATTAGTAATTATTGCATCAGCCTTTACTCTTTTACTTTTTATTTTATTACTGTTGTTAATATATATATATTTTTGGCTGTGAATTTGGTTTACTAAGAAAATTTTTTTTGAGTTTTTACTAATTTTATTTTTTGCAATTTTTAAGTTTTTTTGGATATTTATTTTTTTATCCTTCGATCCCAATCC